>JAAYVQ010000366.1 GCA_012517095.1 Phycisphaerae bacterium | reverse complement strand
GGCCTGGCCTCAGTCCAGCCACCGTTCAATAGTCCCAGGGAGACCGTTACAAAGGGGACTTCTTTGTTCGGCACGACCAGGACTGTAAGACCGTTGGGCAAAACGGAGCGATCGAATATTCTCTGTGGCTCGGCTTTGACCAGCGGACCTATCGGGGCCTGGGCGGGAAAATCCACCGGACGAACGGTTCCAGCCCGGCCGGGAGGCGGGGCATGGGCTTCAGGGGCGGCGACGGGCATATCTTCTTTGTCTTTTTCACCAGCCGCCATTCCACGGTCATTTTTCTTAACATCGATAACCAACAAACGGTCTTCCGCCAGATATTTTCGGGCCGCATTCTGAATCTGTTTTCGCGTGACCGACTGGATGTCGCTAAGTATGGTATTGGCCTTGGAAGGGCTTCCCCGTTCAACAGAGGCCACGCCGAGGGCCTGAGCTTTATTATCGACTTCAAGATTCTGTGTAATCAGGCCCTTAAGCTTCTGGTTTCTGGCTTTTGTCCATTCTTCCTCCAATACGCCGTCTTTCTGGATATCGCGAATATGGCCTTTCACGGCCTCGATTACTTTTTCCGGATCGCCGGTTTCGGACAGGACGATCTGGAAAAAAAACAGGCCATCCTGTTCCAGATTCCAACAACTGGCTGAGGCATCGACGGCCCAAAGTTTTTTGGACACCAGATCCAGATACAACCGGCTACTCTGACCACCACCGAGGATCTCGCTCAAGAGGTCCAGCCGATGTTCGTCAGGATGTCCGGTGGCCACGGTTCGCCAGACCATGATGACCATCGGAGCGGGGGAATTTTCATCGGAGATGGTGAGGGTTTTGGGGGCCTTCAGAGGCGGTTCAACAATCCGGACCGTCTCCGGTTGCGGTTGCGGTTTGATCCATTCGAAATACTTCCGGGCCATTTGCTGGGCCTTGGCATGCGGGACGGCGCCGACGATAACCAGAGTCGCATTGTTGGGAACATAATTCCGCATCCAAAAATCCCGTAAATCGGCCACACTGGTCGCTCGAAGGTGAGCGATCTGTCCGATGGGCATCCAGCGGTAGGGATGGACCTGAAAGACGCCGGCCAGCGATTTTTTCCAGAGCGTTCCATAGGGTCGATTCTGGCCCATGCGCAGTTCCTCCTCGACGACCTTGCGCTCGGTATCGAAGGCCTCCTGATCGATCTTGAGAAACGACATCCGCTCGGCTTCCAGCCAGAGCGCCAGTTCAAGCTGATCGGCCGGTAGAGTCTGGACATACGCGGTACGGTCAAAGCTCGTGAAGCCATTGACCTGGCCGCCAACCTGGTTGATCAGAGAGAAATGGTCACGGGGCCCAACGCGATCGGTGCCCTTGAACATCATGTGTTCGAACATGTGGGCATACCCCTGCCGGTCGGGACGCTCATTTTTGCTGCCGACATGGTACCAGACCTGGACGGCCACGATCGGGCAGGAAAAGTCTTCCAGCGTCACGACTCTCAAACCATTGGCCAATTTTATCTGGCGGAAATCGAAGAGAACTCCCGGGGCCGAGGTTTGCAATGTCGGCTGGAACAGTCCGCAACCGGACAAGGCCGTGATCCCGATAACAGCGAACGCGAATAACCATCGTTTGTACTGTGCCATGTTGATCTCCTGAACGAGGGATTGAACGCCGAACAGGATAACACATCGGAGGCGAGATTCAATCGTATTTCGACGGATTGTATCGACCGGAACATCGGATATAATGGCGAAGGATTTCCGGGGCGGATATCCGGGAATCAACGATCCATCCAACCGAAAGACAATAGGATCCGTAATGAATCCGAACCCAGACATGTCGCGACGGGCGTTTTTGAAAACCACCGGCCGAATCACCGCCTCTTCGGCTTTGTTGTCGGCCTTGTCTCCGGCCGTTTTCGCCGCTTCAGACAACACCCTCCGTGTCGTCCTGATCGGCTGCGGAGGCCGGGGTTCCAGCGCCGCGGCCAACGCAATGGCGACGAAGAAAGCCCGGGTACATCTCTACGCAATGGCCGACCTTTTTGAAGATCGGCTGCAAAAAAGTTATGACGGTCTGCTTGAAGCGGCTGAGGAACCCCGAACCGGCGGATCCGCCGATGGTTGGGTCGAGGGATACCAGAAGTCACAAGTCGATGTCCCACCTGAGAGACGATTCCTCGGATTTGACGCCTATCAGAAAGCGATGGATTGCCTCCGGCCGGGCGATGTGGCGATCCTCACGACGCCGGTGGCTTTCCGGTGGGTCCATTTTCGATATGCAGTTCAAAAGGGGATTCATGTCTTCATGGAAAAACCAATTGCGGTGGACGGCCCGACCACTCGCCGGATGATCCAGCTTGGAGAAGACGCCAAGAAGAAAAACCTTAAAGTCGGAGTCGGACTGATGTGCCGTCATTGCGCGGCCCGTCGTGAGCTGCATGAACGGATTCGATCCGGTCAGATCGGGGAGATCTTGGCCATGAGAACCTATCGGCAGCAGGGACCCGCGGGATTTGTCCGACCGCGGCCGGCCGACATCGCCGAATTGCCTTGGCAGATCCGCAATTATCTGGGTTTTATGTGGGCCAGCGGGGGCCTGATGCATGATTATGTCTCGCACACAGTGGACGAGTGTTGTTGGATGAAGGGTAGCTGGCCGGTCCGCGCCCAAGGATCGGGGGCCCGCTGTTATCGCGGTGACTGTGTGGACCAGAACTTCGACATGTACGATGTCGAATACACCTTTGCCGACGGAACCAAGCTATTTCAATACGCTCGAAACATCAATCAATGTCACGCCGAATTCGCCAGTTATGCTCACGGGACCAAAGGCGCGGCGGTGATTTCAACCTTTATCCACACCCCGGCCAAGTGCCGCATCTACACCACCCAGGATTTCGCCAAGGACAATCTGGCCTGGGCCTTCCCGCAGCCCGAGCCGAATCCCTATCAGGTTGAATGGGATGAGCTGATCGAGGCGATTCTTAAGGATACCCCGTTCAACGAAGTCCAGCGCGGCGCGGAGGCAGGACTGGTCACTATCATGGGCCGACGAGCCGTCCACACCGGCCAGATCGTAACCTTTGAAGAGATGATCCAGAGCGACTTTGAATTCGCACCGAATGTGGATCAGCTTACGATGAATTCCCCGGCCCCACTTCTGGCAGCCGCCGATGGCAAATACCCCGTTCCGCAACCGGGAATTCTCACGAATCGGGAGTATTAACCGATTATCGGACCCTTGCATTCGGGCCATGGTTTTGGGTATAATGACGGTTTGAGTTTGACCCTCGGCCAGAGGGCCAGTGCAAGGAAAAGCAATGAGACAACAAGGAATTCCCGGTATGGGGCGGCTGTGCCGGATGCGGGGGTGGATGGCGGTAATCCTGTTCCTGGCTATGGGAGAGGGTCTTTCTGCCGCACCCGTTGGGCCGGATCGGGCCGTACGAATGGTACAGGGCTGGTTGAAGTGGGATCCCAAACCGATGCAAGCGGAGCTGAGCGGGCAAATCGGAGGGATCCAAACCTTCATCGATTCAGCCGGGGAATCGGTGTATTATGTCGTCGATCTGGAGCCGACGGGGTATGTAGTCGTGCCTGCGGACGACGAAGCCGAGCCGGTGGTCGCATTTGTCGAACAAGGACGGTTCAATCCGTCTCCAGACAATCCGATGGGGGCCTTGATCGGCCGCGATCTTCCGAATCGTATCGCAATCACTCGACGAATAGCGGAGATTCCCCCCCCGCCGGATTCCGAAGAACGGACGGACCTTCGGGG
>JAAYVQ010000365.1 GCA_012517095.1 Phycisphaerae bacterium | reverse complement strand
GTTGACCCGGTCACCCCATTGCCGGGCATAGTAGGAATTCTTCTGGGCAACCTGGTGTTCAAACACATAACTATAATGGTACAGGAGGATGCCCATTTTACGGGTCTGAAAACCATCGAGCAGACGCATCTGTTCGGTCGTTCGATTCGATCCGGGCCAGACCATGGTCGGCGGCCGGTGCGTGGTAAAGACAGCACCGGGAACATATTTGAACAATCTGCGGTAATGGTAGTCGCTCTGGAAAAACAGGGGGTTTACGAAGATATAGTCCAGCCCCTTCCAGAAATTGTCGGGAATGAAGTTGACCTGCGTGATCGTCGGGTCTTTGACCAGCAGATCCCGGAGGGTCTCCAGGTCCTGCGGCTTGTAAACCTCATCCGAATCAATCAGCCAGACATAATCGCCGGTAATGGACTCCAGGGCTTTGTTCTGCATGTGGCATTTTTCGGGCCACAGCCCCTGGATGAGACGCATTTTCCGCTGCGGATCGGGGAACGAGCGGAGAAACTCGACGGTTCCGTCGCGGCTGCTGCCATCGGGATTGGCGGCGGCCAAGCAATTCTTTACGGCGCCTTCCACAACGATGATTTCATGAGCGAAATCGTAAATCGATCGCAAACTGTATTCGATCAGCGGCATCCCGTTAAGGACGATCATGACGAAGCTAAAGCGGGGACGACGACCCTGAGATCTTCGCTCAAGCGGAGCGATCCTGTCCGGTTCCAACGGGTTTGGAGTGACGGACAACTCCGTTTTGATGTGGGGTTCCTTTCGTTGTGGAAGTTCCGTGGCACATGAAGCCGAGAGTTCGGCACGGCCAACCCCGGCCCTCACATCGTGGAGGCGCACTTCATAGTCAAACCGGCCGTCCCACAGGAGCATGGTATTCAGCAGGTTGGCCTTGAGATAAATCAGGGCGCTCAAGGCCTTCTCGCGAGGGGTCTGGGGACTGCAGGCCATGTCGCGCAGGATGTTATTCTGCAGGCCCAGCTTTTGCGCGGGGGAATATTCGGTGAACACGAGCTTGCCGCCGACATGTTCCACGGCCCAACGGTGGTTACTGACGGCGATGGTGTCCATCCACAGGTCCTTGGCGAAACTGGGTGTTTCAATGTAGCCGCGTTTGGCGATCCGCATCAACTCCTTACAGGCCGCCGCCGGGTCATCGACATGCTCCAGGACATGCGAACAATAGGCAAAGTCAAATTCTCCATCGGCAAAGGGCATTCGGGCGATATCGCATTGGATCACGGGTTTTCCGTCCAGGTATTTGAAGGGAACCCCCGCCCGGCCCAGCTGGTTATCCTGGGTGGTCAGATCAGCCAGATGCGTGGCCAGCCGAAACGGGACATTTCCGCTGCCGATATCGAGTACCTTGTCGCCCGGTTGGATTCCGAAGTTGAAAAATCGCGACTGATAGAGCACATACCGATCGGGATTGGGAATGGCTCGATACCGGTCACAGAGTTCCGCCAGAATCTCCACGGCATTACGGGGACAGCTCGTCGAAAGCTGTTCGTAGAGATCGACCGCTTCATCGTATCGGCCACTCGCAAAGAGTTCACGGGCCCGGGCCAGAGACTGATTCGGGTCCGATTCTGTTGACCGTGTCTTCACCCGCGGGCCAAACGGAATGGGGCCCCCGTTACGATCGAATGACTGTCGTGTCAATGGGGTTTGATTCATAGCTCTTCGGTTCCGTTTTTCCGTGGGTAAATTGGCGCTCTCATCAGGTATCCTGAATCACAAACAGGTCAACCTGTGCGCCCCGAATGGTCAGACCATCCAGGATGTCGCATAACCAACCGACCAGATGAATGGGGAAATCGGTCACAGATGCAGCGATCTTCATCTTGTCCTGGTTCCTGTCATCGATCCCATTATCATTCATTGATCCAGACTCCGTGCGCAGAGACTATTGGAGCGAAAGAAGATGTGCAAATTCCGTTCCGAGAGGGAGAGGATAATCCCTGTGGGGAAGAAATAACCCCATGTGGAAATCTGGGGGGATAAGAAGTGTTAAAATGGGGCAATTACACCCAATGGCGTGCCAGAAAATTGACGGACCCTGAATCCAGGTCTGGATCTTTGTCCGTCAAATATTACCAAGAGCCGAGGAATTCGAAGTCGGCGTCTGGCATGAATAGCTGAATTTCCGGGAGGAAAAGAGACCGCATCCGGTGGGATTGGCGGTTGAGGGTGGATGGATGTGTCTGTTTGTTGAACAGATCCGGTTCAAATCGGCCTGGATCTGGTTTTAGTATGACAGCGCTACAGGGGCTCAAGAAAATGGAATCGGAATGCCGATGATTCTCCCAACACGAGTTTGTTGGGAAGGATCGAGTATGACATATGAGCAGATGGCTTCGCTGCAACCGGCGTTGGCGAAGTTGCTGGAGCGG
>JAAYVQ010000049.1 GCA_012517095.1 Phycisphaerae bacterium | reverse complement strand
TCGTCTGGCGAATCATGACCGATCGGCGGGACTATATTCCTCAAGGGTATCATCCGAAATCCTGAGACATCTTCACTTGTCAAAGATCAAAGAAATAATTTCGCTTCTTTTATGCTTGACTCTCTATAGCTGGTCTTTCAAGTCAACGGTATCCCCTTGTGGTTAGACGCACGACCGCTCTCAGCATAACAGGGAATTCCCGGATTTAGCAAGGATGATGCGGAAAATGAAAACTGAATCAGGGCAATCGAACCATCCAATTTTCGCAAAAGGACGTCAGGTCGGCCAGATCGACGAAACCCAAGGGCTCGGCGATATCGCAGGCCGGATCGTAGATGTCCTGGCCGGCCTGGCTTTGCCACACGGCGGCCAGATCCGCAAAATTGGCCAGATCGACATCGCAATCCTCTTCGAAATCGCCTGCGGCGCTTTGCCCGGCCAAAACCGTGACTCGGAACACCGCCCAGAACATGTCATACCAGGCGTTATGATAGCGCCAGCGGAATTGCACGCTGGAATGTCCTGCAGCATAGGCGCTGGCGTCCAGTTCGGCGATCTCGTAGGCATCCTGTTCCTGATATCGTGCCAGGTTCTGCCACGAACCGCCGTCAATTCGGATATCCACATCCGCAATCTCGTCGGAGAAGAAGATGAAATTGTGGTCGAATACGATACGAACTTGATTGTAATGGCTGCAATCGATAACCGGAGTAACCAGTGACTCATCCATGAAGACCTCGCCGGCTATGTCGCTATCGACAACCATCAGACCTTCCGAACCGGATTCGGTCCAGGCCCAGGTATTTCCGTCCGAATACCCATCGACAATCGTCCAGCCATTGGGTAATCCGGCCTCAAAGTCCGCATTCAGAACCACCGGATGGGTCAGCGTTATGTCCGCCGGCTCCGACATCCCGCCATCGGCCGTAAGATCAAAATCGTTCGCCAAATACACAAATCGATCGACCCCCAGAAAACACGGACGGGGGGTATAGACGAGCTGTTTCTTTCCTTCCGCGAGCGCGTACGGAAGTTGCTCGGCTGTGATGATTCCCCTATCCGGATCGCTCAGGGATCCGTGTCCCGGCAGGGCGGTGATCCAGTATTGAAGTCGTTTGCACGGATACCCGTCATCGCTGCCGGATAGGGTAACGGTTTGGGTCTTTCTCAGGGTCAGGAAATAGCTTAACGGATCGACGGTAGGGGGTTGATGTCCGCGGAGGCCGGTGACCTGTACATTGTCGATCAGCCAATGGTAGTCCCAGTTGGCGTTGTAGTAGTGCCAGCGGATCCGGACATTCGATTGTCCGTCGGCCGTGCTCGGAAGATTCAGAGTTACCTGGCCTTCGAAACTCCCATACTGATATCGAACCAGATTCTGCCAGGCGCCTTCGTTGACGCTGACATCCACATCGCCGATTTCCGCCGGATCGACCGAAAATTCCCTGAAGTGATGATCAAACTGCAATCGCATCGTTTTCCACCCCGCACAATTCAACTGAAGGATTGCCTGCTCGTCCATGATCACATTTCCTGCTGCGTCGCTGTCGGCGAGCAAAACCTTTCCCTGGCCGTAACCATCTATGCTATCGATCCTCTGCCAGGTGTCCGTCGAAGTTCCCCCGTCCACAATCGACCAGACGCTGTCCAGGCCCGACTCGAAGTCGGTCTGGTACAGGGTCTCCTGCGATCCTTTGACAGTGGCGGTTGCGATTACGGCGGCGGGTTGCCCGTTTCCGTGATTGAGGTCCTGGTAGGTTACCGTGATCGTCTGCCCCTGCCATAGATCCAGCGTTCCGTTGCCGATGGTGAAAGGTCGTTGTTTTGTGGGAATAGTACCCCTAAAATAACCTTTTCCAGCCGTGACCTCCGACAGAATCACGCTTTCCTGATCCCCGGCCCCGGTCTGTACCAGGACCGTCAGAGGCGGCCCGTTGTTCAAATCGTTGTCCAGCAAGTCGATCTGGATCGATTCCCCCGCCGTATAGGCGACCTTGTTCAGCGTCAGATCGCCGGCCGATAGTTGCCCCGCCACAAGTAAATTCCAGAAGTTGCCGCAGGTGTTCGATTGGTTTACGGAAGTTCCGGTCTGCCCGGATTTGGATGCAAACGACCAACCGGCTTTAGTTGCCGCGATCGTGTAAGTCCGGTTTGAGTCCAGCCGGCTGAAAGCGAAAATTCCTTTCGAGGTGGTTGTTGTAATCCCGGCTCCGGTGGTGGAGACTTGAACCCCTGCAACCGGTCGGCCGAGAGAATCCACGGTTCGCCCGCTGATGATTTCGCCCTTTCCATTGGGAAATGTGTTATACACGCAGCCATAGACCGTATCGTAAGCACCAAGATCGCCGTCAATTGTCGGCAGGGAATACCAGGCGTCATCCGTTCCGCTCCACCCCATATTCAGATGATGATAGGCCGTGTCGCCTTGAAAACCGTATCCGTCACACACGATAGCGTGACCGTAATCCTCGCCATAATTCAAAATCGCCAGCAGAGTCGGAAAGCCCGCGTCCAGATTGGGATTGATCATCTTCCTCAGGATACTGAAATCCAGATTGGTATTGGAATTCGGCCATCCGTTTTTCCCATATATTGACTGAGAATACCCGAAGGACTCCCGCAATTCCCGCGATGCGTCCGAGAGGGTCGCCGAGGATCCATCCGCCGAATACTCCATATCGACCGACTCGGCCACCTGGAAACACAGATAGCCGATCTCCTGCCGTTGTGCCGTGGTAAGGGAATACCCCGGTATCAGCGGCATGTTGGCCCAATTGAAAATGTGTGTGGTCTTGCCGGGTGGAGTGTAAGCGGCCGGATACTGATGATATCGAATGAGTTGTGCTGTTGAAGTCGCC
>JAAYVQ010000364.1 GCA_012517095.1 Phycisphaerae bacterium | reverse complement strand
TTCAACTGAGCCAGAACAATGTCCGGCCGTTGCGGCATATAGGTATTCAGGATGTAATCCCGTGTCGATAACCAGTTGGCCTGCGTATAGGGCGTGCCGGACGCCTGATCTCCCCAGCGTGCCGATTCGGCAATAACCGCCAGTTCAACTTCATCGGCCAGCTCTTTATAGCGTGCCCAGGACGGACCGGAAGTGGCGGGACCGTTATTGAACAAGTGCCGATGGACATGATCCGCGAAGAGCATGCGGAATTCTTCGTTTTGCCGCAGGGCTTGAAATGGTTCCTGAATGGGTTCGGAACGGCTGATGACATTCTCGTTGAGATTCGACCAGATGATGATGGCACCTTCCATATCCCAGTTGAAGAACTTGAATCCCGTGGCGTTCGGAGGCCGTCGGCAGGCGACATACCAGTTTCGTCCGCCCCAGTCTCCGGTCCCCCCCCAGATATTCGAGAACAGGTAGTCGATATAGTTATCGATATCCAGCACATTGTCATAGGCGGGGTTGTCCGTCCCATCAGGATTGTTACCCTGGATTCTCTGATAGGCCTGGATCGATCCCATGCCCTGGCGAATTTGGCTTAGCATGGAATTCCAGGTCGCCGTCTGACTTTCACCGACCGGTTCGCCGGCGTTGATCGCATCCCATTCGGTTTTGTCTCCACCGTAGTAAGTCGCTGCAAAGGACATCTCCGGTCGCTCGACCGGATTGTACATGCCCCAGTACAAACCGTTGATATAAAGATGCACAAATCGGCCGTGGGCGGCACGCTGGCCGAGGGCCAATTGAGTCCGACGCTGATATTCATCGATGATATACTGAGTATTGGCGCCTCCCCAGTTATTCCAGCCGTCGTTGGCCCCGGCCCGAAGGATTAGCGTGTCAAAACGGGTGGCTGCATTCTCGGCGTCAAAGAAGGGAAACTCCAGCTTGGGAACTCCATATTCGCGTTTGAACAATAGACGAAATGACTTCTTCCGAGTCAGGTCCATCCGTCGAAAGGCCCCGCCGTAAGCGCGCAATCCGGCATTGACCTGGAAACCCGTCGAGCCGTCGGGATTAATCCACTCAATCGAAGCAGGGCGTTCCCAGGCCTTCCCTTCGAGGGTTGAGTTTTCATAAATACCGGTGGAACCAAACAAATTTCCCAAATCGGTAACGATGGACAGGGTCGGAAGCGACAAGAGGGAATCTCGCAACAAGCCGCTATATCGCGAGTCGTTCACAACGCGCTGGTCCATGGCATAATCCGCGGTCGTACCGCCCCATGCGGCCGGAAAACCCAGAGGATTGGCGGGTTGACGAATGACCTGATCCAGAAAGATATACGTTTGCGTGTCAACATTGGTGGACAACCAACCGGGGATGAACGCCATCGCACGAAGACAGGTCGTGCCGGTGATCTGAATCGGGCCGGTATAGAGCAAACCGGCTGTCTCCGTGGGAGTGCTGCCATCCAGGGTATAATGGATCGTGGCATCGGGGGTATCGGTTTTGATTTCGACGGTAAACGGAGCGTCGTAAAAGCCGCGGTTCACGCTGAATTTTGTGTCACTGACGATATTCACGGCGCCGGAACCGTTAAACTCGCGGGGCGTGGCTTGTTTGAAGTACTGCAGGGCGCCGACACTCACGGCGGCCGACAATTCCGGTTGAATAAAAAAGTTTTCGTCGGAGACCGTATCGTTGAGGGCATGAATCGCCAGCACATTCGTGCCCACCGTCAACAGATTGAGAAAATTGGATAGGTCAAGATATACATATTCCTGGGCGGAGTCATTGGGGCGGTCACCGTCAGCATGCGAATTCCAAGCTGCCACGCCGGTGCAATTGCGTCGGGCGACTTCAACACCGTTCAGATACGCCACGAATCCGTCTTCGTACTTCATGCGCAGCGACAGAACATCGAATGTCCCGATCTCGTCGGCGGAGATCTCGAATTTCAATCGAACCCATAGCGAGGCATTGATGTTCAACATCTCATCCCGGATATCGGAAGAGACCGGGCCGGCGGCCACACCCAACAACTCCACTTCGCCGATCTGCATGGCCACAGCGGCCGGCGCATTTCGAATCGCCGGGAACAGCAACTGATAATGTGTATAGGCCTTGTCATTCGAAAAGGAAATCGGTGTCGTGTTCTTCGTGTAGCGCGGCCATGGGGTGGCTTGGCTGAAATCAACGATGTTTCCCGCGGCAATCAGCGTATAGGGTCCGTCGATACTCGTGTTTGAGCCATAGAGGGCATAAGCCGTCGGATCCCGTTCCACCGCATCATTGGCCGTCGTGAAAGTCAGTCCCGTGACAATCGTCGGGCCCATTGACGGAGTCACCTGAAATCCCGCCCCGGTCGCGGGGTCGCCGGGGTCGAAATCGCCTTTGAAATGCAAGTATTTCGCACTGACATTGTCGTCAATCGCCAACGGCGGCGACTCATTACTGGGCCAATCTCCATCGTTGGGAACGCCCTGAACCACATCCCCGGGGATCGTAACATCCGCCACCACGGGGGTTGTTTGCATGAAGCCCAATCCCGTCTTGGCGGAATTCCAACCGTGATCGTCGAAAGCGCCTGCCATCCATTGTGCTTCGGCGTCCAAAACATCGGGGATACGGTAGAATGCCGTATCGCCGGCGGCGATCAGGGTTCTGGAGAATTGCCCGATTCCATAGGAAATATCCGTCAATTGCCGCGGGTAATCATATTCCGAAATCACCGTTTTGCCGTCTTTTCCGACAATCGCCAAATACCCGCCCTCGGCATTGAGCGTAAAACCGGCGTGAAGTTCATTTCCGACGAGATTTTTGCCGGACATAAAGACGATCAAGAAATCCCTCGGCTCAATCATTGTGCCGTCGGGAAACATCCATTTTTCAAGTTCTTTTTTGTCGTTTGTTAGATAACGACCGCCCAACGCGATCGCCTGGTTGGTCGGATTGAAGATCTCGATCCAGTCGGAAGAATCTCCGTCCTGATCGAGCAGTTCGCCCGGGCCCAGCGGTACGGAACTTCCGTTGCTTGCCATGAACTCGCTGATGAACAGACTCCCCTTCTCGCTGCCCCAGTTCTGGGCCAGAATGGAAAAGTCGGTCACATTCACGCCGTCGGTTCCATCCAGGTCGGCCAGGCAGCCCGGCACAAGACAGTTATCATCCAGCCATTGTTCGGCAAACATCCGAAAATCATAGATATCAACCCTCCGATCTGCATTCAAATCTCCAATGGAATAGCCCTGCCCTGCAGCGGGCATACCCATCGAGAGGATCAGTATAAGGGTTAGTGCCAGGATTTTGATGGGATGAATGACTCCGGGTCGTTTCGATGCTTCCCAAGATGGAGCATAATCAATTGAAGAATGTCTCACGCCTCTACCCCGTCAATGTATCGATGGATTCAATTTGAAACGAATAATCCCTACCAACAAGACCCCATCTGTCAGGTTCTTCACTATCTTGCCGTTTCTGGATGGTTTCGATTTCCGATTATTATTATACTGTTTTTAAGGCCCTGCGTCAAGCTTCAGATAATCCCCATCATGCTTGTATAGCCGTCTGAATTGGGGAGCGGAAATGCGGCTGTTTCAGAATTCTGTGTGAATTTTAATAATCACATGACTTTCTTAAGTCATTGAATACAAAAAACTTGTGATATTTTTTGATCTGGAAAAAATAATTTTTCTTAATCCTCGGAATTTTGCCTTGACATATGATTTCAATATGATATCATGCCGATATCGTACTAAGACTTATGGAAAGGATGAACCATGAACGAACAAACGATCAAAACCAACAAAGAACGACAAATCTCCGTGTTCAACGGATGGCCGATGCTGTTGATTAACTTTGTGATTCTCGGGTTAGGGATCTGGTGGTTTGTCCATACGATCCTGGTTGTCCAGGAACCGGGCAGGTTGGTCTGGCAGCCACTGGTCGGCAGCAGTCTTGTCATGTTGCTCAGCTTTGTTCTGTTCGGCGGATTCTTTACGCTGCAACCCAACGAGGCGCGGGCCTTGATCCTGTTCGGATCGTATCACGGAACGGTGCGGACAAGTGGCTTTCTCTGGGCCAATCCCTTCTATGCCCGGGGGCGGATTCTCCAATTGGTGCCGAATCCGAAAACGGAGGGCGGAAAGATGATGGTGCCGACGGGTCACAGCCGGTACAAAATCTCGTTGCGGGCGCGAAACTTCAACAGCGACAAGCTGAAGGTCAACGACAAACGCGGCAATCCGATCGAAATCGCGGCCGTTGTGGTCTGGCGTGTCGCCGACACCGCCCAGGCGATCTTTGATGTGGATGATTACGAGAACTATGTAAAGATCCAGAGCGAATCGGCGATCCGTCATCTGGCCAATGCCTACGCCTACGACAATGGGGAAGATAACGAATTCACTCTTCGAAGCAGCGCCGATGAGATTGCCCATGCCCTTCGGGATCAGCTTTCCGAACGATTGAACAAGGCCGGCGTCTTAGTGGAAGAAGCACGTCTGACCCATCTGGCCTATGCCCCCGAAATCGCCCAGGCCATGCTTCGCCGCCAGCAGGCCGAAGCCATTATCGCGGCCCGGCAAAAAATCGTCCACGGGGCAGTCAGCATGGTGGAAATGGCGCTTCGGGAGCTTTCCGAGCAAAAAATCCTCAATCTCGACGAAGAACGAAAGGCCTCGATGGTCAGCAATCTGATGGTGGTCCTCTGCGGGGAAACCGAGGTCCATCCGGTCATCAACACAGGTACGCTCTACGCATGATGTGTCGGAGCAACGAATTTTATCGGCATGAAACGAGATCATGGAACCGAGAAAACAGTTTTTGTTGCGAATCGACCCGGAACTCTGGACGGAACTGGAACGCTGGGCGGCCGAGGAGCTCCGCAGTGTCAACGGGCAGATCGAATACTTGCTTCGTCAGGCCGTCGTCAAACGGAAGGGCGGCGAGAAAAAGCTGTCCGATGAGAACAAGCCAACTTCGTAGGCGGAGAAACGCCGGCCGGGATGTCCTCAGAAATACCGATTCGGGGCTTCTGAAATGACCTTGTTCAAACAATCTTTCCAAACGGGTTGATTCATGTTCGGATTCAAAAAATGGAAACGACAACGAATCGGTCAAAAGCCGTTTCCCGATCCATGGCTGAAAATGATCGAAGACCATGTTCCGTATTATCTGCGATTGCCTATGGAAGATCAGAAGGAGCTACAGCGGCACATTCTGGTATTCCTGAGCGAGAAACGGTTTGAGGGGTGCGGGGGCCAAATGATCACTGATGAAATCCGGGTTACCATTGCGGCCCAGGCCTGTATTCTGCTGCTTCACCGTAAAACCGATTATTATCCCGGACTGACGACGATCCTGGTGTATCCCCAGGCGTATCTGGTTCCCACGACCGAGCATCTACCTGACGGGGTTATAACGGAAGGCATGGAGGTTCGAGAGGGAGAATCGTGGGACAGCGGGACTATCGTCTTGTCCTGGGATGACATCAAGCACGGGGCGGCCGGGATACACGATGGAATCAATGTCGTCATCCATGAATTTACCCATCAACTGGACAATGGGAGAGGCGGCGCCGATCATGCTGTTTTTGGAAGCCACGATCGCTACCTTGCCTGGGCCGGCGTGTTCCAGAAGGAATACGAGAAACTCTGCGAACAGGTCCGTCAGGATCGCCCGACTTTTCTGGATGAGTATGGCGCCACGGATCCGGCGGAATTTTTCGCGGTGGCGACGGAATATTTTTTTGAAAAATCCCGGGAACTCCGACAGTTTCATCCGGAATTGTATGAGGAATTGAAATTCTATTATCAACAAGATCCCGCCGAATTATAAGCAATCGGTCACATCCGGATATGTTGAATGTTTCCGGTATCAAAAAGCCACTCATCCCTCCCGAAAGACCCGTTTGACAATATGCAATGAGAACCCGTCGAATGATTTGGCGACAACAACCGGATTTTACATACTTGTTACAAACTTTTAAACCGCATTGCCGGTATAATACAAATCGACGGAGATCTTCATTGAAGTCCTTTTGAAAACGGGTTCCAATACGAAAGGAGAAAAGCATGAAATTACACAAACAAGTCCTGATGAACACCTTCGCATTTGGGTTGATGATCGCACTTTCACTGGTATTGTCCCCCGCTCAAGCGGAAAAACAATGGGTACTCTTCCACGAAAACATCCCGCAAGACCGAGAGCGAATTCATGTGAAATTGGAATTCACCCCTTCAGCATTTCCTTTCTTTCACTCTTCTCAATCCATGAGTAAATCAGAAAAGCTCCAGGATGACAGCGACGGATATCAATATCGAATCGACTTTGGACCGGCGATTGACGGCAAACGGTATGTCGTGATGGTCAAAGATGCCATGGACATGAATATCATAAACGAAAATCCGGAACGCCTGACAATGGCAAAGGTGCTTTGTGGCCAAAATATCAAAGAAATGGAAACGGTCCGGCAAGGACTAATGTTCATGAATCGTGAGGTTGTGATCCCTTTCGAGCTGGTCCCCGAAACCATTGGTATTTCGTTCAAAGAACCGATCACGGGATCTTTGAGAATCTGCATCTATGTCAGTAACTATCCACTGTATGAAGGTCGGTGTCAAACGGTTCTCAATGGCTCTCTTTCCGGCTCGACCTCCATTGAAGCGGCATTTCTGCAGGCCTCCATTTCCTGCGGCGATACATTGGAGTTGAAGAGTCGGAATCTGACTGTGACCGTCAAGCCCTTTGCTGACAAGATGGCTTCTGTCACTTCTACGGGAAAGCTATCCGATACCCTGATGTTGGGTTCGGCAAAACTTGTGGTCGAAAAGATCGCCTCCGATAGTTCTGAGCTGGTATTGGCTCGGTTGGACGGGGAACTGGTTCAAGAACGACAACAAGATGCGGCGTTTCCCGTTATCGGGAAGCCGTTTCCCGCGTTTACACGGGTCGAACTGTTCAGACATGAGCTTGTGACCCTGGAGAATCTTCGGGAGCAGGCGGGTGAAGAGGGGTATGTCGTTTTAGTATTCGGCGACTTCAAGACAACCCTGCCCCCGTACTATGGCGGACAGCCCGCAATGCGGAATCTATCCCTGGATGAAAGGATGATTTCCGATATGGTGAAAAAAGACTGCGACAAGTCCGTCGTAATCGGTTTTATCTGTCAGCAATTTTCCTTGGGATACCTGTATGAGAAATGGCTGGGGCAAGAACCTGACTTCCATATTCTTTCGGATTTCAGCAATCCATTGGACACGCAATTCATCGGTACCAGAATGGAACCGGGCGCGTATCGTCCCGATGAAAGAGGGGAAACCCTTCGACGAAATCTGAGACTTGAAAACCAGAAAGTCGTCACGGCATTGATTGATGGAAATGGGGGATTGGTTTATCTGAATCCGGATGCGGGCGGTGAATTGTCAAAATCCCTTGTGGAAATCAATACGCTAATGAGGGAAGGCAGGACGACTGATAAACAAGAGTGATGATGGGTCTTTTTGTTGTTGATCGCCCATATAAATAGGCATATTTTTGCCTGCTGCGGCAGAGCTGCGGAGGAATAGAATTCAGAGGGACAAAAGAGATCCCGGGGAACCTGAAAGGCAATCCCAAGGAAGACAGAAAATATTCATTCTATAAAATTCGTTCCGGCTGTTCCTGTCTACCTCATCCAACCTTCTATTTTGAAAATCTGTTCAAGAATTTCCCGCTCTTCCTGACCTGAGTCAGGTACGAACCAAAGCTCAAATCTTGCAGGGTAGTATACACCCCAATCGCCCTCATAAATCATTATCGAGCTTTCATATAGAAATTGCAAATCGTCGTCTTCTGAGAACTCAATGACCTTCCTCGATTTGAGTTTTACACTGTCCGCAGATAAGGGAGTATTTTTAGTGGCTTCAAATATTTTCAGGTAAACATACCCTGGCTCTTTTGGGTTGATATTTGCATACACATTATACATGCCTCCCTGCATACCATTCTCTATCCATATATCCGCTTTGCCTTTAGTGGCTCTTCCTGCCCCCACCATTTTTTGTTCGAAGTCAGCGATTGTCATCGTCTCAGAATCCAATACCGTCTGAAGTTCATCCGCGATCAGTTTACAGACGGCTTGAGTAAAAACCCTGCCTTTTTGTTTTGTATCCTCCATGATTTCAAGAGTAATGCCATCGGAACATAAAACAAGATATGACTCAATCCCTTTGTTGATGCTCGATTTCGTTTTCAGTTTTCGAACACCCGATGAAACATCAAATTTTGAGTAATCTTTAGCCCAAGGTTTTGACATGACCTCGCCGTCAAGCGAGAGAATGACTCTAAATTGGAAATAGAGATCCTCCCCCCAATGCTCGAAGCTGTCTACTAAACAATAATTTCCATAATAGCCATTCAATGTATCAAAATATTTATCGTTTGCCGCAAACCGGCGGATGGCATAGATTTTATCACCCTGAACGATGCGCCAATGAGGCGTTGTTTTGAGGTGTTGAATGAGTTTGTCTCTATTTTCATTGACAAATCTCGATAGTATGGGCAAGTCAGTATCGATTTCAAGAGACCCTGAATTATTTTTATCGAGCAATAGATCGATCAGCATTTTACCTTCAGGGTCAATCGAAATGGTTGTTGTTTTCAACTCTACAATTTTGTATATTTCTTCTTTGGCATGGACAGCGTTGATAGGTTCTTCCATAACCATATCTTTGGGAACTACGATATCCTTGCCAAATCCATCTTCAGTCTCGTCAAATAAAGCCGCAAAAGCCATCATTGCCATTGTTACATACGCAATGAACCACAATATCAACAATGAAAAAAAGGTATTCAGAACACCAATAAATGTTCTTTTTTGGGTAAAATTGTATATGCCAGCGGACAGGATTCCTAAAAATGAAATGGCAGCCCAGATGAAAAAGATGTACCGGATGTAACTCGCTGCGGATAGTAGATGTAATATGATGAAAGTCCCAATTGCCCAAGCAAAAGGTATCCAACTACTGCTGTAATAGGCTGATATCAGTCTTTTCATTTGAATAGGTATATATTATTCGAGAATCTCCTTTGATTCAACAAGTCTCAATTATGGCAAAGATATCCATTTTCGTGGATTATAAATCCATGGGCATACACAAGTAATCTGCTAAATGGGCGGTCCTTCCGCAAAAATGACATTGGAACTTTGGCTCTTCGACAAGTCCCCGATACTCCTCCGGTTTATGAATATGGTCGCCATGAGAAACAATATGGCAGAGATGTTTGGAATGGTCACCGCTCTTACATTTCGGGTTATCGGTGGGATGCTCTTTGCCCATAATTTTCCTCGATTACATGGATATCATGAAATCATTTATTAACGACAAATCCATTGATGTTCATCATAAGGGCTTCCAAGGAAAAACACAATATGATTTTGAACCGGTCTCATGGCCTCTATACCTGCATCCCCGCTTCCCCCGTTTTCGGTATTGTGGATGTGGTATCGGGGGCAAATGAAAGCCGTCCGATCGACGAGTTTTCAACTTGCCGAAGGACCCGACAAGAGAACGGACGGCTCACGGAAGCCAATGTTCGATCAAGCAAGACAGGTCCTCGAAATCCACGTCTCCATCCGGTTCCCGATCCGCCCCTGAACATTCACGATTGACAAGACAATCGCATCGGGACCAGAATTCAGCCACAACGGCAAAATCAAGCAGGTTGACGGCCCCATCTTGATTGATGTCTCCACCCCGGGCGTGACACAGAATCGCCTTGATCCAGGACAGATACGGTTGAATACGAACCGCCTGAACCTGGTCAGGATCGGGTCGAACAGGATAGGATCTTGTGTTAAACCAGGCCTGGTATGGTATCAAATACTCGGGGTCGCCGTGATGCCCCTGTTCATAATGGGATTCCACGCTTTGGGACAATCCAGCCAGTTTCCATGCCGAGTCCCGGAAGAGAAACCATCCGCCTCCCGAATCATATTGGGCAGGGATACACTCATATTGGGTCGAATCCGCGCGGAGCAAACCATCAAAATCGGCGACGAGGGTATCCTCGCTCTCCGCTCGACTGGCAACGCTATCGATTCGGTTTGTGCCCAATCGCAAGGTCTCATTCGAAAGACGGTCATATTCATAACCATAAACGATTCCGAAGGTTTGCAGGATTGCCCCCCGGCCATTTCCGTATCCGGCAATCACAAGAAGGGATCCGATTTCGTCGGAGGAATCATTGAGGGTGACATAGTGCCGCAAATCCGCATCATTCAATTCGGCGACACAAAGATCGGCGGTTTCATGAAGCCACAATCGCCGGACCTGATAGGTCTTGCCATCCAATACGACCGGAATTCCCGTAGAAACGCCCTGATGCTGAGTCGTGATTACACAATTCGGAGAGATCGCCACGCAACTGGCATTGCTTCCCCACCGGCCGACAAGGGCTTGAGGCGGCCTGTCGGTCCATGTGGCAAGATTCGGTTCACCATCCGGGTGAAAGATGATTCCCCAGGAGGATCCACCCATGATGAAAACCATGCCGAGAATATGCCAGACTCGATTCATCACACCCTTCCGACTCCACCATGATTCAACGACAATACGAATGATTCTGTTAACTTCCGTTCTCCGGAACAATCCCCTCGGGAGTCTATGGAGCCGGCGATCTCTCAGAAACTCTCGGCTTTGGCGTTACTCGTTTGATTTCCGCCTCAAGCTGTTTGACCTTCGCTTCGAGAGCATCCAATTGGTTTTGGATCTCGGTTCCCTGCGTGGGTTGTGCCGGAGGCGCGGGCTGGGGTCGTTGCTGAATCGCTTTTTCCAGAGCGGATATTCGCTTTTCGAACTCCATCGGGGCCTGAATCCGGCTTTCCAGAAGGGTAATCCGTTTCTGAAATTCATCCGACTGCGGCGTTCTTTTCTCCAAAGCGGAGATTCGTTTATCGAAATCCCCAAGACCGACGGGCATCGGCGGAATCTTCTTCTTTTCCAAATCGAGGATTCTTCGATCAAACTCCGCGAGCTGGTGGGTCTTTTTTTCCAGCTCAAGTAACCGCCGTTCGAGCTCGTTATATTTTCCGCTGAGCTCATTGAGGGCTCGTTGAAATCGCGAAAAATGATAAGCGATCCATCGCTGAGGATCTCTTGGAGAGGGAAGAATCTCGCCTCTGTTTTCGAGAACCTCAAAGATTTTTTTTCGCCGGCTTGAATCCCATATCTTCCCCTGATTCAAACCATCCAAAATGGCGTCTCTGGCCCCCTCCGAGAAACAGGGATTGGCGATCAGGGCGATGAGGACTTCGGAAATATTTCTGTCAAAATCCAGACTGGAATAGGCCGAATTGACATACAGGATTTGGTCTGTCTCCGAAAGATAGGATCTCTTGGCGAGGGTTTTATATTCATCGACCCTGTCATTTTCAGACCATAGATGTTCAATGAATTCCAGCTCATTGGCGATTCCGTCATAATGACCGGAAGGATTATTCGGAAAGGGCTGTGGTCCGGGGCCGGGAAGATGTTGCTGCGGCTGAGGTTCCGGCTGACCGATAAAGATTTCAAAGTCGTCCCCGAAATACCTTCTCCAGACCGATTTTTGAAGGACCTCTTCATCGGATTCTTTATTGTTTTTGTTGATGGATTGCTGTTGGTCGGACTGAGATTGGGCAGATGTTTCCTGTGCCGAAATTACAAAACCCATGACCCCAAACAGAGCCCAACAAGAACATGGAATCCAAATCCGTTTCATACGAGACCCCTTTCAGATGGATGATTTGATTTTGACTGACTGATTCATCGAGGAAGAGAACCTGTCGCTCAACCCTTCGACCAGTACCAGACGGTAACGATTCCACCGCTTGAATCTTCCGAATGAGAGATACTGATCAGATTGTCTTTTCCGATCTCCGTGGCAAATTCCGCCGCTTGTGTGAATAACTTCTTCCCGCTGGAAAACATCCCTCGAAATGTTTTATACTTGACCTTCATCATGCAACCCTTTCAAGTTCCCCGCGTGGCCCATGGTCGCTGTCCCGCTGTCCCGCTCGCCGTATGACAATCATAATCAATACCCGTCGGAATTTCCACTTCATTCATTCTGGGATTGAAATGAACCGGCCCCACATACCTTCAGGAATCCTCCGAATGCTCCTCTGTCGGATCCGTGGAGGACGATCGCTTCCGTCCGAAGGGTCCCAACCGGACACAGAAAAGAAATGGGCAGACCCGGTAGTCTGCCCATGAAGAAAGCCATCCATCCGCGAATGCGCTTGGGTTTATTTTTTGCGACGAGACAGAAACAGTCCGCCCAGGCCAAGCAGAGCCAGGGTTGTCGGTTCGGGAACGACAGATGCAAAGTCATCGGCCACGATCAGATCGTCCCACTGGGTCTTACCGCCGGAAGCCAAACGAACTGCGGTGTTCCAATTTGTACCGGTATACGAAAGTTGAATATCCGAAGTATTGTCACCGGAACCGTTGTCATAGTCAGCTTGGTCCGGGTCCACCCACAAGCGGACCTGATCGCCGTCAAAATCAATCACGGAGAGAATCCGATAGGCCCGATTGAACTCGATGGGGATTGCACTGATC
>JAAYVQ010000048.1 GCA_012517095.1 Phycisphaerae bacterium | reverse complement strand
CGGCGATTATGGGAATAACGGGATCCATTATATTGATATCTGCCGCTGGGTCCTCGGCCAGAACAAGCTGCCGTCGAAGGTCATGAGTTTTGGAGGCCGGTTCGGGTATGTCGATGACGGCCAGACGCCGAATACACAGATTGCGTATCTGGATTATCAACCGGTGCCGATCCTCTTTGAGGTTCGCGGGTTGCCGCGGGCGACCGGAGACAAGGCCATGGACATCTATCGCGGCATTCGGGGGGGCCTGGTGGTTCAGTGCGAAAACGGTTACTTCGCCGGCGGCGACGGCGGCTGGGCCTACGACAACGATGGCAAAAAGATCCGGCAATTCGTCGGGTCCGGCGGCGGCAAGGAACACCACGCCAACTTCATCCAGGCCGTTCGCAGCCGCAAGGCAAGTGACCTAAGCGCTGATATCCTCGAAGGGCATCTATCCAGCGCGCTGTGCCACATGGGCAATGTTTCCTATCGCATGGGAACCGGGCTTCGACGCGAGGCAGTGCTGGAAACCATCAAGGGGCGAAAGGACCTGGGCGATTCGTTTGCGAGATTTGAGGAGCACCTCAAGCAGAACGGTATCGATTTGGAAAAATCCGGCGGCGCCCTGGGCCCGTGGCTGCAACTGGACCCGGAAACCGAGTCCTTCGTGGGGCCGGGTTCCGAACGGGCCAATGTGCTGGCGACGCGCGAATATCGAAAGCCATTTGTGGTGCCCGAACAGGTCTGACGGGGAAAGGATGATGCGATGCGATTCCAGAGTCTGCAAAAGACCTTGATCGTCATGCTGGGCATTGGGTTTATTCCATGCTCATCCCTTCTGGCGCAGCAAGCCGGGGAAAAGCAAACCACGAGCGTTTCCCCGGCGAACGATCCTGATCTTCAAACTCGGCGGCATGTGACCATTGCCACTCTGGGGCCGCAGCCATTGGCGGCCGATTCTAAAGCCGAGCCGCAACAGATCGTCGAGCGGATGATTGGCCATTGGCGAAAGGAACTCGGTCAGGTTCTGACCGACAAGCCCGATCTGATCGTGCTGCCGGAATGCTGCGATCGTCCCTCCGGATTATCCGAAGATAAGGTTCGCGAGTATTATCGTGTGCGCGGGGATCAGATCCAGAATGCCCTGGCCGAGATCGCTGGCAAGAATCATTGTTATGTCGTCTATTCGGCCAATAAGCTGCAGGCCGACAGTTCATGGCGAAATGCCTGCGTACTGCTGGATCGCCAGGGTCGCGTCGTCGGGGAGTATCACAAGAATCACCCGACCATCGGCGAGATCGAGGATAATATCCGGCCGGGCCGGGAGGCGAAGATCTTCGAGTGCGATTTCGGTCGGGTAGCGTTTGCAATCTGCTTCGATCTGAACTTTGACGAGCTTCGTCTGCAATACGCTCGCCTGCGGCCGGATCTGATTATTTTCTGTTCGATGTATCACGGCGGTATGATGCAGCCATACTGGGCGTATTCGTGTCGGAGTCATTTTGTCGGAGCGGTGTCGGGATTGCCATGCGAGATCTACAATCCGCTCGGCGAAAAAATAGGGCACAGCACCAACTATTTCGACTTCGCTGTCACCACGGTGAATCTGGATTGCCGCCTGGCCCATCTGGACTACAACTGGGACCGGTTGCGGCGGATGAAGGAAAAATACGGTCCGGCGGTCATCGTCACCGATCCGGGATTTCTGGGTTCGGTGCTGATTTCAAGCAGACACCCAGCGCTGACGGCCGATCAGATCGTCAAGGAATTTGAAATTGAATTGCTCGATGATTACCTGAATCGTGCTCGGGTACGGCAAAAGCAGGAGCCACTACCGAAAGAGGAAGGAGACAAGCCATGAATCGGCGAACCTTCATGAAATCCACGCTCATCGGGACCGGTATGCTGGCCTCAATGTCTTCGACCCCATCGACCGCAGCCGATGACAAGATCGTCGTGGGCGTGATGGGGCTGGGAGGCCGGGGGACCTTTCTGGCTGAAAGCTTTGCCCGACGGCCCGATGTGCGCATCGCGTATCTGTGTGATCCGGATACGCGGCGGCATCGCTATGCCCAGGCCGCTGTCGAAAGGCACAATCAAATCGGCGTCAAACTCGTGCAGGATTTTCGGCGGGTCCTCGATGATCCCTCGGTACAGGTCCTGATCAACGCCACGCCGGACCATTGGCATGCGCTCGGATCGATCCTCGCCTGTCAGGCGGGCAAGGATGTGTATGTTGAAAAACCCATGACGCATACGCTGTGGGAAGGCCGCAAGATGATCGAGGCGGCCGCCAAGTACAAGCGGATCATTCAGGTCGGGATGCAATCCCGCAGTTGCGGCTTTTCGGCGCCCGCACGCGAACATATCCGGTCGGGCAAGCTCGGCGATGTGTATCTGGTTCGCGTGTTCAACATGATGCAGCACGCCATGTGGCCGGCAGGGCCGGAACAGCCGGTCCCGAAGGAAGTTGACTTTGAGCTTTGGTCGGGTCCTGCGCCGCTTCTGCCGTACAATCAATCGCGGGTATGGCTGGATCGCTGGGAATATAGTTGCGGGGCGATTCCGGGGGACCTGATCCATCAACTGGATCTGGCGAGATTCCTGCTCAACGATCTGCCGGCGCCCAAGACCGTCTGCCATGCCGGTGGCGTCAACGCCCTCAAGGACGGCCGAGAGATTCCCGATACGCAGATCGTTACTTGCGAGTACGGGGCGCTAACGCTTCTGATCGAGACCGCCCTCTGGACGCCGTACATGAAGAAGACGCCGGGGGAGATTCGCGATACTGACGGGATTCCCGACTGGCCG
>JAAYVQ010000363.1 GCA_012517095.1 Phycisphaerae bacterium | reverse complement strand
TTCCCGACCTCGACCACAATCCGCGCGCGCTCATTGAATAACTCAACGAGCTTGGCATCAATCGCATCGATCTGATTTCGTAACTGATCTATGGACATTCCGTCCGCTCGAATCTCCGCTCTGCGCTGATTCGTATTTACCAGCTAATTGGAAAACCCATTTATTTAACAGATAAACCATTTTCAGTCAATGATTTTCAATCGTTTTTTTCCGACCAATCCAACAAGGCAAACCATGAATTTACCCAAACGGAACAGATGTATCTTTTCTATTTTAACATCACAATCTGTCTTATTTTAACAAAAGGCCCGAAACCGGCATTCTGTTTGGTTCAAAAAGGGTCTTCAACAGATCAAACCGGCTGAATTGAGTTTGCTATCGAATGCATGCAAGGATACAATCCAGGGGCCGTCAGGATTTGGAATCATTGAAAACACGGCTGAAAAATCAAGACCTCTTGAGGAGTTCGTTATGAAAACCACTGATTCCCCCGGTAAGAATCCATGTGTTTCTCGGCGGTGTTTTCTCAGCGGGTGTGCGGCTTGTACGGCGATATTGTGTAGCGGCCGTTGGCCAGGCGCCTTGTTTGCGAACGGCATGACCCAAACGCTCCCCCAGCCGAAAGAAAAAGCGAAAATCCGACTGCTCTTTGCCTATTCGCCTTCGGACTCCCCAACCTGGCCGAACATCGGTTACGATTTTGAAAAACGCAAAGGCCAGATCCTCCCCGCGCTGAAAAAGGGGTGCCCGGATATCGAGTTTTTGACGGTCGACGCGATGAGCGTCGAGGACGCCACAAAGGTTCTGGAAAAGGATTCTGAGGTTGACGGGTATGTCGTGTACATGCTCGGTCTGGGTTGGGCCGAGGTCGGCGAAACCATCGCCGCCTCTCTCCGGCCGACAATCTATGTCGATAACCTTTACGGAGGAAGCGGGCGGTTCCTGATCTCCACCGCAAAGGCCAAACGCATGAATCAGAATCCCGACAAGACCAAGGCCTGGAAAGTGGCGGCGGTTTCCTCATCGGATATCCACGATGTCTGCTCGGCCATTAACTGTTTTGCCTGCATGAAAAAACTGAAACAATCGACTATCCTTCGCGTGGGCACCGGATTCGGCGCCGAACCCGAGGCCATCCGGAATGTTTTTGGAACCCGTGTGCTGCCGATGGAATTTACCCCGCTCAATGAACTATACAACAAAGCGGACATGGAGATCGCCCGCCAGTGGGCCAACAAGTGGTTCAAGGAGGCCGATCGGGTCATCGAGCCGACAAAAGACGAAATCCTCAAAAGCGCTCGCATGTACCTGGCCATGTGCGAATTGTTACGACAAAACGACGCTCAGGCCATCACCATCAACTGCCTTGGGGGGTTTTACGGAAACCAGATCACGGCTTACCCGTGCCTGGGCTTTTTCCAGCTCAACAACGACGGATTTGTCGGTGCCTGTGAGGCGGATACCACCTCAACGATCACCATGCTGGTGATGACCTACCTGACCGGTCGGCCGGGATATATCTCCGATCCGGTGATCGATACTTCAAAAAATCAGATCATCTATGCTCACTGCGTCGCCAGCAACAAAGTTTTCGGCCCGGCCGGCAGAAGCAACCCCTATCACATCCGGAACCATTCCGAGGACCGCAAAGGCGCGGTGGTCCGTTCCCTGATGCCGCTCGGGGAGATGACCACGACGCTGGAATTTGATCCGGGCCGCCGGCAAGTGATCTTTCACCAGGCCACAGCCGTCGCCAACATCGACGACGACATGGCTTGTCGAACCAAATTGGCCGCCGAGGTCAAAGGCGATATCGACAAACTGATGAACTACTGGGACCAGTGGGGCTGGCATCGCGTGACGGTCTATGGTGATTATAAACGCCGCATCCAGCAATTCGCCGCGCTGACCGGTTTCGACATCGTCGAAGAGGCGTGATTCACCCCGTGTATATGGCGATCCTCATCACAAACCGATACCCGAACCATCCGACGAGGTAATATGTACGCACTGATCGCCATGTTCGGGGCGCTGACAGCGCTGGTCATCCTGCTGCGGCTGAAGATGCGGCTGGGGAGATCGATGGTGGTCTCGGCCGGAGTACTCGCAGCGTTATTACTGGTGGGACCGGGCCTCTTGTGGAAAACCGCAGTCGCCGAGTGGCACGACAAGCCCATCGGCCAGACGACGGGTTATTTGTTCATCTCGCTGGCGGTGTTACTCTGCATGGTCAATGTCTTGGGTCTGGCGATGCGCGAGACGGGAGTATCGGGACGACTGGCGGTCGCACTGCAGGGTCTGTTCCGCAGCCGCCGGGCGGCACTGACGGCGATTCCGATGTTGATGGGATTGTTGCCGACTCCCGGCGGGATCATGTTGTCGGCGCCGATGGTGCGCGATCTGGGCGACAGTATCGGAGTCGATCGAACCCAGTGTGCCGCCATCAATTTCTGGTTTCGTCATCAATGGGAAACGATCTGGCCCCTTTTCCCCTCGATTCCCCTGATTCAGAGCATGCTGGGGATCTCGGCGTTTCAGTTGATGTCGCACAACGGGATCATCCTGCTGGCCGGAACCCTCGGCGGGATATTGTTTCTGTTGCTGGTCGGGATTCCGCCGCGAGATCCCAATCACAGCCACCGAACCCAGTGGTGGCTGAATGTGCGGGATTTTCTCAGCGCCTTCTGGCCAATCGCTCTGGTCGCCGTTCTCTATGCGGCGATCAATCTTCCCCCGGCGGGAGGAATTATTCTGGCGACGGGATTCTTCGGCTTGTTTCATCGCCTGCCGCTTTCCCGATGGAATGCTATTCTTCGTCAGGGGCTGGAGCCGGACTTTGTGTTACTGGTGCTCGGAGCGCTGCTGTTTAAGCTGATTCTCGAAGCCGGCGGCGCGATCCCATCCGCGGTAGGATTTCTCCAGGAGATCCACACTCCCCCTGTTGTGCTGATCTTCCTTCTTCCCTTGCTGGTCGCATTCCTCACGGGCGTCACCATGCCAACGGTGGCCATCACCTTCCCGTTCCTGATGCCCATGATCAGCGGGGACGGCCGAATCCGGATGGGATTGGAGACCCTGGCCTTTTCCGGATTGATCTGCGGGTTAATGCTCACGCCGGTCCATTTGTGTCTGGCCATGTCCGCCAGTTATTTTCAGGCGCCCCTGGGCAAACTGATCGTCAAATTGCTGGGACCCGTCGTGCTCGTCGCTGTGGCGGGTCTGGTGTCGGCCTGGATGTTTCCTTGACAAGGAGAAAAAACATGAAACGATCTTTGGTTATGCTCTCCCCAAACCGAACCCATCGGGATAAGGTCGTGGTCTTTCTCCTGAGGGCCACCGGAATCGCGATGCTCACGGCGCTGGTGTTTTGCGTCTGTCCCTTCTCGTGGATGGAAACCATCCATCAATGGATGGGTCTGGGGACGCTGCCGGATATTCCGATCGTCCGATACCTGACTCGTTCCTTGTCCGGAATGTATGCGTATCTGGGGGCCCTTCTGTTGTACCTGGCCGGGGATATCCGCCGTCACCGCGGAACATTGTTATTCCTGTCGGTTACAGGCCTGTTGTTCAGCGTCGGCATTATCCTCCTCGATTCGGCCGTGGGAATGCCCTTGTTCTGGACGGTCGCGGAAGGACCCATGACCCTCCTGCTGAGTGCAATCCTGTTGATCCTGCTGTTGCGGGCTCGCGGCTGATTGGATTGGCCCCGCATCCGATCTCCGGAGGCGGCTACAATCCGTTTCACTTCCACCCCTTGACAGGCAAATCCCGCGTCAGTACAATCCCTCAATTGGCTGCACAATCGTTTGTGCAAGGCGTTTTATGCCCCGGTACCGGATAATGAAAAAATCGACGCCCTCAACTTTGCGCACCCTGGCCGATCAGATCGGTGTATCGGTATCCACCGTTTCCCGGATCCTCAGCGGACAGGCCTCTCGATACCGGATCAGTCCCCGGACCTCCGAACGGGTATTGGCCAAAGCCCGTCGATTTCAGATCGCACCCAATCCCCTCGCTCGAGGCCTGAAAGTCAACAAGACCCTGACCATCGGTTTAGTGATCCCGGATATCTCCAACCCCTTTTTCGCCGGCATTGCCCGCAGCGTCGAGACCGAGGCCGCAAGCCGCGGCTATTCCACGATCCTGTGCGACACGCAGGACGACACCGCCCGCGAGATGGAAGCCATCCGCGTCCTGCGGTATCGCAAGGTCGAAGGTTTGGTGATCTGCCCGGTCGGTCAATCCAATCGACATCTTCGGGTTTTTGAATCGGATCCGCTTCCCATTATTCTTGTGGATCGATACTTTCCCAACCTGAAATTACCCTTTGTGGCCTCCGACAATGTCCGCGGGGCCTACGAAGCGACGCAGTATCTTCT
>JAAYVQ010000362.1 GCA_012517095.1 Phycisphaerae bacterium | reverse complement strand
GATCCAGTCCCCCGTGTCCGTCTGCTCCGGCGCCCCAAAGGACAGTAACACCCGGATGGCCTTGGGCAGTTCGGTCTGGCCCCATTCCCGGATCAGCGTGTCGCCGCTGGGAATGAGCAGTTCAAAATGTGTGATCCCCGTTGCCAGCGGAACGAATTGCTCGATGCCCTGCCCTTCTTTGTCAAGCTGGTCGCGGTCGATCAGCCCGTCTTCCAGACGGATCCCGCTGTGCGCCCGATACAAAATCAGGGTATTGGTAAACGGATCGTAGTCGCTCTGCCAGGTGATCCGTTCGGCGATCTGCGGCCGAGTCGTCGGCTTATCTCCATAAAAGCGATTTTCGATGATTAATTGCGATATATTGTACCCGTTTTTGAGTTTGTTGCGCACGACTACCGAGGTGTCGAATCCGGGACGGGCCAATCGGTCCAGATCCTCCGCGATCCGCTGCAGGATCTCCCGCGGCAACTCTCCCTGGTCCAGATTCCCGTCGATCGACGCCACATTCCGTCGCACATTCGAATAGACGCTCATCGTCGCGACCACGACCATCGCCGTGATCGACAGCACCGTTAGCGTCTCGATCAGCGAAAAACCCGCTGCCGATCTCCACCGAATCGAAATGGGACCGGTATCGCTCATCGTTTCTCCCCGATGGAATTGAGAAATTCCTGCATCTCCCGATCGGCCTGCGAATCGACTGGCCGGTCCTTTATCAAGCTCTTCTTCGGAACCTCATTGCTGCCCATGTCCCCGAACGATTCCGACGATCCCACCGGTTTTTCTGGGTTCGGATTCTCCAGCCGCCACCGGGTAAAATCGTCCCAATTGAAACGAATCGAATCCAGCCACTCGTACTCCTTGTCCCGAAGCGAACCCATCAGATCCCCGAACAGCTCCGGATCGTATTCGTACTCGTTAATCCATTTCCGTTTCTCCCGCTTCTGTTCGGTCAGAATCTCGCTGTAGGGTTTCAGCTCCAGCCCCATCTCCCGAAGGTAACGCCGGATCGCCTCTTGTTCCTGAACGATCCGATCGTTATCGTTCAGCAAATTCATGTATTCGCTTTCCCGCTTCTGCTGATCGAGAATCATCTGCGCCTGTTTGTCCGACAGGCCCGTCAGCCAGTGGGTCAGCGTCACTTTCTGAATCTCGCCGGAACTGTCGGGATACGAGGCCGTGCATACGGCCTGGATCCACATCTTGTTGGTCGCCGGCTCGCTGAAGGATTCGACCGTCGTTTCCCATTCAATGTCCGGATGAAGCGGATCGATCCCGAAATCCGACACCTCCGACACCGACACCAGACACAGCAGGTTTTCCATGTTCTCCCGCGCCACCTCGAACGCCTGCGTTCGTTTGCGCAAGTCGATCGCCACGGCGATCGCGCGGTTCATCGCCGTCAGTACCGTGGCGCAGATCGTCCCCAGGATCAGCAGCGCTGTCACCACTTCCAGCAGCGTAAAACCGTTTCGGATTGTCGGCTTAGAACAGAACATTGTCCACCGGCTCCAGGATATCCATGTCGCCCGGCACCATCGTGATCACCTTGCTGAACCGGTTGGTGATGATCGTGTAGGGATTTCCGTCGCGGTCCAGAATCACGATCTTGGCGCCGTTTTGCCATCCCGACCGGCCTGCCAGCAGCCATACCCGAAAGTAACTGGCTTGCGTGACATCCCAGTTCCGCGTGTCCTGGGCGTCGTCGAAGCGAACATAACTGAGCTGAAAGTCCTCGTGAAACTCTCCCGTCATCAGGACCGGCTCCTCGGCCAGGATCTGGTCCTTGTCCAGCGTCGAATACGGCATCATCGCGTACATCTGCTCGTCGAAATCCAACACCACTCCATACCGCTGATTGCTCTCGGCCGAAGCGTTCAACGCCATCTTCAATACCCGCATGAATTGCTGGGCGCTGCGCTCGGTATTGTTGAACAACAACCGCGGCGTAAACGCCAGCGACGCCAGCGCCACCATCATCGAAATCAGCACGATTACGATTAACAGCTCCACCAGCACCAGGGCCGGCGCGGCCACTCCTCCCGCCCTCGGCACACCCGAAAAAACCCCCTGGACCCGTCGGGCTTTAATTGGCATCGGTGCTGAAGAGGTCCGCATCGTATCCCTCGCCCCCCTCCTGGCCGTCGGCCCCATAGCTGATGACCACGAAGGGTTTACCGCTCTCGGGATTCAGTTGATAGACGAATTCGTTGTTCCACGCGTCCTTGGGCACCGTCGTGGACTGCAGGTACCCCGCAGGTTCCCAGTTTTCGACATCCGAAGGTTGTTCGATCAGGGCCTTGAGGCCCTCTTCCTCGGTGGGATATCGCCCCGTGTCCAATTTGAACATCATAATTTGTTCCTGCAGAACCTTCAGCGTCGCCTGTGTCGTCTTGACGCGCGCTCTGTCCGTCTGGCCCATGAAGTTCTTGGCCGCCACCGCCGCTAAAAGCCCGATGATGATGACCACCGCCATAATTTCAACAAGCGTAAAGGCCGATCGATTCTTCCGATTCATACGATTCCCCTTCATTTGCAAGGTCAAAATTGTCCTGCCGAAAACTTGATCAGCGGCATCAGCGCCGCATAGGTGATCGTTCCGATGATGATCGCCAGCAGTACGATGATACACGGCTCCATCGCCGCGCTGAGCCGTTCGATGACGATATCCGACTGTGACTCCATCGTGTCGCTGATGTTTCGCAGCATCTTTTCCAGTTCGCCGCTCTTTTCCCCCACTGTCACCATGTGCGCGATCGTCGGATCGATCACGCCGCTTTCCCGCAGGGGCGTGGCGATATCCGCCCCTGACAAAATCCGTTCCCGAGCATGCCGCACCGCCTTGTTCATGACCGTATTGCCCGTCACCTCCGCCACCACCTTCAGCGAGTCGGCCATATTCATCCCCGACCCCAACAGGGTCGATAGCGTTGAGGTAAACCGCGCCACGATCCGCTGCTTGATCAACGGCCCGAACACCGGCAGCGACAGAAGAACCCGATCCCGGATCTGCGCCCCGCGCGGCGTGTTCAACATCCGCCGGATCAGCCATACCAATCCCCCCAGCGCCGCCAGAATCGGAAAAATCCACAAACTCGTCATGATCTCGCCCGACGCCACTAGCGCCTTGGTAATCCACGGAAGCTGCTGGCCCGTCTTCTCGATTTGCTCGGCGATCTTCGGAATCACCCAGATCGACATCACGATCACCACCGCGATACACCCCGTGATCAGTACGCACGGATAGATCATCGCCGTCGTCATCTTCGACTCCACCCGTCGCCGTTTATCGATGAAACCCGCCATCGTTTCCAGGGTCGATCCCAGCGTCCCCGTCACCTCGCCGACCCGGATCATGCTGATGAAAATAATGTCGAAGAAATCCGTGTACTCAGCCATCGCGTCGGCGAACGATTCGCCCGTCACCACCCGATCCCGAATATCGTTCAGCGCGCTTTTGAATCGCGCGTCCGGCTGTTGCTGGACCAGCACCGTCAAAGCGTCGGTCAACTTGATTCCCGCGTTGAGCATCGTCGCCAGTTGCCGCGTGAAATCCGCCGCCAGCGCTTTACGATTGCGCCCGACCGCCCGGGACAGCAGCCCCGAATGTTCCTCGACCGAAATCTCGCGGATCGAGGTCGGATGCAGCCCCTTACCCCGAAGCTGCTTGCGCGCCGCGAACGGATTCTCCGCCGTCAGCGTCCCCGACGCCGACTTGCGGCTGACATCAATCGCGGTATAGGCAAACCTGGGCATCGTTCAATTTGAAATTAAATAATGGATATTGTAAATTACTTCCGAAGTTTAGCCCTTGCTGTCTGTTGCGAAGCGACAAATATTGCCACCAGTTCCTTGGCTTCATCCAAAAGTGGATGAACTCGATTCCCTTTGACCAGCCGTTCATCCATCGCAAACTCGATCCAAAATGCCGATTCATCTGTTTCTTCAATCACCCTTGCGATCTTCGACACAAAATCCGCCCTCGATTGGGCGACACAAACGGCTCGGTAATTGGCGGCTACCGATGTGGAACAACGAATCAATTGATTCCGAATATGTCGCCCCAAGGAGTTTTCCGGCATCGCCATGCTTAGCCGTACACAACGGCGAGCGAATTGCTTGCTACAATCTATCAAATCCGCTTTTTTCATTTTCCAATTTACATTATCCAATTTACAATTACATCGTGTCCGACTGCGTGACGCGCAGCACTTCCGCCACCGTCGTCACGCCCGCCGCCGCCTTCCGCGTCCCGTCCATCCGCAGCGTGTGCATCCCGCGAGCCAGGGCCTTCTTCTTGATCGCCCCGGCCGTCTCCTTCAGATACACCATCTCGCGAATGTCCTCGGTGATCACCATCAGTTCATAGATCCCGATCCGCCCGCGGTAGCCAGTCCCGAAACATTTGTCACAACCCGGCCCGATGAAAAATGCGTCGCTCTCGACCGGTTTGTATTCCATCTCTTCCAGCTCCTGCGCCGTCGGCGCATACGGCGCCTTGCAGTCCGGGCAGATTCTTCGAACCAGCCGCTGCGCCAGCACCGCGATCAGCGACGAGCTGACCAGATAGGGTTCCACGCCGAAATCCAGCAACCGAGAGATCGCCCCGGCCGCGTCGTTGGTGTGCAGCGTGCTGAACACCAAATGACCCGTCAACGACGACTGGATCGCCATGTTCGCCGTCTCCTCGTCGCGCACCTCGCCGACCATGATCACATCCGGGTCCTGCCGCAAAACATGCCGCAGCGCGTTAATAAAGGTCATGCCTTTCTTCGGCGAGACCTGCATTTGGCTGATCCCTCCGAGCTGGTATTCAATCGGGTCCTCGATCGTCATCACATTCTTCTGGACCGAGTCGATCTGGTTCAGGCAGGCGTACAGCGTCGTGCTCTTGCCGCTGCCCGTCGGACCCGTCACAAAGATCACCCCGTGCGTACGGTTGATCAGCTTCTCGAAAGTCTTGCGGTCTTCCTTCCACAGACCCAACTGGTCCAGCGTCAAAAGTCCCGTGCTCTTGTCGAGAATTCGCAACACCGCTCGTTCGCCGTAACTGGTCGGCACGGTACTGACCCGCAGGTCGATCTCCCGCTGGCCCAGCCGTACGCTGCACCGCCCATCCTGCGGCATCCGCCGCTCCGCGATATCCATCCCCGCCATTACCTTGATGCGCGAGATCACCAGCGGAATGACATTCCGATTTAGCGTCAGCGTATCATACAAAAGGCCGTCGATCCGATACCGGATCTGCAGCTTCGACTCGTATGGATGGACATGCACGTCGCTGGCCCGCATCTGCATCGCGCGAAACAGGATGTCGTTGACCAGCCGGATCACCGGCGGCCGATTCACCACGTCCAGCAGATCGTCCGAGGTCGTCGCCTCATCGACAAGCTGATCGAGATTCTGCGAATCCAGCTCCTCGGCCACCTCCTCGATTACCGTGTCTTTCTGCTCGTACGCAATGTCGATCGCCGCCGTAATCGCCGCCCGTGAACTCAGCGCCGATCGCACCGGCTGCGCCAGCATCTTCGAAATGTTGTCGATAACGCTGGTGTTCAGCGGCGTGCTCATCACCACCGTCATCTCCGCATCCCCATTGGGTCGGATCCCGATCAGGTAGTGATGCTGCGCATAAGTCGCCGGAACCGCCTCGATGAACTCCTTGGGCACCTCCGACGCCCGCAGGTCCGGATAGTAATTCATCCCCAGCGCCTCGGCGAACAGGCGCAACACCGCATCCTCCGTGAAATCCGGCGACGCCAGCAGCGCCTCGTCGATCCGCCGACCGTCCCCGGCGCTTTTGTCCAAGTACGCGCTGAGCGTCTCGGCATTGACGATTCCCGTCCGCTGCGCCGTTCGTATCAACATCTCTTTCATCGTTCTACCTGACTTTTTGCATCAAGAGACGAAATGCGTTCTCAACCGCGGAAAATCTTGTCGTCGCGCCAAATTGAAAATCGCAAATCGAAAATCGAAAATCGAAAATTAATCCAATTTGACTTCCACCTTCACCGGCTCCTTCTTTTCCTTCTTCTTTTCGTCCAGCCGATTTCGAAGTGTCTGCAGGTACTCATCGTCTTCCAGAATCTTCTCCGGCTGGATCTTGCCCGGCTTGATCCCCGGAATGCTGTCCAGTCCCTGGAAGTTCTTTTCATCCTGTTCAAAGGCGTCCCGCTTCTTTCGCGAAACCCGCTCAATATCCGAATTGCCGGTCAATTCATCGCCCGGCCGTACGATGTTGGCCTTGACGAATACATACAGTCGGCTCTGTTTGTCGGTCTCATCCACACCCCGGAACAGGATTCCGACCAGCGGGATATCCCCCAGAAGCGGAATCTTTGTCGTCCCTTTGGTCTGGGTCATCGTCTCGATCCCGCCCAGGATGATCGTCGCGCCGTCGGGCAACACCGCCATCGTTCCGACATTGCTGCTGACCGTGTTCAGCGGCTTGGGCACCGTCTTGTCGCCGATCGTCGCCGTTCCGGGATCCGACGGATCAAAGTCCGTCCGATCCAGTTCGATCTGTAGTTGCAGCACTTCCTTGGATGCGATATGTGGCGTGATCTTCAGCGTGATCCCGGAACTGTAATCCTTGAATTGAATGTCGGATGATTGGGAAAGATTTCCCCCTTCGCCCGTGATCGTGCTGGTCTTTTCTTCGCCGACATAAATCGTTTTTTCCGCCTTGATCTGGCCTTCCTGATTATCCTTCACCAGGATCGATGGTCGGGCAAGAACCCGTCCGTAATTCTTTTTGTCCATTAATTTCAACAACGCCTGGATATGTTCATCGGCGTAAAACGCCACGCCCGAACCGTTGGTCACGCTGCCCTCCAGAATCTGTCCCGTCGGGAACGGATCCTTCAGCGCAACCACGCCCGTTGTTCCCGTTTTCGACAGCGTGGTCATCGATCCGCCCGGCAGCATCCGCGGATACTTGCTGACCAGATTCAGGTCCATGGTAAAGTCGTTGTCCTTGCTGATCTCCACCAGCGTCGCATCCAGCAACACCTGCGGCCGGTATTCGTCCAAGGCCTTAATGAGTTGGGAAATCCACTGTTGATTCTTTTTGTTGGCATACACGATCAGCGAATAGGTCGCCTTGTCCGGAACAATCGTGATATCCTCTTCGCCCCTCGGCCCGCCCATCCCGCTGGGCCGCGCCGAGGTCTGGATCTTGCTTTCGGTTCCCGTCGTCCCGGCCGTTCCGGGAGTGCCGGTGCCGGTGGTACTGGTTCGTTGCGCACTGGTACGGCTCTCGGCCCGAATCGTCGCGTTCACCAGTTCATCCAGCACCGAAGCCAATTCCTCCGGATCCTGATTCTGCAGCGGATACACCACATACGGCGTCGAGGTCGTCTCCGGCTCCCGATCCACATGCGCAATCACCAATGCGATTGCCGCGTGTTGCCGCGGCGTGGCGTTGACCAGTAACGAGTTGGTCGATTCCAGCACCGCGATCTGCGGTTGTTCGGCCACGATATCCTCCGCCGTCGTCGGTTCGCCCGTCAGCGCGACCGTCGCCGTCGGAACCGGCTGGGGCTGGGTTCCCGCCGTGCCGGTCATGGTCGGATTCGTCATCGTTCCCGGCTGCGTTCCGGTCCGCGAATACGGTGATT
>JAAYVQ010000361.1 GCA_012517095.1 Phycisphaerae bacterium | reverse complement strand
TAGCACGATCGTGAAAGCTCATTTTGTTCGAAATTTCCGAGAAATCATCAAACGAAATTGATAGGCCTCTCAGTTGTCAGGTTTGCGATAATTGGTTGAAATAATATCCTCCTTCCTTCGTCTATATGCCAAACGAGGACGGTCCGGATTCGTCTGGAGGATCCGGCCTCTCCCTCGTACAATATCCCGAAAACGGTTCGAATGGAAAGGAATGACCCGATGAAGATGATCCTGTGGTTTGCACTGGTTGCGGTTGTCTCTCTTGCGCTGAGCGGTTGTGTTATTATCGGTGGATAAATAGCGGCATTCTGATCGTTGTATTTTTCAATCCAAATTGATGTACAATGTCAAATTACAAATTGTGTAAGGTTAATCTCAGGAGATATCGATGAAAACTCTCATGGCCCTTTCGATTCTGTCAATAACCTTTTGCGGCTGCATCGTCGTCACAAAGTGCGATCCCTGCAAGTCCAGGCCCTGCACCTACTGTCCTCCAGTTGTCATCAACGAACCCATTATCGCCGAGATCAATGCCGCCTGTTCCCTGATCTCGGAGTCCGACAAATTTCAGCTCTTTGCCGGCCTGGCGTCTCGGCCGGGCCTGTCCGACAACGCTCAGATCTACCTGGTCCGCAAAACTTCCGACTGCTTCATCTCCGAGACCAACAAATTTGACATCATCCAGACTCTCATCCACAATCCTGTCTTCAGCCCGGCCGCTAAGGCGGAAATCCTCAACAAGCTGAATATGTTTATCTCCGAATCGAGTAAGCACGCCATCCTTGACGAATTCAACCGAATGGCCCTAAATCCACCGCCTCCCGCTCAAATCTCACCCCCGGCAATGGCCCCCGCCCCGACGAATCCCTGAGCCATAATGGAAGGGCCGACCGGATCGGCATGGTGTACATCGAATGCGGTCATTCCTTCTCTTTTATCGGAAGTACGAGGGGTACAATTCGTCCCTCGTTTTCCGATTGATTAAGACGCAACCCGAATATGCCGAAAAAGCTACAGGGTACTTATGCGAATTCGGGTTGAAGACAAACAGGTTGTCATCTATATCGCCATGCTCGGGGCGGTCCTCGGAGCCGGCGGCTGTGTCCTGACCCTCATGAATCTGGCTAAAAAGTCCCATAAACAGATGGATGAGGTTCGCCAGCAGATGCAGGTATGCGCCTCGGTCCTGGTCATCGAAAATCTGGGCGGCTCTGATCCCGACCCCACCTCCAAAGCCATCATTGACGACCAAAAGCGACAGATTGAACTTCACAAAGTGGTCCTCCGTGATCTTGAAGGCCAGTTCTGGAATCGGCTTCCCGAATGGGGCCTGATGGCGATGTGTATCGGCGGGGGGCTGGCCGGCCTGTTGTCCGGTTTCGCCGTCTTCTGGTTGATCGGACTGATCGGTTCCGGCCTGTTGTATTCCTTCATCCGGCTCCTCTATCGTATTATGCGGTGGATCGCTCCGCAGTCCTGCGATCGCCCTGAAGTCATCGCCGCTCTCCGCGCCGGCCAGCAGGTTTCTCTTCGCGACAGTACGCGGGTCCTGCCGACTGCCATCAAAATTTCCATTTTCTTTCTGATCGCCTCCGTCATCCTCGGCCTGGCCATGACCCTGGATTTCTGGCCCGCCCTCCGCTGATTTCCGCCGGTCCCCGCCTTCCACTCGAAACCGATTTCTAATCCATCTGTTCGAGTAAATAATTCTGGATCCCCATTTGCCCGATCTGGTCCAGTTGCGCCTCGATCCAGTCGATGTGGGTCTCTTCGTCCTTCAGGATCGACTCCATCAGCTCGCGGCTTCCGTTATCGCCGATCTCCACAGCCAATCGAATCCCGTCGTTGTAGGATTTGATCGCGCCATCTTCGGCCATCCAGTCATTCTTGTGCTGGCCTGGTACCTCGCCGCCGATATGAATTCCCTTCAGAGTGCTGACGACGGGCTTACCCTCCAGGAACAGGATCCGCGCAATCAACCGCTCGGCGTGTTTCATTTCGTCGATCGCCCGTTTCTCAATCGCCTTGTGCAACTTTTCGTATCCCCAGTTGTCACACATCTCCGAATGCACCATGTACTGGTTGATGGCCGTCAATTCGTCCGACAACAGGTCATTGAGTTTTTGAATGATTTTGTCATTCCCTTTCATGGTCTTCTCCTGGTTCCTGTGTTCTTGTTATTCTTAGCCGATTGGCCGTAGTGTATCCATTTACGCTGATCCGTGCAACAGAATCTCCTGAATCATCGTGCATTTTCAATGGCAAATTGGCGAGATAAACGACCTGCGGGGTTTGGCGCAATCGACGGATGTGGATTTTCCTTTTTGGATATGCGCAAGAAAAAGGCCCGGCGAAAATCGTCGGGCCGTAAATGTCGCCATCGAAAACTCTTACGCTTCGATTGCGTCGATGATCACCTGAAGGTATTTCTGGCGATGGCCGGTGCGCTTGCTGCTCATTTTCCGCCGGCGAAAATACATCGGATACAGTTTTGGCCCTTTGATCACGGCATCTTCGGCCGAGGTCTTGAAGCTGGCGATGACTTTGGCTCCATCCAGATACGGCGTGCCGATTTTCACATTCTGGCCGTCGCTGACGAACAAAACTTTGTCCAGTTGAATGGTCTTGGCGTCGTCGGCGACTTCGGTCAGCTCGATGCTGATGACATCGCCCTGCGAAACTTTGTACTGCTTTCCGCCCTGTTCAATGACTGCGTACATTCATGGCTCCCGAATATAACTTGTTTTCTTATCGTCGTTTAGGATTGTCTGGAATATACGATTTACGATCAGACAATACCCTTTCCGCGGCCGAACTTCCGAGCTCATCGGAAAAGATTATGAATTCTACGCTGAAAAAACCGGCTGTAAAGAAAAAAATCCGCAAAATTTCCGCCGCGCCGAATTTACAGCAATCGGGACTGAAGGTTCGATAATGAAAGATGGGATGTTAAAAACCCGAATTCTGGTTTTTTCTGGAGTCGATATGCAACTGGCGATGATTGACGATAAAGTTTTACCTCTAAAAGACTTAGAGCCGGCGTATCAGGACCGGGGCTTGTGGTTCGGCGATGGCGTCTATGAGGTGATCCGAAGCTATCACGGCAAGCTGTTCGCATTTGAGGATCACATGAGTCGGTTTTCGTATAGTCTTTCTCAGATTGGACTTACAGGTGTTTCGATCGAAGAGATTCGAGGTCGGGTTCAGATGGCATTCGAGAAATCGCAATTAGCGAATGTGCGGGTATATTTTCATGTAACACGCGGATCGGAGCCGCGCAACCATTTGCCGGGAAAGGGTTTACGGCCGAACTTTCTGTTGACGCTCAACGAACTGATCGATCACCCGGAAGACAAGGAAAACGGGGTTGCTGTAAGTACTTATCCAGACTGGAGATGGAAGCGCTGTGATATCAAATCGCTCAATCTTTTGCCGAATATTATGGCCAGAATGGACGCGGAAAAGAAGGGTTGTTACGAGGCGATTTTCGTCAACGATAATCAGGAGATTACCGAAGGGGCCGGAAGCGCCTATTTTGCCATTGACGGCGAGAAGAAAGAACTGATTACACGGCCACTCGGCAATGAAATTTTGCCGTCGATTACGCGAAAGCATGTCCTTCAAATTGTCGAGGGGTCGGGATTGCGGATGGTGGAGAAAGCATTAAGTCCAGAACAGGCAAAGAGATGCAGCGAGATGTTTCTGGCGGTTACGACCAAGGATATTTTACCGGTGGTGAAGTTCGACGGGACCAAGGTGGGGACAGGCCGGGTGGGGGAATGGACAAAGGTACTGATTGAACGATTCAAGCTTCTGGTAAAATAGGTAATTATGGTGCTTACACAAAAACAACAAATCCCAAAGAGATTATGAATATAACACAGCAAGAAAGTGATAAGTGTCTGCAGGATCGGGATGCCATCTCGGCCTCGGTCATTCGATGGGGTCTTTTTGGTTCGGTATCTCTTCATGCTTGCTCAAAATCATCATCTATCATAAAATGCCGACCAGTACTGATGATGTAACTCTGAAATCTCCTTCAAAAGCATTATGAAAAGCCCCCGAAAGGGAGTGTTTCATTTCCAAAATATTTGCCGAAAATTTCAACACTTGTTCGGAGAAGTCCGCTATAATATCTTTCTCAAGTTGACTGACTTTTTCATGGTTTCTTAAGCGGCGATGAGTAACCGCTGAAGCTCTTTGATAAGTTGATCTCCCGTGGAAAACCGTTTGAGATGATCCGTCAGATCCTTCCACACCATCCGCCGCAGTTCGTTT
>JAAYVQ010000360.1 GCA_012517095.1 Phycisphaerae bacterium | reverse complement strand
TGTATATATAATATTCATAAATCGTTTTGGGGTTCCATGATAAATACAGGCGAATATTTTACTTGATTATTCCCAAAAAGCTGGTATAATAGTATCCGGTTTTGGAAGGAAGGGCCATTTTTGAGCGAATAACCCGGAAAAAGGAAGGAGCGTCGCTATGAAATTATCTCTCAAATGCGGCTTTGGGCCATGCGGGGTGATTTTTTTCGCATTTTTTACATTCGCGGCGATGACCTGCGCCGGCACCTACTCCGGCGGCTCCGGCACCCCCGACGACCCCTACAAAATCTCCACCGTCGCCGACTGGCAGGAACTCACTACCACTTCCGCTGACTGGAACAAGAATTTTATTCTCCTTAATAACATTGACTTCGATAGGGCCGAATTGAATCCGATCGGGAATAGCATAACCCCTTTTATGGGCATATTCGAAGGGAATGGCAATGTGGTACGGAGATTAAAAATCAAAATATCTTCTAACAAAGATATCGGCCTCTGGGGCAATATTGGAAATAGTGGTATTATCCGAAATCTGGGTATCGAAGATGGATCCGTCAATGAGAATAATAGCATCAGTTATGTTGGAATTTTATGTGGCAGAAATTCGGGAAATATTTTGAAATGTTTTGCCAATGGTAAGATTAATTACGGCACTTATCTGCACTATGTCGGCGGATTGTGTGGTTGGAATTCGGGCACAATTCAGGATTGTTATGCAAACAGTATAACTGATTGTTATCTGCCGACAGATATTGGAGGTTTAGTGGGGCGAAATGAAAAAGGGAAAATCATACATTGCTATTCGATCGGATTGCTGGGAAATCAACATGGTGGAAACTCAATCCTAGGCGGTTTATGTGGCAAGGCAACCACGGGAGGAATATTTGAAGATACAGGAAATTTCTGGGACACTCAGACATCCAAAACAACCACCAGCGCAATGGGAACGGGGAAGACGACTATCCAGATGCAATCGTTGTCAACTTTTAGTTCAGCAGGATGGGATTTTACGGATACCGATGGCGATCCGGCCGATTGGCAGATGCCAACCAATGATTATCCCCGCCTTTTCTGGGAGAAAGTTGCCACTTACAGTGGAGGAAGCGGGACGGGGACAGATCCTTTCCAAATCAGCACGGAAAGTGATTGGAAAACACTGATTTGGGATATAAGGAGTTGGGGAAAATCCTTTATCCTTCTCAACGATATCGACTTTGAGGGTGCGTCTTTAACACCTATTGCTACGGACCAAAACGTAAATTATTTTTGGACCTCTTTTACGGGCACTCTGAATGGAAATGGACATGTTCTCCGAAACGGGATCATTTCATTACCGAACCAAAATAAGGTTGGCCTCTTTGGATTCCTGGGCTCGAGTGGGACGATAAGCAATCTCGGCGTCGAGAAATTTTCCGTTTCCGGCGCTTATGCAGTTGGAATTCTTTGTGGATATAGCCGGGGGACTATCGAAAAATGTTATACATCCGGAACCGCTATTGGCCCTAAAGCATCCCAATCTCTGGGAGGACTATGTGGGTACATATATGGCGGTACAATCGACATGTCATATTCATCGGCTAATGTAATCGGAGATGATAACAGTGTTTCTCTTGGGGGACTGTGTGGCACCAATTCTGGGTCGATCAAGAAGTGTTACGCAACCGGTACAATCATTGGCGGCGCCAATTCCAGCCACCTCGGTGGTTTATGTGGATTCAATTTGGGTACGGTGAATGATTGTTTCGCAACAGGATCTGTAAGTGGTGGAGTAGATTCACAAGTAAGTGGACTGATCGGTTCAAACTTTGGAACTGTTGCTCGTTGTTATTCGACGGGTAAACCATCGGCGGGATACCCATATATCAATGGTTTAAGTAGTGGATCGAGCAGCAATACGGATTGTTTCTGGGATATGGAAACCTCAGAGACACCGATTAGTCAATATGGAATTGGAAAAACAACTTCACAGATGCAGACATTCTCAACATATGTAGCGGCCGGTTGGGATTTTGTTAATACCTGGTCGATGGCTGTGGGTGGGTATCCGAGATTGCAGTGGGAAAATGCAGTTCATGTTACATATGGGTCTCTTCAGGCAATGATTAGCCCCGATGATGCAGTGGCTAATGGGGCTCAATGGCGGCGGATCGGAACGACAAGCTGGCTGAATAACAATCAGGCGGAGATGTCTGTGCCGGCCGGATATTGGGATGTGGAAGTCAAGAATCTATCCGGTTGGATTGAAAGTGAACCGATCCGCGTTTTGATTCAAGAAAATGAACTATTACAGATTGATATGGTTTATACTAAAATCGTTTTTCCGGATGGCGACGGGACCCAGGAGAATCCATACCAGATTTCAACCGTAAACGACTGGACTATGTTGTCGCTCGGAATGAGCTTATGGGATAAACATTTTGTTCTCCTCAATGATATCGATTTTGAAGGAACTCATATCATACCCGTGGCTATGGATACGAAATCAACTTATAACTACCTTTCCAGTGTACGGTTTAATGGAACATTGAATGGGAACGGGCACATGCTCCGTAATTTTAACATTGAACAACCGTATAAGGGATATATAGGTCTTTTCAGTGCTCTTGGAAATGATGCACGAATTGAAAATCTCAGACTGGAGACAATTTCGGTAACGGGTGCGTATTGCGTGGGGGGCTTATGTGGGTATTGTTCAGGAACGATTGCGGGCTGTTCTGTTGTGGGCCGAGTTATGGGTAAGAACCGAGTGGGATTATTGTGCGGTTATACTTACCGTAACACAATAACCGACTGTACCACTGAGGGGGAGGTCGTCGGTGGAAACAATTCGTCGAAACTTGGCGGCCTTTTCGGAATCCTTGGCGGTAGCATTGTCAACAATAGCCATTCCGTCGCCGTTATTACGGGAGGAGATGATTCCAGCAGTCTTGGAGGTTTATGTGGATATTTATTCGCTAGTTCGGTGAATTACTGTCATGCAACAGGTTCCGTAACGGGAGGAAATCATGTTACTGATCTTGGGGGATTATATGGGACGAAAGAGAATTCTGATGTCAGTTTCAGCTATGCCACAGGCCAGGTCATAGGAGGGAATCAATCGGAGTATCTCGGTGGCCTGGGTGGTTCAAATAGTTTTGAAGAAGACGGTGATGGGAATATTCGAAACAGTTATGCCACAGGTTCGGTGGTTAGTGGCCGCGATTCACATTTTATTGGCGGTTTATGTGGTTTCTTGGATAGCGGTTCGATCATCAATTGTTACGCAATCGGGTCGATTACGTCTGATGCTGGATCGCAAAATCTTGGAGGAATATGTGGAGGCAACTCCGGCGGCACAATTGCCTCTTGTTTTTGGGATACGGTAACGTCAGGAATTGAGGTCAGTGCCGGCGGAGTAGGAAAATCAACAATCGAGATGAAGACACTGGGGACCTTTACGGGGGCGGGGTGGGATTTTGTAGGGGAACGCGACTACAAGACGGCGGATGTTTGGAGGATGTGCGGGGATGGGGTGGATTATCCACGATTGAGTTGGGAGTTTAGTCGGGGCGGGGATATGGATTGTCCGGATGGGGTATCTATGGACGATGTGTTGTATCTGGCGGGGCGATGGATGGCGGGAACGGCGGCCACGGTGGGAGCGGCGGATGGGAACGGGGACGGGAAGGTTGATCTGCAGGATTTTGGGATTGTCGCATCCAATTGGATGCGGGAGTGATACGCAAAAAGGGGACAGGTACAACCCGGCTTCGGCGGAACGATACCCGTCCCCATTTTGCGAAGAATAAATATAATAGATATGCAGGATCGTTTGAGGTGGTTGTGGGGGTTGTGACCTCCAGGGATTGAGGGTCAACAGGGTTGACGGGATGATTCACAACCGAGACGGTTGTGTTACGACTGGATTCCCGCCTTCGCGGGAATGACCCTTCGGGACGGTCGATGTACCATCGACCTCCTCAGGGCAAGCATACGGACCCGACAGAGCGGGTCCCTCCAAGGGGGAAATGTTGTTGCCACGGGGATGGGGGTGGGTACAATGATTCCTGTGGAAAGAAACCGGCGTTGGGGCGTGTTGGGCCGGAAACGAGACATAAATTGAGGAGTGCGGCAATGAAGATCAGAACGATGCGGATTCTTGTGGGGATGGCGGTGGTTGCGGCGATGGGCGTGATTGCGCTGGGCGGATGTTCGAAGAAGACGCCCCAGCCGCCCAAGACGATCAATCAGGTTGGGCAAGAGGGAAAGCCCGGAGCTGGAGCGGCCAAGCCGGAATCGAAGGTGATCGAGCTGTCGTACAGCATCTTTTTCCCGGCCCCGCATATCCAGGCGCAGACGGCCGAGACCTGGGCGCGGGAAATCGAAAAGCGGACCAACGGCCGAGTCAAGATCACGACCTATCCGGGCCAAACGCTGACCAAGGCGCCTCAGGTGTACGAGGGCGTGGTCAACGGCGTATCGGATATCGGGATGAGTTGTTTCGCCTATACGCCGGGGACCTTCCCGCTGCTGGAGGGGCTGGATCTGCCGCTGGGGTATCCGACGGGACTTGCCGCGACGCAGATCGCCAACGACATGATCGCCAAATACAAACCCGACGAGATTGCCAATGTCCATCTGCTCTATGTGCACGCGCACGGGCCGGGACTGCTGGCGTCGAAAAAGCCGGTCCGCACGCTCGAAGAACTCAAGGGCGTCAAGGTTCGCACGACGGGCCTTTCGACCAAGATCGTGGAGTGTCTGGGCGGGGCGCCGGTGGGCATGAGCCAGCCGGAAACCTACGAGGCCCTGTCCAAAAATGTGGTCGATGCGACGCTGTGTCCGATCGAGACGCTGAAGGGCTGGAAGCAGGGCGAGGTGATTTCGTATGTGACCGACTCAACCTGTATCGGCTACACGACGGCGATGTTTGTCGTGATGAACGCCAAAAAGTGGGAGTCGCTTCCGGCGGATATTCAGAAGATTTTCGACGAAGTCAACAAGGAATGGATCGTCAAGCACGGCCAGGCGTGGGATCAGGCCGACCAGGAAGGGCGGGACTTCATCAAGTCGCTGACGCCGCCGCGCGAGATCATTCCGCTGTCGGCCGAGGAGCAGGCCAAGTGGAAGAAGGCCGTCGAGCCGGTGCTGGATAACTATGTCATCGCGGCCAAGGAAAAGAACCTGCCGGGCGAGGCGTTTTTGAAGGACCTGGAGGACGCGGTCGCCAAGGTGGCCAAGCCGGCCGGAAAGTAAGGTCATGACGACGGCTGTACCCGCCGGGAAACTGCGGACTGCGTACCAGCGCGCGCTGCGCGGGCTAGTAATGGGATTGTGCGGGGTATCGGCGCTGGGCATTGTCACGATGATGGGGATCACCGTCTATGATGTGGTGTGCCGGGCGCTGTTCAACGCGCCGCTGCGCGGGGCCAACGATCTGGTCAGCGTGTGCGCGGCGATCACGCTGGCGGCATCGCTGCCCTATACGACGATTCTCAAAGGGCATGTAGCGATCGAGTTTCTGTTTCTCAAACTCTCCAAGCGCGGGCGGCGGATCGGCAATGTTCTGGTCCATTCGGTCATCGCGACGCTGTTTATCCTGTTCGCGTGGCAATGCGTGCGGTACGGCAACGCGATGCTCGAGAAGAACCAGTTGATGGTGACGCTGCGGTGGCCGCTTTTCTGGGTGCCGTATGTGATGGCTCTATGTTGTGCGGCCACGGTGCTGACGGTTTTTGAGCATCTGTTCTTCCCCGGCCAGGAGCTGATCAAGCCATGACCCCCGAACAGAAAGGCATTGTGGGTTGCGTTTTGCTGGTGGCGCTGCTGCTGACCAGCTTGCCGGTGGCGTTTTCGATGGCGGTGATCGGCGTGGTTGGATTCGCCTGGGTGGTCGGCGGTTTCGGCCCGGCGATGAACATGATGTCGATGAATCTATTCGATATCTTTAATAACTACAATCTGACTGTGATCCCGCTGTTTGTGCTGATGGGGCAGATCGCGTTTCACGGCGGGATCAGCCGTCGGCTGTTTTCGGCGGCGTATCACTGGCTGGGGCCGCTTCCAGGCGGACTGGCGATGGCCACCGTCGGGGCGTGTGCGGCCTTCGGCGCGATCTGCGGATCCGGCCCGGCGACAACGGCGACGATGGCGTCGGTGGCGCTGCCGGAGATGAAGCGGTACGGCTACGACCTGCAACTGGGCACCGGCGTGGTCGCTTCCGGCGGAACGCTGGGGATGATGATCCCGCCGAGTGTGGTGTTTATCGTCTATGCGATCCTGACCGAGCAGTCGATCGGCAAGTTGTTCATCGCGGGGATCATTCCGGGGATTTTGACGGCGGCGCTGTTCTGCGCTGCGATTTTCTGGCTGTGCATTCGCAATCCGAAGCTGGCTCCGGCGGCCCCGCATACGACCCTGTGGCAAAAGACGCGATCGCTGCTGGGCGTGTCGGAAACGCTGATCCTGTTTGCGCTGGTGATGGGCGGCATGTTCCGCGGCTGGTTCAGCGCCAACGAGGCGGCGGCCATCGGCGCGGCGGGCACGATCGTGATCACCGTGGGTCAGAAGAAGCTGGCGTGGAAGACTTTCCTGCAGAGCTTGCGCGAGACGATGCGGACCTCATGCATGGTGATGGTGATCGTGGCGGGAGCGGCGATCTTCGGGAATTTTCTGGCGGTGTCGCGGCTGCCGTTTCAACTGGCCGGATGGTTGTCGGGCCTGGCGATCCCGGGCTGGGGCGTAATCGGGCTGATCGTGCTGTTTTATCTGGTGGCGGGCTGTTTTGTCGATGCGCTGGCGCTGGTGCTGTTGACGGTTCCGATCTTTTACCCCGTGATCACGGCGCTGGAATATTCTCCTATCTGGCTGGGCGTGATGATCGTGCTGGTGACGCAGATGGGCACGATCACGCCGCCGGTGGGCGTATGTGCGTATGTGGTCAGCGGGATCGAACGGGATGTGTCCCTGCAGACGGTGTTCAAGGGGTCGATGCCGTTTCTGTATATGATGATTCTGGCAGCGATTCTGATCACGGCGTTTCCGAAGTTGTGCCTTTGGCTTCCGAATTTGTCGCGGTGAGGGCGAGCCGCGAACCGAACGCATGGAGGTGAATATGAGCGAACGACCAACATTGCCCGTAGGGCCTTGCCGGAGGATTCTGTTCTGCACGGACTTTTCCAGGAACGCCGAGTTCGCGTTTCAGTTCGCAGTGGACGCGGCGCAGCGAAGGCCGGGGTGCGAGCTGTATCTGCTGCATGTGGTGCCGGAAACCGACGCCCAGTTCTGGAAAACCTACATCTACGAAGTCGAGAATGTGGACAACAAGGCCAAACAGGACATCGACCGGCGGATCGACGAGGCGTATCGGCCGATGCTGCCGGCGGGGTTGAACCTCAAAGTCGAGTTTCGGGTCGGACGGGACTGGCAGGAGATTTTGAATTTCGCGGATGAAAAGGACATCGACCTGATCGTGATGGGGCGGCAGGGCAAAGGGTCGCTGCAGCGGGCGCTATTCGGCAATGTCACGGAAAAGGTGGCCCGCAAGGCGGACTGTGCGGTGCTGATTGTGCCATTGTCGTTCGAGGAGAAGCTGGAGCGGACCGTCCTTTAGTCGGATGGGGGGATTTCGATCGACCCTTGACAATTGTCATACACTCATTCCGTCTTGATTTTTGCGGCCAAATCGAGTATAAGGAGCGTTTTGAACTTTACTCAGAAAGGTATCGTGCATGGAATTGTCGGAACTGAAGACGGCGTTGGATCAGGCGGAGGCCCGGGTGGTACATTTCCGGGAGTGGCTTTGACATCGCGGGCAAACAGCAGCAGCGGCAGGAGTTGGAGGGCAGGATGTCCCGGCCGGGATTCTGGGACAACCAGGAGACGGCGCAGAAGGTCATCGGCCAGCTTACGGCCGTACGGTCGGTGATCGAGCCGGTGGAGAAGGTGGCGGCGGCCGTCAAGGACCTGCGGGAATTATTTGAGCTGGCCGCGGAGGAAAAGGACGCCGCGACGCTGGCGTCGATCGAGAAGGAACTACCGGGGGTCGATCAGCAGTGCGAGAAGATCGAGATTGCCGGGACCCTCAACCGGCCGGACGATCCGCGGAATTGCTTTTTCAGCATTCACGCCGGGGCCGGCGGGACGGAAAGCTGCGACTGGGCGAGTATGCTGTTGCGGATGTACACTCGCTACTTCGATCGCAACAAATACAAGTACGAGGAACTGGACCTGACGCCCGGTGAAGAAGCCGGGATCCGATCGGTGACGCTGAAGGTATCGGGAGCGTTTGCGTTCGGGCGATTGTCGTGCGAGATGGGCGTGCACCGGCTGGTACGGATCAGTCCGTTCGACGCCGCCAAACGACGGCACACGAGTTTTACGGCGGTGGATGTGGCGCCCGAGCAGGATGACTTTGCGATTGAGATCGACGAAGACGACCTGCGGATCGATTATTACCGCGCCGGCGGGGCGGGAGGCCAGCATGTCAACAAGACCAGTTCGGCGGTGCGGATCACGCATTTGCCGACGGGGATCGTGGTGCAGTGCCAGAACGACCGGAGCCAGCACAAGAACAAGGCCGAGGCGTTCCGGATGCTCAACGCCAAGCTGTATATGCTCGAACAGCAGAAGCGCGACGCGGACCTGGCCAAGATGTACGGTAACAAGGGCGAGATCGCCTGGGGATACCAGATCCGCAGCTATGTGCTGCAACCCTATCAATTGGTCAAGGACCATCGAACGGACTTCCAGACGGGCAATGTCGAAGCGATGCTGGACGGTGAACTGCTGGACGATTTCATCGAGAGCTTCCTGAAGCAGAGGAGCCGCGGCGCAGAGGTAAAGAAGTAAAATTGACTATTGAATATTCGGGGATGTACAGAGGTCTTGTTGGGCCGCGGATCGATCCGTCGTTATGGGGTTTGTTGAGAAAGGAATATCATGGCGCGAGAGGTGATTCGAATCGGAGTCCAGGTCAAGACGAGCGATCCGGTTGAGACGGTGACCGATTTGCTTGCGGTGGGACTCTTTGCCGACGGGCCGGATCCCGAGCTGATCCGGGAACTGGACAAACGGCTGGGCGGAGCGATCGGCCGGGTTCGCAAACTCGGCGATTTTACGGGCAAGACAGGGACGACTGCGCTGCTGTATGGATCAGGAACCGGACCTCGGCGAATTTTGCTGGTGGGGCTGGGCGAACGCAAGAAAGCGAATGTTGAGACGGTTCGAACGGCGGTAACGACGGCGTCATCAAAGGCCGTGGAAGTCAAGGCCCGGACGGCAGCGATCGCGATCCATTACGATTTTCCGTTTGTGCGGGAGGTTCATGCCGGCCAGATTGCGCAGATGCTGACGGAGGCGGCGTATTTCGGGGCGTATCGTTGGGATGAGTATTTGTCGAAAGACGACAACGGTCGGCCGGACAAGATAACGGTGACGATTCTGACGCCGGGATTGAAGGCCAGGGCGTACGGGCAAGGCGTGGAGATTGGAACGATCCTGGGCGAGGCGCAGAACTATGCGCGGACGATTATGAATCGTCCGGCCAATGAGGTGAGTCCGGAGGCGCTGGCGGGGGAAGCAAGAAAACTGGCGCGACAATACCGGAATTTATCCTGCACGGTTCTGGATGATAAACAGCTTGCGGCGAAAAAGTTCGGGGGGATTCTGGCGGTGGGGCAGGGCGCCTCCCATCGACCGCGGCTGATCGTGTTGCGGTATCGACCGCGGAAAACCGGAGCTCCGACGGTGGGTCTGGTGGGAAAAGCGATCACCTTCGATTCGGGCGGGATCAGTATTAAGCCGTCGGAGGGGATGCAGGACATGAAGTTCGACAAATCCGGCGGTGTGGCGGTGTTGGCAACGATGCGGGCGATCGCGTCGCTGAAGCCGGATGTCAATGTCGTGGGGATCATTCCGTCGGCGGAAAATATGCCGGGGGGAGGCAGTTATCGGCCGGGGGATATCGTGACGACCTACAGCGGCAAAACGGTGGAGATTCAAAACACCGACGCCGAAGGACGGATGCTGTTGTGCGACGCGATTCACTATGCGACAACGCTGGGTTGCCAGGCGATTGTGGATGCGGCGACGCTGACAGGGGCGTGTGTGGTGGCGCTGGGCGAATGGACCGCGGGGGTGATGGGCAGCAACGAAGGCCTTGTGAGTCAACTCAGGGCGGCCGCGACGACGACGGGAGAAAAGATCTGGGAATTGCCGTGCGGCGAAGAGTATCTGGAACTGATGAAGAGCAAGATCGCCGACCTGAAGAACACCGGCGGGCGATGGGGCGGGGCGTGTTCGGCGGCGGCGTTTCTGCGGGAGTTCGCGGGCAAAACCCCGTGGGCGCACCTGGATATCGCCGGGGTGGGTTGTGTCGATGGCGGGAAAAAGTATAGTTCCCCGGGTTCGATCGGGTTCGGGGTGCGTTTGTTGAGTCGGTTTGTATGCGATTATCAACCCGTTAAGGCCGAGAATTCCTGAGCGGGGAAAGGGAACTTTCATGTCGATGGATGATAACGGGCTTAGTCATGTCGATCTGCCGCGGATCGAGAAGGCCGTACGGGAAATCCTGCTGGCGATCGGGGAGAATATCGATCGCGAGGGCCTTCGCGACACTCCGGCCCGCGTGGCGCGGATGTACGCCGAGCTGGTGCACGGGATGCATCACGATCCGAAAGAGAACCTGATCACAGTCTTTCACGAAGACTACGACGAGGTGGTCCTGTTGCGGGATATTCCGTTCTTCAGCATGTGCGAGCATCACCTGATGCCGTTTATCGGCAAGGCCCATGTGGCGTACCTGCCCAGCCCGAAGGGCCAGGTGCTGGGGGTCAGCAAGCTGGCGCGGATCGTGGATTCGTTTGCGCGGCGGCTGCAGGTGCAGGAGCGGTTGACGGGGCAGGTGGCGGATTTCCTGATGAATAACCTCTCGCCGATCGGGGTGGCGGTGGTGCTGGAGGCGTCGCACAGTTGCATGACGATTCGCGGGGTGAAAAAGCCGGGTTCGATGATGGTGACCAGCGCGCTGCGCGGCGGATTTTTGAAAGATCCGCGGAGTCGAAGCGAAGTGTTGTCATTGATCCACGGGGCGGGGAGAGGACTTTAAGAAATTGTATGTTAGATAATGGATATTGTATATTGAGATTTGAAATCGCCGGGCTTTCCTCATGATTTGGCGTTATTGAAGCCGAAACATATTTTGATCAACACGATCACGAGCCAATATACAATATTTAACGACAGGATGTCTTCGATATTTGTACAACCCGATTGCCAGCGGAAGCTTGAGATATTGAGCGCCGACGCGCAATATGATCTTGCTTGCGCGTGCGGTTCGCGGCCGGGGGAACATCGTATTCAGGGTTCACAGGGCAAATGGGTGTATCCGGTGACGCTGCCCAGCGGCGGTACCAGCGTACTGCTCAAGACGCTGATCTCGAATGTCTGCTCGAACGACTGTAAGTATTGTCCGTTACGAGGCGATCGGGATCTACGGCGGTGTACGCTGACCAATCAGGAGGTCGTTGATACATTCCTTGATTATTACGGTCGGCGGGAGGTGTTCGGGCTGTTTTTGAGTTCGGGGGTGATCGGCACGCCTGACGCGACGATGCAACGGCTGACGGACATCGCCCGAATTCTTCGGAGGCGGCATCAGTTTCGCGGGTATATTCATCTGAAAATCCTGCCGGGCTGTTCGCCGGGGGCGGTCGAGGAAGCGGTGTCGCTGGCCAGTTCGGTGTCGCTAAACATTGAGACGCCGGGGGAAACATTTCTCTCTAAGTTGTCCGGGCGCAAGGACTTCCTGCAGGACATTATCGAACCGATCAAGCAGATCAGCCGTTTGACGGCCAAGGGGAGCCGGTACCATCGGGTCAAGCACACCACGCAGTTTATCGTCGGGGCGGCGGGCGAGGCCGACAACCAGATCGTCCGCTACATGGGGGGACTGTATCAGCGGTTGGGGCTGGATCGGATTTATTTCAGCGCGTATCAGCGGGGTTTGGGCTGTCCAGAGTTGCCCGGCGAGCAGACGACCGTCGAGCCACAACAGGTATTCGCTCGCGAACATCGGCTGTATCAGGTGGATTTTCTGATGCGGAGGTACGGATTCCGCGAGGAGGAGATCCCGTTTGAGCAGGGAGGTCGGCTATCGCTGCAAGTGGATCCGAAGATGGCCTGGGCCCAGCGACATCCGGAGTTTTTCCCGGTCGATGCCAATACGGCTCCAAAGTGGGATTTGCTCCGGGTACCGGGTTTAGGTCCGGAAACCGTATCGAAAATATTGAGTCGCCGTAAAGAAGGGCGGATCCGATCGATCGAGGATTTTGCTCGGCCAACAGCCCTGACCCGAAGGGCTGAGTCGTACCTTGTATTTTCATAAGTCTTTTGAAAAAAACGACTTATCGCTTTATGATGCCCCCAGTTTCAAATGAGATTTATACCCGACTGAGGTCGGAGTAATCTCATAGAAATCCCGATAGGAAAATCCGCGTTGCCGGGCTTTTTGGGCTTGAAATTGCCGATAAAACCTGTAAATTGTATAGTTCCGTTTTTAAAGTAAAAGTTCGATTGGCATTTAGAGAAGCAAAGGAAGGTCGATTGAGTTTATGATTAAGGTACGATCCAGAGCCGGCGAAAGCATTCAGCAGATGGTCAAGCGGTTTAAGAAGATGTGCGAGAAAGAGGGCCTGATCCGCGACATCAAGCGCAACAGCTATTTCGAGAAGCCCTCCGAGAAGCAGCGTCGGAAGCGCCGCAAAGCCGCCCGCATGGCGATGATCGGCAGCTTGATTCGCGCAGGCCGGTAACGGATCGGAAGCGAACTATATCCGGACGGGCTTTCCGCAAAGGCCCGTCCGGGTTTTCTTTTGCGCGGTATTGTTTGCGGGATTGTGAGTCGGTCGTTGGCGGGGCGGGAAACCATGTCGGAGTTCAAGCTGGTCAGCGAGTTTGAGCCGCGAGGCGATCAGCCGCAGGCGATCGAGCGGTTGTCAGCGGGACTTTGGGAGGGAAAGTCCTTTCAGACGCTGATGGGAGTGACCGGCAGCGGCAAGACCTTCACGATCGCACATGTCATCGCCAAATTCGGCAAACCCACCCTGGTCATCTCCCACAATAAGACGCTGGCGGCACAGCTTTTTGAGGAACTCAAGGGGCTCTTTCCCCATAACGCGGTCGAGTATTTCGTCAGCTATTATGACTACTATCAGCCGGAGGCGTACATTCCGCAGCGCGATATTTACATCGAGAAGGACGCGTCGCGGAATGACGAGCTGGACCGGCTTCGGTTATCGGCGACGACGAGTTTGATGTCGCGTCAGGATGTGGTGATCGTGGCCAGTGTCTCGTGTATCTTCGGGTTGGGTTCGCCGGAGGACTATAAGCACGCGGTGGTCGGGGTACGGGTCGGCGATGAGATCGACCGCAACGAGATGCTGGGGCGGCTGGCGGATATCCAGTACACCCGCAGCGATTTTGAATTCAAACGGGGGACCTTCCGTGTGCGGGGGGATGTGGTGGAGTTGTGGCCGTCATACGAGCCGTTTGCGGTGCGGCTTGAGTTGTTCGGGGACACGCTGGAACGGATTCAGTATATCAATCCCACTTCGTCAGAGATCCTGGCCGAAGAACAACAGGTGTTTCTGTTTCCGGCCAAACACTATGTGATGCCGGCCGACCGGATCGAATCAGCGGTGCAGGGCATTCAACAGGAGTTGGAGGCGCGGTTGATGACGCTTCGCAGCCAGGGAAAGTTATTGGAGGCGCAGCGGTTGGAGGCACGAACTCGGTACGACATGGAGATGATCCGGGAGGTGGGGTATTGCAGTGGGATCGAAAATTATTCGCGGCATCTGGCGGGGTTGCCGGCGGAGTCGCGACCCTATACGCTGATTGATTATTTTCCGAAGGATTTTCTGCTGATTCTCGATGAGTCGCATGTGACGATTCCGCAGATTCGGGCGATGCATGCGGGGGATCACAACCGTAAAGAGGTGTTGGTCGAGCACGGCTTCCGGTTGCCCAGCGCAATGGACAATCGGCCGCTGCGGTTTGAGGAGTTTCGGGAAAACTGGAAACATGTACTGTTCATGTCGGCCACGCCGGGCCCCTATGAGATGGAACTGTGCGGCGGCGAGGTGGTCGAGCAGATCATCCGGCCGACAGGGCTGGTCGATCCGGAGATCTTTGTGCATCCGGCATCGGACCAGATTCCGCATCTGATCAGCGAGGTCGAGCAACGAGTAGCGGCGGGGGAACGGACGCTGGTGACGACCCTGACCAAGCGGTTGGCGGAGGATTTATCCGGGTACCTGAAGAAGAAGGGCTTCCGATGCGAATACCTGCATAGCGAGATCCAGACGCTGGAGAGGGTGGAGATCCTGCGGAATCTGCGGGAAGGCAAGTTCGATGTGCTGGTGGGGATCAACCTGCTGCGGGAGGGGCTGGATCTGCCGGAAGTTTCGCTGGTGGCGATTCTGGACGCCGACAAGGAGGGATTCCTGCGAAGCGAGACTTCGCTGATCCAGACGATCGGGCGGACGGCGCGAAATGTCAATGCCCGGGTGATGCTGTACGCCGACCGGGTAACCGAATCCATGCAGAAAGCGATTGACGAAACGGCCCGGCGGCGTAGAATACAGATCGAGTATAACCGGGAACACGGCATTACGCCGGAGACCATACGCAAGGAAATCCGCACGGAATTGTCGGAACAGCTCCGGGCACGGAAGACCGCACAAGAGGCCCTGGCGCTGGAGGAGAAGGATTACGACCGGGTGGAACTGGCCGCCGAGCTGAATCGGCAGATGCTCGAGGCGGCCGAAGCCCTGGAGTTTGAGACCGCGGCCCGGCTGCGGGATCGATTGCGGGAATTGAATGAGTTGCCTCAATTGAAGAGCGAATATGGTAACGACAAGCGAAACGGGAAGAAAAAAACCGCGAATAGACCTGTCCAAAATCCGGACTCTGATTGACTTGGCGGTGGAAGAAGATTTCGGAATGGGCGATCCGACCAGCCGCATTTCCTCCGGGGATAACGATGTTGTCGCGGCCAAGATTGTGACCCGCGAAGAGATTATCGTTTGCGGGATGGATGTCATTCGCGAGGTCCTCAAGCGATACGATAAGCGGCTGAAGCTGCGTGTTCTCGTTGGGGACGGGCACCATGCCAATGTGGCCGATGTGCTGGGGATTATCTCCGGGCCTCAGCGGGCGATGCACAGCGCCGAACGGGTGATCCTGAATTTTCTTCAGCGTCTGTGCGGGATCAGCACGATGACCTGGAAATTCGTCCGGGCCATCCGCGGGACCCCCGCCAAGATCTATGACACGCGCAAAACGATTCCCGGCTGGCGATACTTAGACAAATATGCCGTCCGATGCGGAGGCGGATACAATCATCGCATGTGCCTGGGAGATGCGGTGATGTTCAAGGACAATCATATCGCCGAGTGGGGCGATCATTTCGAGCCGAAGCTGAAGCGCATGGTGGCTCAGGCCCGCAAGATCAAGGGCGTCAAGTTTGTGGTCGTCGAGGTGGATCATGTGGATAATCAACTCGACCGTGTTCTGACAATCCCGGGGATTGATATTATTCTGCTGGACAACATGGGCCAGTGGCAGCTCAAGCATGCCGTGGAGCTCCGTAACCAGATGTCCAGCCGGCACAAACCGATGCTGGAGGCCAGCGGCGGGATCACGCTGAACAATGTCCGGGCGGTGGCCAACTGCGGGGTGGATCGGATCGCCATCGGAGCGATTACGCATTCGGCCGTCGCGGTGGACATCGGCCTGGATCGGTGAACCAAGGCCGGTTTGTGGGCCCCGGACACATGGACCGTCTGGATGTGGACAAAATCCAGGCGCGGCTGACGACAAGTCGCGTGGGCCGGTCGCTGTGGGTCTATGAATCTACGGCCAGCACCAACGATCTGGCATGGCAATTTCCCCACAAAACCGATCACGATGGTTTGTGCATTCTGTCCGAGCATCAAACGGCCGGACGCGGCCGGGGATCCAATCGCTGGTTGAGTCGGCCGGGCGAAGGTCTTCTTGCGTCCATTCTTCGAGTCGATTGTCGATACCCCGTCGAATTGGCCACGGTCGCGACGGCCATTGCCGCGGCGGATGCCATCGCCGCAGTGACGGATTTGTATCCGCGGATCAAATGGCCCAACGATATTCTTCTGAACGGACGCAAGGTCTGCGGGATCCTGATCGAGGCCCGCACGCGGGGCAAACACCGGGATATCGTGATCGGGATCGGCGTTAATTGTCATCAGGCGGAATCTTTTTTCACGGAAGAGGGGCTGGATATCCCCGCAACCAGTCTGGATCGGGAATCGGGAGGAACGGTCGATCGCAATCGACTGGCCGCGTGCCTGTTGAATTCCCTGGAGTCGCAGATGGATCTGGCCGTTCGGGAAGGCGCGGCGGTCGTCGAGCGATGGAAACAGTACAGCAATCAGTTGGGTCTGCATCTGACCCTGATCTTTCGACAGAAATCCTACAGCGGAACTTGTATCGGCATCGATCCGGCTCACGGGCTGATTCTGCAACTCGACGGCGGGGGGGTCCGGTCGTTTGACGCGGCCCATACAGCTCTGGTTCGGCAGATCGAATCCGGCAGTGTTTGATTCCGTTCGGTGAAGAGGCGATTTCGGAATTTCCGCCTTGTTTCATCCTCGCCGGACAGTATACAATCATTTTCAATTTCGAATTTTCATTTTCCAATCAGGAGATGGGCTATGGCGGAACAGTATGATGTTGCGGTGATCGGCGGCGGGCCCGGCGGATATGCGGCGGCGATTCGGTGCGCGCAGCGCGGGGCCAGGACGGCGCTGGTGGAGAAAGCCGAGATGGGGGGAACCTGTCTGAACCGCGGATGTATTCCCTCCAAGGCGTTGCTGGGCTCGGCGCATTTTCTGACGCTGGCCAAACATGCGTCATTGATGGGTCTGGAGATAGCCGGGCCGGTTCGGCCGAACTGGGCCAAGATGATGGCGCGCAAAGACGCCATCGTCGAGGGATTCCGCAAGGGCGTGACCGGGCTGGTACAGAGCAACAAGATCACGCTGGTTGCCGGGCGAGGGATCGTCGCGGCCCCGGGCAAAGTGCGCGTCGAGACCGGGGGAGGGGTTCAGGAAATCGCCTGCAAAAATATTATTCTGGCGACGGGTTCGATTCCCGTCCAGATCCCGATCTTTCCCTTTGACGGCCGGACGATCATCAGCAGCACGGAGGCGCTGAGTTTGCCGGCGATTCCCGCCTCCATGGTCATCATCGGCGGGGGCGTGATCGGCTGCGAGCTGGCGTGCGTGTATTCGGCGGTCGGCTGCAAAGTGACCATTGTGGAGGCGTTGTCACAGCTATTGCCCAACGAGGACGAGTGGGTCGGGTCTCTTCTGGCCCGTGAGCTCAAGAAGGGCGGAATCGAGTCGATGGTCGCCAAGAAGGTGACTGCGGTCGCTCCCGGGGAGGGGAAGGCCCGCGTGACGCTGGAAAGCGGCGAAGCGTTCGAGGCCGAGAAGGTTCTGGTGGCGGTCGGCCGCAAGGCGTACTGCGATCCGGAGACGCTGGCGGCCCTGAAGCCGGAGATGAACGGCCCGGCGATTCGCGTCAACCGAAAGATGGAGACCAGCGCGGCGGGGGTCTATGCGATCGGCGATCTGGTGGGGACGACCTACCTGGCCCACGGGGCGTTCGCCGAGGCCGAGGTCGCGGCAGCCAATGCCACCGGAGGCAACGAGGAAGTCGGCGATTATGAGCGGATTCCACGGGCGGTCTATACCTTTCCCGAAGTAGCGTCGGTCGGCAAGACGGAAAAGAAATGCCAGCAGCAGGGGATCTCAGTCGTCGTCGGCAAGGCGCCATTCAGGGCCAACGGGCGAAGTTTGGCGCATAACGAGACGGTCGGCGAGGTCCGCGTGATCCGCGATGCCTCGTCGAAGGTGATCGTCGGCGTAACGATCGTTGGGGCGACGGCGACGGAGATGATCTCGACTGCACGGGCAATGCTTGGCAGCCATGAGACAATTTCGGAAGTGAGCTTCGCGCATCCGACCGTGACGGAGGTACTCAAAGAAGCGTGGGAGGATGCCTTCGGGCTGAGCTTGCATGTTCCGCCGAAGGCGAAGTAATCGTCAGGGTTTCGGATCCGATTTTTCGGCCAGCAATTTTCGAATAGCCGGTTCGACGGCTTCAAACCACCGGGTGTTGGCTTTGGCGTTTGGATGGCCGTCGCCCGGGACCGTCAGAGTCTCATCAAGCGTTTGACCGCAATCCACATACGGGATTCCGTGAGCATCGGCAAAGTCACAATACGACCGGCGATCCTCGGAGCGATTTCGATAGCTTTCAAAAAAAACGACCAAGAATTTCGCGTGGAACTGATCGGCTAGATTTTTCATTTCCAGAAACAATTGCCGTGTCGCCTCACGCGCATGTCGAGTTCTTGAAGATGCCGAGATCGTGACCCAGCCCTTTTCGAGGGCGGCAATTACCGCGGAATACCTTCGTCCCGGCCAGCATGGGTATCGGGTCAGGCCGTGACGCTCCAGCCGCCCCCCTCTGAACAATACATAGGGCACGCTGACTAATCCCCGCCGACTTTTTTGAGCCAGGGCATTCAGCCAACGACCCGAGGCGACATTTCGCTCTTCGTGGTGAAGATAAAAGCCGTACACAATCACATCGGGTCGCAACTGGGGGAGGGAGTCCTCCAGCCGCAAGAGCGATTGATAGGTTCCATATCCGCCCGTTCCATAATTTACGACATGCCAATCCGGAAATGTTTCTTGAAGCTTCCATGCCAGAGTATCCTGATCGGAGATCGCCCAGCCGAACATCCACGAACAGCCCAACATTACGATATTCGGCCTGGTATCTGAATCGACTGCTGCGGTCGGCGCCGTTGATCGACTCCGGTCGGGCAGCACGGTTACCTGAATGGGAGACGGATTGGGGGGAATCGAATATTGAAAACTACCGGCCGAAGATTGCCATCCGAAGATCGGATGGTACTCCAGGGCAACCGGTTCATTGGCCGGAAATTGATACGACCAAGGCGCAAATCCCACTATTCGCAGAATCAATTCTCCCATGAGAAAGGAAACAACAAGGGATAGTGCCAGAATACCGATACGAAATAGAAAGGGTCGAATTCTATTTATTTTCGGAGTCATTTCAGAAATCTACCCCTCTGCCCATTGAACAGAATCGCAGAATCGGAATCTTTTCCAGATCGTTTATCCTTGGGGACGGTATAGAGAAAATAATGGCCTTCCGTCTGAGCGGAAGGCCATTGAATGCAACCTCAAATGATAAAGACGTTCGATCGTGTCGTTCTCAGAGAACGACTCCATCGATTACTGGTCGTCATCGTTGACCATCAAGCTGTCCTGACCGTTAAGAGGTACCTGGAGCTTGGCGGCCGGATCAATGGGTCCGCCCTGGACGGGACCGACATAAATACCGGTTGTGTTGCAGTTTCCGCCGCGAATGGGGGCCTCGGGATCAGCCATTCCGGTCGTGACCGGATTCTGCCGAGTATAAATATTGTCATGCTTGACGCCGACATCGGGGGTCTTGCAGTATTCGGAATGTCCGTCACCGAACACCACATTCTGGCCTTCACGAGTATGCGGGAAGGCGTTGGCGGCCTGAATCATCCACCGTTCGGTGCTGGTTCCCAGCCAATAGGGGGCAATACGCTGAATGAGACCGGAAAAATTATCCGCTGTGGCCGAGCCGGCAGCCGCTTCCTGAAGTTTCGGATCATACCAGGGGTTTTTGTCGGCCAGAATGGCAAACGAGGCCGTCGAAGCGCCACTGGCGGCGAAATTACCGAAGGGCTGATGGAAGCCGTAGCTGACATGCTCTTTCGGGCCGCCGCCGCAGGTCTTGGCGGTGGCGCCGGAGCCAACCGTGTAATTCGGGTTGCCGAAGTCCCAGAGTTCGACCAGGTCCAGACCATTTCGGTTTGTGCCGTCATAGGCCGTCTGACCGCCTGCACCGCAGACAAAACTCTTCGGGCTGACATCCGCTTCGCGAACCAGCAGATATAAGCTGGAGCCGACGGTGCAGTTCGTATTTCCGGACCACACCCTTGCGGCGACATCAAAATCCACGGTATAACGAGACCACAACTTGGTTCCGCCAGTACCGCCCTGCTTGGTGAACTGATCCTCATAGTCGTTGGCATAGACCGATTCGGCCGTGCCGAGACCCTTGAGGTTGGTGCCGCAGACAACGCGCTGGGCGATCTTCTTGACCTTGTTCAAGGCCGGCATCAAGATCGCCAACAGCATGGCTATGATCGCGATAACGACCAATAGCTCAATGAGTGTAAACCCTTTCTTCTTCATGATTTGCTGCTCCTTTCATTTTTTGGAAACTGTTCATCGAACCGCCTCCGGTTCTGATGATACGGATAAATGCTGATCGCACCCCAACGCAGGGCACTTCCGCACTACCTTGTGAACCAGTTTCCCACGCCTTTTTTTGTTTCCGAAGGCGGTTTTTGCCTGCAAACTTTGATTTGTGCAGAGATGATCTTATGGCATAATGCGCCTCAGATCTTTGCACATACAGCGGTGGAATCTTTCGATTCCTATGTCAGTAGGCACCTCTACTGAACGGCAGGTTCGGTATAAAAACCGAAAAAAATAGATGATGGCAGTAACACAATAAACTTATAATGAACCTGTCTTTCGCTTTCTGCCTCATACCTCATCATAGATAATACGCGAAAAGCCCATTTCATGTCAAGAGATAATGCAAAAATTTTAAAATTTTTTTTTCGTCCTCTTCCGGAGGATCCTGTCATCAGAAGAGGGGATAGATGAACGGAGCGATAGCCGTTCCGCTGAGAAGGACCAGGACGCCCAATAATCCCAGGACGATCAATATCGGCAAGAGCCACCATTTCTTGTTGGTCTTGAGAAACATCCAGAAGTCGGCCAGCAACGAAGGCCTTTGTTCCTTTGAAAGTTGAGTAAATTCGGTGGATTTTGTCTTGTCATTCATGGTTCAACTCCAATCCGCTCA
>JAAYVQ010000359.1 GCA_012517095.1 Phycisphaerae bacterium | reverse complement strand
GAGTACAATCCGGCCACCGGAAATCAGGATGAGGAATACATTCAACTAATCAATCCGCAGTCGATCGCCGTGGATATTTCCGATTGGAAGATCGCCAACGCCATCACGCACACTTTCCCGGCCGGAACGGTGATCCCCGCAGGCGGTTCTCTCTATCTCACGCCTAACGCCCTGTCGTTCCGCGCTCGCACGACAAGCCCCAAGGGCGGCGAACAACTCTTCGTCCAGGGCAATTACTCAGGACATCTATCGAGCTGGGGCGGCACGATCGATCTCTTCAATGCCCAGCGGGTTCTGGTCACCTCGAATACCTACGCCGGCAGTCCGAGTGACGCCCAACGGTATCTGCGGATTTCCGAGTTGATGTATCATCCGCAGGATCCTGCGACAGGCAGCGGCTTCGACGCTGAAGCGTTCGAATACCTTGAACTGGCCAACATCGGCGACCATCCGCTGTCGCTGACGGGCATGCAGCTCACCAATGGGGTTCTGTTCGCCTTTCCCGATGGTGCCGCCCTACCGGCACAATCCTATCTGCTGGTCGTCAAGAATTTCGAAGCCCTCGCAAGCCGATATACAATCCCCGCAGGCGTGCAGGTCTTCGGTCCCTATGCTGGCGGCCTGGCCAACAGTGGCGAGACCCTCAAGCTTGAAGATGCTACCCACTCGACGATTGTGGAATTCAAATACGACGATGATTGGTATCCGCTCACCGACGGCGACGGTTTCTCGCTGACCGCCGCCGACCTGGCCGGTACTGCTCACAACGACTGGGATCGCCGAACCGCCTGGCGAGCCAGCACATTCAAAGGCGGAACGCCGGGATTTGACGATGTCGGCCCGGCCCCCAACTCGGTTGTCATTAATGAATTGCTGGCCCACTCTCACGACCCCAACCCGCAGAATCCCGAATCCGACTGGATCGAGTTGAAAAATACGACCGACGAAGACATCAACATCAGCGGCTGGTTCCTCTCCGACAATAATGATGACGATCCCAATTGTACCAAATACGAGTTCCCCGATGGAACGATCATCCCGAGGAATGGCTTTTGGCTGTTAAACCAGAGCGAAAGTTTCGGTAACGATGACGCTCCCGGATGCAAGGTTCCCTTTGCCCTCAGCGAGGGTGGCGAAACCCTGTATCTGTTTTCTGGACAGGATGGAGCTCTCACGGGAGCTTATTCCACACAGCAGAAATTCGCCGCTTCCGCTACCGGCATCACGCTCGGCCGATATGAAAAGGCCAGCTTGACGAACGGCTACGACTTCGTACCGATGAAGACTCCGACTCCCGGCGATGATAACAGTGAGCCGCTGGTCGGCCCGGTCGTGATATCCGAGATCATGTACAATCCCGCTTCAACCGACACGGGCGGCGAATACATCGAAATCCGCAATACGGGTACAACGGCTGTCGAACTGATGAGCTGGGTCACAATTCAGCAAAGCGATGATCCGGTTGATCTGGTAACCGAATATCAACCGTGGCGAATCACCGGTGAAGTAGAGTTCACCTTCCCCGCCAATCGGACGATCCCCGCCGGGGGATTTCTGATCGTTGCACAAAATCCCACGGCCTTCAAGGCCAAGTATCCGGCCGTTCCTGCAGCGCGGGTTCTGGGGCCCTATGAAGGCAAACTGAACAATGGCGGCGGAAACATCCTCCTGACCCAGCCGGGTGACCATGAGTGGGGGAAAGATCAATACCTGATCCCACGCGACAAAGTCGAATACGACGATGAGACGCCCTGGCCGGTCGCCCCCGACGGGGGCGGACCGTCTCTGAATCGGATTGTTCCGTCATTGTACGGAAACGATCCGGCCAATTGGCAAGCCGCGGCGGCCAATCCGAATTCATAGACCGTATCGTGTTTTGTGAAAGATCCCCGAATTGATTAAAAGGACAATCGGAAAAAACAGATTCGAGGATTATGTTAATCCATTCCGATCGATTTGAGCTGTTCGTCGAAGTTCGCAGACAAAGGAACTTCGGGTTTGTTCGAATCCGAGGTTGCATAGCGTAACATATTCCGTAATAGCCGTTCGGCCGCCGGATGTTGATTCAAGTTGTTTTTGATTTGAAGGGTATTCACGATAAAGCGACCTTCTCCAAATCGATACACCGCCATCAGCAGGCCGGAAGAATACCCGATTGACGCATTGATTCCGGCAGCAACAACCTCGTCGGGTGTATCCTGTCCGGAAAAAACGATATCGGGAATCAATTCCCGGTAGAAGGTATAATCCATCAGCCCGGGCGAAGGCAACCCTTCAAAGATTGGGTGCCGTTTGCACCACTCCTCCTTATGATACAGCCAGGAGGGCAAACCAACGATCGATCCCTTGTTCTTCAGCGGAAGCCAGGCGACATTGCTTTTACCGTCAGAGAAAATCTCCGGACACAGAAAGATCGTGGTTGAGCCCTGAGCCATTCTTTTCAGAAGCGAGCGAAATGCGATTGCCCCGCCCGGAGCCGGCGCTTTGCCGCAAACCAGAATCACCTCGCGGGCGTCGGAATCCGTCGGGGAGAATGGCTTTGTCAAGATTTGATGATCGGACAACCACTGCATCAGGGCCGGGTCCTCTCCCCATACAACGACCGGCATTTCCACCTTCGGCATTGTGGCTGGATCATCCAGATAAAATTCCACCGCTTCGCCGGCCGTGGCCGCCCCGCGCTGGAAGGTGACGATGAAGCGGTATTTGCCCGCTGGTCCATCCAGTGTAACGGTGTCGGAATAGACGGGGATCGCAAACGGCCGTTCCGATCCAACGGATTGATCGGGGATCTTCACGGTGATTGTTTTTTCGAAAATCCGATTCTGCTGCGGGCCCACTACTTGAAGGATTACGGGATATTCCCCCGCAGGCAGCACATCCTCGTTAGCCAATACGGCCTCCAGACGCACCGGGGTATTACGATAGACATTTACAGGTTCGACAAACAGACACCACCGCAGCGGAGCAAATCCGTCGAACATCGCATCGGCGGTGCCGGGCTTGAGTTCGCGAAAGGTGGTCCAAAGACCCTCGGCCGTCATACCCTGATCCAGAGTACCGGTCAGACTGTAACCGACCACGGCCGGATTGGCTCGAATCGCATTCAGACCCAGTAAACGCTGTCCGGCCATTCTCGCATTGCTCTGCGCGAAGAAGTCCTCCGGACGGTCGAACGCCTCGCTCATCTTCCAGCGATCCCAATCCACAAGGAACTGGTCTCGAAGGTTACGATAGAATCGGGCATCATCAACTTCGGGTTTGCCCGCCTGTTCATACAATCGAACCAGCCGAATCAGATCGCAGGCGCTGCCGATCCCGTATTCCGAAATGAACAGCGGCGCGCCGGCAGATCCGGGCAGAGTCCTTAGATATCGAAGGATATCGGCCGTATGCGGAACCCGCTGATAGGGATGCCGATCATCCAAGATATCCTCCCAAACCTTCGAGCCGGGATTGCTCACAATTCCCTGTTGTTTTGCCATTTTCCCCACAGGAAACGGCTGAAATGAATTCGGATTCGGAGTTGTACCCGGGGCCAGTTGACCGTAGCTCCACACGCCGCTGGGATTTTGTTTGCTGGAAAATTCCGCCGCCGCATCGTATGTTTTTCCCTCGGAGGTCTTGATCGTAACAGCCAGGGCTGTCGTATCCCCGCCATAGTTTCCGTTGCCATATCCGCATACGAAATCGATCCGGTCGCCCTTGCGGACATCGAGTGTGGCGGTATGTTTCTGAACCGGTCCTGCATTGTGAACATTGATGAAACCATCATACACGGCCTGCCGGTTATGAAGGATGTGGACATCGGTTGTCGCTCCCTGGGCGATACTCGAAAAAACTGCATCGACTTCCACGGCATCGTCCGACGGAGCCGTCCACCGCACGACGGCGTATTCTCCGTTCACGCCGGGATGAAACGCCAACTGCTTCGGCGCCCAGGTGATACCTAAACCCGAAATTGACTGCGAAGTTCGGTTGAAGGTCACACAGGGATCGACGCGATCGGAATTTTGCCAGGCCTCAATGCCCGCAACGCTGTCAGCATAGTTCCATCGCCCACTGTTGAGTATCACCAGCCGCGAATCATCTTCGTTTCGCAGCGTTTCCAAAAAGCCGACGGCGTGTTGAAAAACGGGTCCATTGTTGGTCTCATTGAGCAGGCCCCAGATCACCACGCTCGGATGGTTACGGTCTCTCCGCACCATTCCGAGAACGGATTCATTGTATCGTTCGGCGAACTTCGGCGAATACCCCATGCACCATCCGGCATACGATTCTTCATAGACCATCAGTCCGATCTCGTCGCACAGGTCCAGTTGATATCGCTTGGCCATGCCGGAGATAAAACGGATCGTGTTGAATCGCATGAACTTGGCATTGATCAGGTCGCGTCTTAGGTAATCGGGATCGTGCGGCATTTCCAGCCCGATCGGACAACAGTTTCCCGTATGCGACGACCGCAGGAAGATCCGCTTTCCATTCAACCGAAATACACCATTCTCAACCCGGAAATCTCGAAATCCAAATCGTACCGACCGCTCATCGAAAGAATCGGATCCCTCGGCGTTCAACCGGACCGTCAGCCGATACAGAAACGGATCGCTCAATTCCCACAGCCGAGGAGGATCCAAGCGTAGTTGGGTCACGATCCGAGACGGGCCCGATGGAATCGCGTGTTCGATTCGCCCTGTAAGAAAGGTTTCCCCTCCGGATGCGGAGGCGACCGAATAATCCAATTGTCCTCCGGTGGGGTCGGTGGTGCTTTGAACCTCGATCTGAATCCGAATGTCTCCGGTCCGCCAGTCCGGCTGAACAAACACATCGGTTATCCGGATCATCGGGGCCATCAGCAACTCGACATCGTCCATAATCCCACCCTGATCCCACGCCGAACCGGGACTATAGGGAAGGACCTTGTTTCGGTGCGCCGTCTCGTTCAACACAATCCCGTCAATCGGCTGATGCGTCGGATTGAGTACCCGTACGGCCAGACGATTCATTTCGCCGGATTGGATCGCATCCGTCACATCCAGCACAAAGGGAGTCTCGCCCCCTTCATGGGTCCCGACTGACTTGCCGTTGAGCCACATATCGGCCTTGTAGTCCACCTGCCAGAATCGCAACAGCGTGCGGCCGGATTTGTGAGGATTGGCCGGAGCTGAAAAATCCCTCCAATACCATGCGACGCCATGGTACCCCGGAAAGGCATCCTGAATGATCCAGGGAACTTTGGTCTTCTTGGCTTCGGATGAAGGGGTGTTGAACCATTTTTGCTCGATCCCGATATTCTCCGGATCTGGAATCAACAACCAATCGTTCCCATTAAGCGAAAGAACGGATGTTGAAATCATCGCTTTCGGCGAAGTGGGCGTCCCCGCATGGATTATCCCGGATACAATTCCCATCAAGAACAATCCATCCAAACAAACCCGAATGAATCCGTCTATCCGTTGCATTGTTTTCTCCTTTTCACTTTCCATCTCTTCAATTGATTATCGTCCGGCTACATCCGCCGCCCAGACCGAGGTGATCGCGTCCTCGTCGCCGAATCCGTCAGGAACCGCTGGGCAGGGATTGGTGGCAAAGAACCAATTCATCTCTGTGCCTCCCTGAGGGTACTCGATGGCAGCACAGACACGATTGGATTCCGCTTACTGAAAAAATGAGGACATATGCCTGAACTACATCGTATCGCGGGATACGAATCCCGGCAACAAAATATTCATCTCCTCTTCAAAGAATCCGGATCTCTATATGCGGAAATATGGGACCCCCGCGGAAGAATTTCCGGTGAATTCGGAAAATTTTTCATAGAATCCGACATATCACCGGTGTATAGTATTGAGGGTCATCGCAATCGGCGTCCCTGGCTGGATCGCCGGACGGTTGTGCCGATACGAGGATGGATCACAAGGCAGCAGGAAGGAGAATTGAGATGAATTCGGTTCTGATTCCGCTTCTGGGTGCAATCATCTATCTGATCGGCATGCGGTTTTATGCCCGATACATCGACCGGAAAGTGGTCGGGGCCGACGGCCGTAAAGCGACTCCCGCCAAAATGTACGCCGATGGCGTCGATTTCATGCCCACATCCAAAAGTATCCTGTTCGGGTATCAATTCAAGTCGATCGCCGGAGCCGCTCCTGTGTTGGGTCCGATCATCGCAATCAAGTGGGGATGGTTGCCCGGATTGATCTGGATCCTGCTGGGTACTTTTTTCATCGGCTGGGTTCAGGATTACATGAGTACCATGGTTTCCGTACGGAGCGATGGCAAGACCTTCGGCGGAATCAGCTTTACGCTGATTTCGGCCCGAGCGAGAACGATTCTACTGGCTTTCATTTACCTGTATCTACTGCTTCTGGCTTCTTCTTTCGCTTATACCGTAGCCAAGACGATGGCGGAGGCCCCCAAGATTCCGCTGGCCGTCGTCATGTTGGCGATCGGCGGAGTTGTTGTGGGATTCCTGATTTATCGGGGAGGAGCGCCGCTGACACTGGTGACCCTCATCGGACTTGCGATTTTTTACGGCGCGCTGGCGTTGAACCATTTTCTTCCCATTACCGCGAGCTTGAAAATCTGGCTCATCTTTACGCTGGTTTTCTCCTTTTTCGGATCGGTACTGCCGATCTGGAGTTTTGTACAACCGGTCAATTACTTGTCGTTCTACATTATCCTGATCGGGATGGCCGGGGCGGTATTGGGGATCTTTGTGGGACATCCGGGCCTGGAACGCAGCTCTACGACGGGTTTTGCGGCGGCGGGAGACGGACTGCCGTTGTGGCCGATGCTGTTTGTTACGATTGCCTGCGGCGCGGTTTCCGGCTGGCACGGAGTGGTCTGTTCGACCGGCACTTCCCGACAACTGGAAAGCGAACTGGACGCCCGGCCGGTTGCCGGAGGGGCGATGTTTCTGGAGATGATTTTATCATTGATTGCGCTGACGATCGTCGCGATCACGCCCAAAGATGTTGGCGGGGCACCGGGCAAGCTGTTCGGGGACGGGCTGGGGCGTTTGTTCGGTTACCTGCACCTTCCCGAGTCGTTTGGACAGGTTTATGGTCCGCTGATGATCGTGATTCTGGCAATCACGCTGCTGCATCTGGTCATTCGTTTCATGCGGATCGGGACCAATGAATTGCTGGGACGGGCGCTGCCGATTATGCGCGTACCGGCTATTGGGACGCTGGTGGCCCTGTTGCTGACTTTTCTTCTGGCCTATACCGGCACATTCAATTATATCTGGGTTTTGTTCGGTTCAGCCAACCAGTTGATGGCGAGTCTGGCGTTGATGATTGCGTCGATTTGGCTGGTATCGCAACGGAAAAATGCGGTGTTTACGGCTGTCCCTATGCTCTTCATGTATATCACGACAATGGCGGCGATCGCGGTTCTGAGTCGGCAACTGTTGTCGCAGGCGTTTTCGGGCCTGGGCCCGGATGGGAAGGATCTGGCGACCGACAAAGTTGTCGGTAACTGGGTCGCGGGATTGATCGGTGTGGCCCTGTTTGCCGCGGCGTTGATTCTGGCATATGATGGGTGGCGAGCGTATGTCCGGTATCGTTCGTTACAGAAAAATTCCTCGGCCGGGCCGGCAAACTCCGGGATATCCTCAGCTTTATAGCGTGAAAGGAAAGATCATGACCGAAGAAGAAAAAAAGAAGTTTCAGCTTTTTAAAAGCATCAAGCAATTCGTCTATGGCATGGCGGCGCACGACACGGCGCGATTTGCGCTGAAAACCCGGGGCAGCATGGAGCATTTGTTTATATT
>JAAYVQ010000358.1 GCA_012517095.1 Phycisphaerae bacterium | reverse complement strand
CCCGAAACGAGCTTATTCCAGTTCGGTAATGAAAATATTGCGAAACCGGAACTGGCCACCGCCGGGAACCTCGGCCTGGAGGGCAATAAAACCGCGATCCGGGCCGGAAAGGCCGTCGGCAGACCAAGCCGGCTTGCCGTTGATTTCCAGAGAGGCCCTGGTACCGTTAACGGTGAGCTTGAAGCGGTTCCAGTCGCCATGTTTGGTCAAGTCGGGGGTTTTGGCGCCGGACAGGTCTCCGACATTGCCCTCGTCCCCTTTGCGGAGGTTGACCTGGTAGCGTTCGGGCCAGGGGCGACCGGCAGGCACGGCGGTGTAGCGAAAATAGACTCCGCTATCCCACTGGTCGGCCTTGAGGGCCTTCCATTCATACTCCAGGACGAAGTTGGCGTATTGTTTTTGACTCTGGACCAGGCCGTTGCCGTCCTCAATCAGAATGTCGCCTTTGTCAACGGCGGCCTTACAGCCGATAACGGTCCAGCCGTTGAGGGTCTTGCCGTCAAAGAGCGAGACACGCCAGCCGGAGGTTTTCTGAGAATCGGAAACGGAGCAGGAAATTAGGGACAGCGTTAATGCCAATGTGACGAGAAGCAGGATCTTTTCAGATTTCATGATTTTTCCTATCGAGGAATTCGAATAACTCCCTGGTTTCCATCGCACGGCGCGATGGAGTCGGAGTTGAGAATACCTGTGGACATCCGAGAAGTCAATCGCGTTCGGATTTTGTTGCGGAGTCGGCGCCGGGGATGAAGGGGAAGATTTTGCGATTGGCGGCGGGAAAGGCGTAGCGGTCGAGGTCCTGCGGGCGGACCCAGCGGAAGTCGTCGCAGCCACGGCAGCGGACGCGGCCGGAGACGAAGTGACAATCGAAGACATGGAGTCGCACCCGGAAGTGGGAGTAGGCGTGTTCGACGACGCAGAGTTGCGGGCCGGGGGTGATGACGATATCGAGCTCTTCTTTGGCCTCACGGACGATTGTCGCGGGGAGCTTTTCGCCGCGGAGGCGTTTGCCGCCGGGGAATTCCCACAAGCCGCCGAGGAGTCCTTCGGGTTTGCGCTTGTCGATGAGGAGTTTTCGGCCTTTCCAAATCAGGCCGACGGCAACGACCTGCAAGGGGAGTTTGGGGACTTTTTTGCGGATGGGGAGTTTGTCCTGCAGACCGGCAAGGCGGGCCAGGCAATGAACGGCGACGGGACAGGCCAAGCACAGGGGATTGCGCGGCAGGCAGATCGTGGCGCCCAGTTCCATCATGGCCTGGTTGAAGTCGCCGGGATGCGCGGGATCGAGGAGGTCTTCGGCGCGGTCCCAGAGCTTATCGCGGTTTTTCGGTTTTGCGGGGTCGTCTTTAACGCAATCGAGGCGCGACAGGACACGGATGACATTGCCGTCGAGCACGGCACGGGGGACGCCGAAGGCGATGGAGGCGACGGCTGCGGCGGTGTAGCGGCCGACTCCGGGCAGGGACAAGAGACCCTCGAAGGTGTCGGGGATTTGTGCCGCATAGAGTTCGACAACGGCACGGGCGGCCTTGTGGAGGTTGCGGGCGCGGGTGTAGTAGCCCAGGCCTTCCCAAACCTTGAGCAGTTTGTCGAGGTCGGCGGAGGCCAGGGTGGAGATCGTTGGGAATGTTCCTAAAAAACGATGGTAATAGGGGATGACGGTATCGATCCGCGTCTGCTGGAGCATGATCTCGCTGATCCAGATCGCATAGGGGTCGCGGGTGCGCCGCCAGGGCAGATCGCGGGCGTTGGCGGCGAACCAGGCCAGCAGCGCGCGGCGAATTGTCCGCGTCCGACCGGTGGAATCGACGGATGCAACAGGTTTCGTTTTCTTCCGAGTCACGGGGGCATTATAATGATTCAAGAGTCCGGGCCAACAGAAATCCGGCGGCTTATCCAGTAACGGGAGAGGAATTGTATAATGGATATTGGATATTGGAAAATGGAGATCGGAATACCTTCGGCCTTCCGAATCCTTGCGAATTCATTCTGTTTATTAATGGCAACCGCAATGACGGAGGCAGCGGTAGAAAGGTCGAGGATTGTAGTGGATCGGACGGGCCAGCGGGCGATGTTTCGGGTTGGCGCCGGCGGGCCGGAGTTCGTGGTCAAGGGGGTGAATTTCGTGCGGCTGCGCAGGGGAGATCACTCGACCTTCGAGGCGGTGCCGCTGGAGTCCAAGGCCCCAGAGGCGCCGAATGGAGATTGCTATGATCCCCAGAAGGCCGAGGCGATGCTGGCGTTTGTACAATCGGTGCGGCTCAATACCGTTCGCGTGTTCATCATCGGCCGCAGCGCCGCCAATCCGGGGATTGCCGGGCCGGAAGGGACGACCACGGCGCTGTATGAGCCCTATATGGCCAATGTCCTGGATTTTCTGGAGCGGGCGGAAAAGCACGGGATTTATGTGCTGCCGACTTTCGGTGACGGGGAATTGCCGAGGAACGAGTATTTTCGCAAGCGACTGGGCGGCGGGGGAAACCGGATCTATCTGACAAGTGAGGGGATCGCGGCGAAGCGCGAGTATGTGCGCGAGTTTCTGCAATTCATTCAATCGCGGCGGCCGGAACTGATGGCGACGCTGCTGGGGGTTCAGATGCAGAACGAACTGCATCTGGACGGCAAGAGCTGGCCGTTTGACGCGGTAAACGGAACGGTTACCTCAGCCAATGGAAAAACATATGACCTTTCGAATGCTCGGCAGAGGCAGGCCCTGATGGACGAGGGGATCGTTTATTATCTTGACGCAATGACCGATGCCGTTCACAAGATCGATCCGAAATTATTGGTATGCGAGGGGATTTTCACGATGCGGGCGGTGGGCAAAAACCCGGATACAGATCTCGGGCCGGGACCGGAATTCGCGGGGGATCGTCGTTGGCCGCCGACATTGGAAACCCTGTCGCGGTCAAAACTGGATTTTCTGGATGTGCATTTCTATCGAACCCGCACAAACGAATCCGTCGCCGACGCATTCGCACGGGACATGGAGACGGTTCGATTTGTCGGGGCAACGGCGGCGGCCATCCTGAAGGATAAGCCGGTAATTCTCGGGGAATTCGGGGCATTTCAATTTGCCGAGTCTTCGTGGACCGCAGCTCAGGAAAACCTGCTTTCGATCCGGGACGAAGCGATGTATCGCGGGATGTCGGGGTGGCTGCTGTGGACCTACGATACATTCGAGCAAACGGAGCTGATGCCGGGAATGACCGACGGCGGAGAACTTCTCAGGCGACTTGGGAATTGATGGAACGGATATCCGGGGTTAGAAGGAAAACATGTTTCATTATTGGGATGGACCGGAAATATTCGACGGAGATAGCATACGGAGTTCTGGGTGTGGTACAGGATGGGTAGAGGGTATTGTCGAACATGCCATCGAAGCGGGGACTTGTTTGGCCAAAGACTATTCATGTTGGGATACGGGCGGTGTTCTCATTCGGGAGATCCATTCGGAAGTATTTGGACTCATGCTTGAAAGACCCATAGATGGAAGACTTGATGAAGACTGGGAGTTTATCTGTCGGAAGGAAATTTCGTAATTTGATCGTTATTCGATGGAGAGGAAGAGGTCGCCGGGTTTGACTTCGCGGCCGCGGGCGAAGGCGTCGAAGGACATGAGGTTTCTTCCGGCGGGTTTGAGATCGAGGATTCGGAGTCGACCGTCGCCGCAGACGATGTCGAGGTTGGCGTCGAGCAGACCGAAGGTCCCGGGTTGGTCGTGGGTATGGACAGCGACGGCGCGGGCAAACGCAACCGGGTAGCACTTTCCGCTGGAGGCGGAGACGAAGCTGGCCTGAGCTCCCGGCCAAGGCCAGAGGCCTCGAATACGGTTGGCCAATTCGACGGCGGGACGGGCGAAGTCAAGGAAACCGTCGGCTTTTTTGAGTTTTTTGGCGTAGGTCACCCGCGATTCATCCTGTGGGGTGTAGGTCGCCGTGCCGGCGGCGATCTGGCCGATGACGGTCAACAATAAGTCGGGGCTGAGAAGGGCAAGCCGATCGTGAAGGGACTGGGCGTTGTCGTCGGGAAGGATTTCGGTCCGGGACTGGCCCAAGATCAGGCCGGCGTCCATGCGATCGGCCAGGGTGATGATGCTGATACCGGATTCGGAGCGGCCGTCGATGAGGGCGGCATTAATGGGGGCGGCGCCGCGGTAGAGTGGCAACAACGAAGCGTGAACATTGATCGCACCGTGGGGAAAGAGGACAATCACTTCCTGCGAGATTTTCTGGCCGAAGGCGATAACGACAAGTAGTTCGCCGCGGCATTCGGTCAGGCGCCGGATGGATTCAGGGGCGTTGATGTTGGCGGTTTCTTCGCAGGGTACGCCGCGTCGGGCCGCCCACTCGGCGACGGGCGTCGGGCGGGGATGCCGGCCGCGGCCGGCGGGCTGAGCGGGCTGGGTAAAGATCTGGATGAGCTGGTGCGGACCATCTTTAAGCGATTCCAGACATGGAATTCCGAATTCAGACGAGCCGAGGTAAACGATCCGCATGGGGCCGGGCCTTTCGGATGATCAGGAGGACGGGTTCTCGTACTCTTCCATCAGCTCCCGGAGGCGGTGGCGCGCGGCGATCTGCTGGATGCGGCTGAAACGGTCCTTGATCAGTTTACCTTCGAGGTGGTCGAACTCGTGCTGAAAGGCGCGGGCGAGCAGGCCTTCGGCAGATTCGGTGAATCGGTTACCGTCCAGATCGGTGGCCGTGACGGTACACTGAGTGTTGCGGCGGATTTTAGCGTAGAGTCCGGGCAGAGACAGGCAGCCCTCCTCGACGGCCTCGAGCGGGCCGGAGGGTTCGATTTCGGGGTTGATATAGACTTTGGTATTTTCACGGGTTCCATCGGGGGATGCGACGAAGATGCGGAGATTGACTCCGGCCTGCGGGCCGGCCAGGCCGACGCCTTTGAATTCGATCATCAGGTCGATCATCCGTGCGGCCAGTCGGCGAATGGTCTCGTCAATCGTTTCGATGGGCTGGGCCCGTTCGGCCAGCACCGGCGCCGGAAAACGGGTCATGCAACATTTTTCAGGATCGAGCATTGTCTTACCTCATATTTAACGGCATCAAGAAACTGCCGATCAATCGAACTCGTCGCCGCGGAAGGTCGAGCCGAGGTAGCTTTTGCGGACCAGTTCGTTCTGGACGATCTGCTTGGGAGTACCCTGGGCGATGACTTTGCCGTGGTCGATGATGTAGGCCTTATCGACAACTTCGAGGGTTCGTTCGACATTGTGGTCGGTGATCAGGATGCTGACACCGGAGGCCGCCAGGCGGCGGATTTCCTGCTGGAGTTCTTCGACGGTGATGGGATCGACGCCGCTGAAGGGCTCATCGAGGAGGATCAGCGAGGGGTTGGTGACCATCGCGCGGGCGATTTCGAGCTTGCGGCGTTCGCCGCCGGAAAGAAACCGGGCGTGGCTGTTGACGACCTCGGTCAGACCGAACCGCTCGATGAGGGAGTCAGCCCGTTCGACGCGTTCCTTGCGGGTGATAGACATCGTTTCGAGGATTGCATAGAGATTTTCGCGGACGGTCAGACGCTGAAAGACACTGGGCTCCTGCGAGAGGTATCCCATGCCGAGTCGCGCCCGTCGGAACATGGGAAGGCGGGTGATGTCGGTGCCTTCGAAAACCACCGTCCCGCCGTCGGGGACGATCATGCCGACCACCATGCGGAAGGTGGTGGTCTTTCCCGCGCCATTTCGACCGAGCAGGCCGACGGTACACCGCTGCTCGACGGAAATGTTGACCTCATTGACGACGGTCCTGCCGGAATAGGATTTCACAAGCTTTCGCGTTTCGAGAAGAGTCATGTCCACAGGTTTTTTCGCTCCATCGATTTTCGATTTCTGAGGTATTATATCGCATCCGACGGAACTGTAAATTGGAATTTGCCGACGGCGGTGGGCCCGGGTATAATTCGGGTTTTCGAACCGCGCGGATTTTCGAATCCGCCGATCCAGGGTCTGTGTCCGCTGAAACGAATGGAAACGGATTCGCCAAGGGGACCGCAACAGGAGTGCAAGATGGCCAAATCGAGTCCATTTGAGGGCGTCCACCAGCAGTTGGGGGCGCGATTCGCCGAGTATAACGGCTGGCGGTTGCCGCAGGATTATGGTGACCCGGCGGGAGAATGCGCGGCATTATCCACTTCGTCAGCGGCGTTTGATCTGTGCAGTTTCGGGCGATTCAGCATTCCGGTTGCAGGCACCGCAGGATTAACGGGACAGTTGACGGGCGGGACTTTATTGCCCGAGGACGGAACCTGGATTCGATCCGAAATGAACGGGACCGGATCCGTACGGATAGCCCGGATTCGGAATCAATACCTGATGCTGACGCAACCGGAACATCGACAGGGCGTTCTGGAGAGAATCCAAAAGGCCGGGATCGCCGCTGTTGATGTAACCGAGAAGACCGGGATGTTGGGAGTGTACGGACCGGACGCCTTTCGAGCGATCGGCAAGATCGTTCCATTGGATCTTTCCGATCTTGTGCCGGGATCTGCGGTGAGCCATTCTTTTTTCATGATCACGGTGACGGCCCTTCGGGGCAGTTGGCTGAATGTTGATGGTCTGGAACTGATCTGCCCGGCCTCCGCAGCGGGACTTGCGGCAGGGGCGATCGCCAGATATCACAAACAACAGAACATCGTTCCGGCGGGCATGGATTGTCTGATCAAGGCCCTGGGGAACGATTGAGTTTACATCGAGGATTCCATTATGCCGGCTCGACAAAGTGAATTTCGTCGGTATTTAGTTCCAATCGACACCAGTTCGATTCAACAATTGTTCACGGATTGCCTGATTGTCGGATCGGGTATCGCCGGCCTCCGCTCGGCGATCGAGGCGGCCGGTCAGAGGAATGTTACGCTGATCTGCAAACAGTCGCTGGATAACAGTAACACCTGGAATGCACAGGGAGGAATCGCGTCGGTCCTGGGGAGCCAGGATCGGATCGAGTATCATGTGGCCGACACCCTCAAAACCGGATGCGGGCTGTGCGATAAGACAATCGTCGAGCTGGTTGTGTCACGGGGACCGGAATTGATCCAGCAGCTTGCCGAGTGGGGCACAGAATTCGACCGGACCGATGGACAGATCGACATCACGCTGGAAGGCGGACATAGCCACGCCCGCGTGGCACATGCCCACGGCGACTCAACGGGGCGCGGCATCGCAGAAGCCCTGATCCGTATGGTTCGCAAGCACCCACGAATCCATATAATGGAACACATCTTCGCGATCGACCTGATTACCGACGACGAGAACCAGTGCCTGGGGGTTCTGGGATTTCGGCCCTCGGCAGGGCTGGTAATCATCTGGGCGTCAGCCACGATCCTGGCCACCGGCGGAGCGGGACGACTGTATCGCGAGACGACCAATCCGGAGGTGGCGACCGCCGACGGACTGGGGATGGCCTATCGGGCGGGGGCGATTCTGCGGGATATGGAGTTCATGCAGTTTCATCCAACGACGCTCTATATCGCGGGGGCGTCGCGGGCCCTGATCACCGAAACACTCCGGGGCGAAGGGGCCATGTTGGTGGACGGCAACGGCGTTCGGTTTATGAAGGAGTACCACCAGGCCGGAGAACTGGCGCCGCGGGATGTGGTCAGCCGCGCGATTCTGGACCGGATGCTCAAGACCAATTCCACCCATGTGTATCTGGATGTGCGACATTTTGACAAGGCGCATTTCTCCAAACGATTCCCGACAATCAGCGAACTGTGCGAGAGTTTCGATATCGATGTCAGCCATGACCTGATCCCTGTTCGGCCCAGCGCCCACTACATGATTGGCGGAGTGAAGACCGACACTTCGGCCCGGACGAATATCCACAATCTGTACGCCTGCGGTGAGGTCGCCTCGACCGGTCTGCACGGGGCCAACCGGCTTGGTAGCAACTCGTTGCTGGAGGGATTGGTCTTCGGGCAGATCGCCGGACAATCCGCCCTGCAGGACATGCGGCCCAGCCGCGACCGGTTTTCGGCGCCGCGGATGGAATTTGCGATTCCGCATTCGGACCGCAGCCGACTGGATACCGACGACGTTCGCAATGCCCTTCGGGCTCTAATGTGGCGAAATGTCGGGATCACGCGAAAAGAAACTCATCTGGCCGAAGCCGAAGATATCATCCGTTTTTGGCAGCGGTATGTGATGGATAAGGTATTCGATCACCCATTCGGCTGGGAATGTCAGAACATGCTGATCGTGGCCAATCTGATGACGATCGCGGCACGATGGAGGCAGGAAAGCCGGGGGGTTCACTACCGTAGCGATTACCCCGAAACCAATGATGCCCAGTTCAGTCATCATACCGAATTGGGAAAGACCCTGATCTGATCGAGTCAGCATTACCCCCGCTACTTCAAAATTCAAACAATATTGAATTTTTGTTTCATCCAAGAATCTTATCGGACGAAACGAGGAGAAAAGGGGTGCCAATATGGCAGGAAAATCTATATTTCTCTTTCGCCGAGGAATCCGTAAATCTTTATTTAACAATCGTTTACATTTCAATATATTCCTGGCACGCTGTTTGTACGATGAAATTGTGCACTGTGACATTGGATAATCGTATCATAACAATACGAAGAGAATAAGCGAAAATTCAACAAGGAGATCTTTATGAAACTGAAACAATCGATTCGATATGGAGTTGTGTTGGCAGTCATGGTATTCGGACTTGGCCTTGCGGTACAAAATGTCGTTGCGGCCAGCGGGCTGGATACCCTTCGCGAGACCAGTAAGGCATTTGCAGAGGTTTCAAAGAAGGTAATCCCAGCGGTGGTATCCGTTCAAGTGGAAAAGTCGATCGAGGTCTCCCGTGGGATGGATCCATTCGGGACTCCCTTTGATGACGAGTTTTTCGAGAGATTTTTCGGGCGGCGATTCCGCCAGCAGACCCCCGAAAAACGAATGCAGAAAGGACAGGGCTCGGGATTCATCATTAGCGCGGATGGGTACATCCTGACCAATAACCATGTGGTGGGCGAGGCCGACAAGATCCTCGTGGCGATCAATGACGGGCGCGAACTGCAGGCCAAGGTCATCGGCACCGATCCCAAGTCGGATGTGGCGTTGATCAAGGTCGAAGCCGACAATCTGCCGGTGATTGATCTGGGCGATTCGGACAAACTGGAAATCGGTGAGTGGGTCATCGCCGTCGGTAATCCGTTCGGCCTGTCGGAGACGGTGACGGTGGGCGTAGTCAGCGCCAAGAGCCGCAGCGTCGGGATCGCCGAGTATGAGGACTTTATCCAGACCGACGCGGCGATCAATCCCGGCAATTCGGGCGGGCCGTTGTTGAATCTGGAAGGTCAGGCCATCGGGATCAACAGCGCGATCTTCAGCCAGAGCGGCGGTTATATGGGCATCGGATTCGCGATCCCGATCAACATGGCCAAGAACATTAAAGAGCAACTCCTGAAATCCGGCAAGGTCACCCGCGGCTATGTCGGTATTGAAATGGACAAAAACGGCGTTACTCCCGACAAGGCCAAGTTCTTCGGTCTGGATAAAAACCAGGGCGTGATCATTACCCGCGTTCTGGAGGATTCGCCGGCCGCCAAGGGCGGTCTCAAGGACGGGGATGTCGTTATCAAACTCAACGGAAAGGAAGTCGTGAACAATCAATCCTTTCGCACGGCAGTGTCGCAGTTTGAGCCGGGGACGAAGGTCGAACTGACGGTCGTACGCAACAACGAACAAAAGGATCTGACGATCACGATCGGCTCGCTGGACGACAGTGGCCTGGTTTCGTCCGAGGCCGTCGGCAAACTCGGGCTGGAGATTTCCGATATCGACTCGGATACGGCGGAGAGATTCGGATTTAGTTCCACCGACGGCGTGATCGTCACCAAGGTCGCCCGCGGCAGCGTCGCCGAAAAAGCGAACATCCGGCCGGGCATGGTGATCCTGAGCGTCAACCGGCAGAAGACCAACTCCGTTAAAGATTTTAATGCGGTTATGAAAAAGGCCAAGGGAAAGGTTCTACTGCTGGTCCGCAACGAGGACTATGCCGAGTATATCGTTCTCGAACTCGAATAAGCGATAAACAAGATTTATAGATTCGACATTCCGGCTCGGCGATGAATTTTTCCGGGCCGGTTTTATTTTCGTGATCGTGGATTGTGAATCCTACGAGGCCTGCTGGATGCGATCCGTCAGTTCGGCCAGTTGGGATCGAATCGCCGGGTCGGACTCGATGAGCTGGGTGATCTTTTCGCAGGCGTGCAGGACGGTGGAGTGGTCGCGGCCGCCGAGATGGCCGCCGATTTCCTCCAGGGAGTGGCGCGTCAGGTTGCGGGCCAGATACATGCAGATCTGGCGGGGCAGTGCGATACTCTGGCTGCGGCGTTTGCTCTGAAGGTCAGCGGCGCGGAGGTTGTAGTACCCAGTGACGGCCGCAATGATGTGGGTGATGGTGATGTGCCGCTGGGTTTCGGGCTGTGCGTGGCCGAGGGCCTGCTGGGCGACGGCCAAGGTCAGCGGCTGGCCGGTTGTGTTGGCCGTGGCATAGAGGATCGTCAGGGCGCCTTCGAGCTCGCGGATGTTGGTCTGGACCTGTCGGGCGACGAACTGGGCGATCTCGTCGGAGATCGCCAGCCCGCGAAGGCCGGCCTTTTTCTGCACGATGGCCACGCGGGTTTCGTAGCCGGGCGGATCGAGCCGCGCGACCAGGCCCCACTTGAAGCGGCTGATGAGCCGGTCTTCGACGCTGAGGTCCGAGGGCGAGGAGTCGGCCGTCAGGATGATCTGCTTGTGGTTGTTGTACAGGGCGTTGAAGGTGTGGAAGAATTCCTCCTGGCTCTGCTCCCGCTCGCGGAGGAACTGGATATCGTCGATGATCAGCAGGTCCACCGTGCGGAGCTGGCGCTGAAACTCGGCGACGGTGCCCTGCTCGATGGCGGAGATGAATCGGTTCATGAACGATTCGCAACTGAGGAACTGGATCGCGGCGGCCTGATTGCCGCGGAGAACCTCGTGGCAGATCGCGTGCAGCAGGTGCGTCTTGCCCAGGCCGACGCTGCCGTAGAGGAACAGCGGGTTGTAGGTGGAACCGAGGGCGTGGCTGACGGCGACGCAACTGGCGTGGGCGAGGCGATTGCAGGGACCCACGACGAAGTTATCGAAGGTGTAGTCCGGATGCAGCTTAAACGGCGGCTCGGCGACCTTACGCGGGGCCGAGGGCTTGCCGGCGACGGCAAAATGCACCGTCACCAGATGGCCCGTGACCGACAGGGCCGACTGCGTAAAGGTCGCCTGGCAATGGTCCTGAAGGAACTGGGCCTTGACGGCGTCCGGGCAGCCGATCTCCAGCAGGCCGCCGGAGAAGTCCAGCACGGCCAGTTCGTCGAACCAGGAACGGCTGTTGACCGGGTCCGCCGAACGCACCCGGGCCACGATCGCCGACAAGATTTCCGTTGTATCCTGTAACACGCCTGCGGTTTGCCCTTCAGAGATGAAACAAGGCAAAACTCTACCGGCCACGAGCCGGCAAGTCAATGGAATTTAAGGGGAAGGAGTTGGCTATACATCTCCCTCTGTATTGGATACAATGGGTATGATACGGCTTTGGCGAGTAATACCCGGCGTGATATTGAATATGGATTACATCAAACATGGTGATCTCTTATGAGCCAGAAAGATCCAGAGAACAAAGACATCCTTGACCCGAGTTTTAACTTTTCGGATTTTTTGATCCAGACTACAGATGGTCGTTTGCGCTGGCTGGCCACTATTCCGGGGATGATAAGTATCGGGTTCTTTGTCTATCTTATTTGCACGGATAAGAGCGGAGCGTTGTACTTTCCTTTACACATCGAAGCAAATGCCGCATTTTGGCTGATCGGAATTGCGACAATAGTCTGGGTTGCCTTGGCAATTGTTAATTGGATAGCTTGTTTTAGAAAGAGGAACAACATCCGCCAATGAAACAGATATGTATGACTATCACCATTACAGTGGCGTTGTTCGTTGCCGGCTGTCGATCGGAGACCAGGAAGCCGACGGCGTCGCCTGTGCTAACAGCACCGCCAGCATCGGTGACGCGGCCGGAGCGGGCGGTCCAGACGGT
>JAAYVQ010000005.1 GCA_012517095.1 Phycisphaerae bacterium | reverse complement strand
TGGCCCGTGAGGGCGCCAGCTTCGAACGCTTTTTCGTCTGCCCGGTCTGCTCGCCGACGCGGGCGGAATTTCTGACCGGCCGGTACCACCCCCGCGGCGGCGTGACCGGCGTTACGCAGGGTGGCGAGCGGCTGAACCTGGGCGAAACGACCGTGGCCGACGCCTTCGCCGCGGCCGGGTACGCCACCGCCCTCTTCGGAAAATGGCACAACGGAACGCAATATCCGTATCATCCCCTCGGCCGGGGATTTCAGGAATTTTATGGGTTCACCTCCGGGCACTGGGGAGAATATTTTGATCCGATGCTGGAGCACAACGGAAAGATCGTCAAGGGAAGCGGGTATCTCGTGGACGATCTTACTGACAAGACTGCGGCCTATATCCGAAAGTGCGTCGGAGACAAGCGCCCCTTCTTCGCTTATCTGGCCTGCAACATCCCCCACTCGCCCATGCAGGTTCCGGACCGGTTCTGGTCCCGCTTCGAGGGAAAGGAACTGGCGATGCGGGGCACGATTCCGGAACGGGAAGACCTCGACCACACCCGCGCAGCGCTGGCGATGTGTGAGAACCTCGACTGGAATGTCGGGCGGCTGCTGGATACGCTGCGCGATCTGGCGATCGAGAAAGACACGATTGTCGTTTACTTCTGCGACAACGGACCCAACGGCTGGCGCTGGAACGGAAACATGAAGGGCATCAAGGGCTCGACGGACGAAGGCGGTGTGCGCTCGCCTCTGCTGATCCGCTGGAAGGGAACCATCCCGGAAGGCAAGACGATCCCGCAGATCGCCGGCGCGATCGATCTGTTACCGACCTTGACCGAGCTGGCCGGTGTTCCGCGGATCGGCGACAAAGAACTGGACGGCAAGAGTCTCAAGCCGCTGCTGCTGGAGGTCGAGCCCGCCTGGCCCAAACGAATGTTGTTTTCGTTCTGGAACAAACGGGTCAGCGTCCGAACGCAGCGATATCGAATGGACGATCAGGGCAATCTGTATGATATGACGCTGGATCCGGAACAGAAGCGGGATGTTGCCAAACAAAACGCCGGGACTGCCGCCGAATTGAATCAGCATCTCCAGCAATGGAAACAGACCCTGGCGGCCGCCCGGCCGGACGACCGTCCGTTTCCGGTCGGCCATCCGGATTTCCGCTATACCCAGTTGCCCGCGCGGGATGGGATCCCGCACGGCCATATCGTTCGATCCAGCATTCATCCGAATTGTTCATTCCTGACCCAATGGACTTCGCTGGATGACTTTGTTTCGTGGGAGATCGAGGTGTTGACGACGGGGGAGTACCAAGTCGAAGCGTTTTATACCTGTCCCGGCAAGGATGTCGGCTCCACAGTGGAACTGAGTTTTAACGGGCAAACGCTCCGCGGCAAAATCACCGAGGCCAATGATCCTCCGCTGCGCGGGGCTCAACAGGATCGTGTCCCCCGGACGGAGTCCTATGTCAAGGATTTTCGGCCGCTGAATCTGGGACGAATCCGCCTGGACAAAGGACGAGGCCAACTGGAGCTCCGAGCCATAGAAATTCCCGGTTCGCAAGTCATGGATCTTCGGCTGCTGAATTTGACTCGGGTGTAAACCGTCCTAACCGCTTGGTTTTTGCCGGGAAATGATATCGAACCCGCATAAAAAAGCGGAAGACAAATCGTCTTCCGCTTTGCACTTCGTTCGGTTTTTGATTCACTTCACCTTGGCCGAAAGGCGTTGGGGTAGTGTCGGATTTCCGGTCTCACTCCGTCGCCAAGGATCACGGCCACCACATCGAACCGCATCGGCCGATTCTCGAGCTTGTACTTGCGGGCGAAAACCTTCGCTGCCCGCGTCATCCGCCGCCGTTTCTCCGGCGTAACCGCAATCTGCGCCGGGGCAAAATCCTCGTTCCGCCGCGTCTTGACCTCGACAAACGCCACCGCGCCGTCGCGGTCGGCCATGACCAGATCCAGCTCGCCGCCATCGCAGCGGAAGTTCCGCGTGATCCGCCGAAACCCCCGGCCCCGCAGAAAACGCAGGGCCTGGTTTTCGCCCCAGCGGCCCAGCCGCCTGGGGTCGGCCAGCAGCCGGCGGCGTCCGAACGGCCAGGGCAGCACGGGCGGGCCTTACTTGGTGACCGTGTGCTCGCTGTGCCGATGCGACAGCTTGACGGCCTTGCCGGTGCGTTCGCGCAGGTAGAACAACTTGGCACGACGGGCCTGGCCGCTGCGAACCGGCCGGATGAAGTCGATATTCACCGAGTGGATCGGAAACCGCCGCTCGACGCCCTCTTCATCCACGATCCGCCGCACGGTGAAGGTTTCGCTCATGCCCTCGCCGGCCCGCGAGATCACCGTGCCGCTGAAGACCTGGACGCGAACCTTGTCGCCTTCCTGAATCTTGCAGCCGACCTCGACAGTGTCGCCGACTTCGAAATACGGAATTTCGCTTTTCTTGCTCTTGTCTTCAACATGTTGCAGCAATGCATTCTTCACGATCTATACTCCTGTTTCATTATTCTTTGGGTTATTCTTATCCAGCAGATCCGGCCGCCACTGCCGCGTGCGGTCCAGGGCCTGCTGTTTGCGCCACGCCTCGATCTTCTTGTGGTCGCCGCCGAGCAGCACTTCCGGCACCCGCATCCCGCGGAATTCTTCCGGCCGGGTGTATTGCGGGTACTCAAGCAGCCCTTCTGAAAACGATTCGTCCCGTACGGAATTTTCGTCGCCCACGGCCCCGTCCAGCAGCCGCACCACCGCGTCGATGACCACCATTGCCGGCAGTTCGCCGCCGCTGAGGACATAATCGCCGATCGAAATCTGCTCGGCCCCGAGGCCCAGCCGAATCCGCTCGTCGAAGCCCTCGTAGCGTCCCGCGATCAGGATCAACCGCGGTTGCCGGGCCAACTCGGTCGCGATCGCCTGACTGAACGGCTGACCCTGCGGGGTCAGCAAAATCACCCGGCCCGGTTCTTCGGCCTGCGCCCGCACATGCTCAAAGCACGCGAACACCGGCGCGGCCATCATCACCATGCCGCTGCCGCCGCCGTAGGGCTTGTCGTCCACCTTGCGATAACTGTCGGCGGCGAAATCTCTGATATTTGAAAGAACAATCTCAACCAATCCGGCGGCTTGCGCCCGCCTGAGGATCGAGTGAGCCAGCGGCGAGGCAAACATCTCCGGAAACAGAGTCAGCACATCGATTCGCATTCCGGATTCTCCCGCCAGCCCCGAGGATTCGCGGCGCAGCCGTTCGGTTCGGGCTTACTTCTTTTCCTCGGCCGGGGCTAACGCCGCCTTCTCGGCCTTGTTGTAGGGTTTACCGGCCTTACGGCACAGTTCGCGCGAGCGGTCGGTGCGACGCTTGCGATCTTCCATGTATTTACAACTCAGGCCTTTACGGTGAAGGATATCGCACATCGGATCGCTGGGGATGGCCCCTTTCTGGAGCCAATACTTCACGCGATCCAGATCCAATACGAGCTGTTTGGAAGTGTCTTTTTCGAGCGGGTCCAGATGGCCCAGCCACTCCAGGACGGTCCCATTGCGGGGATTGCGCACATCCGTCACATTGATGCGAAAGAACGGACGGTGG
>JAAYVQ010000357.1 GCA_012517095.1 Phycisphaerae bacterium | reverse complement strand
TTTGAGTATCAGGCGGCCGGACACATGATCTGGGAAGGCATGACTCAGGAAGGTCTGGCCGTAACACGGATGTTGCACGACCGTTACCACGCCTCGCGGCGGAATCCCTTCAATGAAGTCGAATGCGGCGATCATTATGCTCGCTCAATGGCGAGCTATGGCGTTTTCCTGGCCGCCTGCGGATACCGCTATGATGGCCCCCAAGGCCTGCTCGCGTTTGACCCTCGGATTTCGCCGGATGATTTCCGCGCCGCATTCACCACTGCGCAGGGTTGGGGGACATATCGTCAGAAACGAACGAATAACAAGCAGTCGATTTCCATCAACCTGCGATGGGGATCGTTGCGATTGCGAACCTTCGCCTGCGGTAACGCTGACAAATACGCAATCAACCAGATCAAGGGACGAATCGCTTCAGACATTACCGATCAGTCGGATCAGTCAATGGAATACAATCTCAACCCGTCTTTCAAAGTCAACGGAAAAGAATGTACAATTACCTTCGATAAGGAACTGGAACTCCAGGCGGGCCAATCCCTTGAACTCGAGATCGCATAAACACCACAGGACGAGATAATAATGTTTCGATGGAAGATGCAAACAGGTGGTATTGTAGCAACAATCGTCTTTTCATTTTTCGTAGTGGGATGCGGATCGTCGTTCCTGGATTTGTCGCCCGGGTATCCGCCCCTCAGCCGAGGCGAGGCGATAGCCATTGCCGAACGGTATGCCAACCACGAGTGGACGGCCGGTCCGCAACATATTTTTCGCGGCCGCGACGGTGACGGAATCTTCGTCCGTACGCCCCACTGGACCGCCGGGCAGATCAATCGGGGCGTCGCTTACAAGTGGGACGGTTTTGCGAGCGTCGAGGAATTTGACGCGGGACTGGCGGCGGGAAAATTCGCCGGGGATATTGATTGCACCAAGCCCGACCAGAGCCGCTATGCCGTCGGCGTCGATTGTTCGGGGTTTGTGTCGCGGTGCTGGAAGCTTCCGGTCAAACATTCGACTCGGAGTTTTCCGGGAATTTGTATTCGGCTCCCGGACGCCGCCGAGCTTCGGCCGGGCGATATCCTGGACTACTTCGACGCCCATGTGGTCCTGTTCAAGGAGTTTGTCGATCCGGACCGGACGAAGATCCGCTGCTTCGAAGCCCGTGACGGGAAAGTGCGCGTCTGGGAATACAATTTGGCCGATATGCTTCGGGAAGGATTCAAGCCCTATCGCTACAAGCGGATCACCGATTGAAGCCCGTAAGCGGATTGATCCTTACGGATGATTCGAGTCCGATACGGGCGGCTTGCCAAGCCCTGAAGGGGGCGTGGGATCGGAGCATTTTAATTTGAGGTAGAGTTTTCGGCCTTGACAATCGAGGGTAACAAGAGAATGTCTTCGGAGAAATTCCATCCCCAGAAACGAGCGCGGAGACTCGACGATCCGAATTGAATCGTATATCAGGGGTTCCAGCGATACTTTGCGGATTATCGCCCCGGCAAGATCCTTGGAATCCTGTGTGATCGGCCGCCGGACATAGCTTGTCGAGGGATCCTGTTCACGGACGAGCGATTCAAATTTTTCCTGAGTCAGATAGATCAGCGGTGCCCCGGTATCGATCATGAATTGCTCTGAAATAGAATCGGTCAGTCGCACACGCAAATGTGGAGTGCCGCCGGATAATTCAAGATCAAACGGTTCTCCCCAGTTTGGATCTGGCCGGGTATCGGAGCGGAGAAAGCGAAGAAGCTCCTTTTCGAAATCGAACTGGACGAGGAACTGTCCCATGATATCGATTCCCACCAGGCCATCATACCGGGCCAGCCAATCGCCCAGAGCCGAATAGTCCATCACTCCGACTTCGCCCTTGATCCGAATGGGGCCCAATTGCATCGTCGCTTCCTCGGGAATCGCATGGGCATCCACCGGTATCTTCTGCCACAGGAATCCGGAGGTTGTATAGGTTTTGATATAATCGCCAAGGAGATCCCGATGCTTTCGATTGAACGAGGTCAGCGAACATCCGGTATCCAACATGAAATGATATTCGACATCCCTGAATTTCATGGGTACGACAATCGGAAATCGATCAGGCAACGGAAACTCGGCCGGCAACGCAGAAGCGGGTTTGACGGGGACGAGAACCTCTTTCGGTTTGCATCCCGGTTCAAACAGAATCAGACAGACAAGGGCGGCCCGTATGCCGTTACTGAAGGTTTGACGAGATTGGTTATCGTTCCGGATTGTGTTTCCTTCGTTGTTGCCGCAGGTATTCATGCTCTTGTGCCCAATTCAATAGGTGATGACGAAGCTTTTATAACGGGGATCTTCGGGAACCTCATGGACTTGCAGTTCCTTGATGTACCCTTCAAACGAGTCTCGGATATCGGCAAGACATTCATCCAGATCATCGGGATTGCCCTGTATCAACATCTCTACAGACCCGTCGCCGAGATTTCGGACGAATCCCGTCAATTCAAACCGACAGGCCGACCGATGGGCCGTATAACGGAAACCCACACCCTGAACCCGCCCTTTAAAGACCACATATTTGGCCATCCTGTCCATGTCTTCCTCCCATGCCCTATCGTATCTTTCGGCGGAATATAAACTTATGACATGATCCGTCACGCACATGGAAAGTATAACCCCCCGGCATTGAAAAATCCATCCTCATCGTCTCAATTTAGAATACAAAAGGGAAAAAGATGATATAATACTGTGTTCCGCATGGATTGCGGATAGATTGTGTCGGGTGCATTGTGGAAACTCGACGACTGTTTTTGATGGATTGTATGAGATATAAGAAATCGAAAAAACTGAGCCGTGACGAGCAGATCTACCAGATCTCGACGATGGTCGCGGGGAATTTTACGCTGCAGCAGGTACTGGACCGGCTGGCGGGCGCCGCCGTTAAAGTCACCAATACCCAGGCATGTTCGATCCGTCTGTTGGATGACGAGACCGGTGATCTGAAAATGAGCGCCACTTACGGCCTCAGCGAGGCCTATCGAAACAAGGGACCGGTGACAAAAAACGAACCGGTGATCAAAGAAGTTTTCAAGGGTCGAGCCATCGTCATCCCTGACATGCGGGTTGACCCCCGAGTCAAGTACCCCGATGCGTCGCGCCGGGAAGGGCTGGTCAGCCAGTTGTCCGTGGCGATGATCTTCCGCGATAAGCCCATCGGCGTGTTGCGACTGTACAGTCCGGAGCCCAACCGTTTCAACCGCAGCTCCGTCTCTCTGGCACGGCTGGTCGCCAGCCAGTGCGCGGTGGCAATCACCAATGCGCGACTGTACGAGCAGGCCCTTGAAGGCGCTCGCATGAGCGAGCAGGTCAATCTGGCCGCGGCTATCCAGAGGCGAATGATCCCCAACAAGGCACCCTGCATTTGCGGCCTCGATGTCGGCGCGATCTACCAGCCCTGTTTTCAGGTGGGCGGCGACATGTATGATTTCTTCCAGATCGACGATCATACGCTGGGCGTGGCGATCTCGGATGTCATCGGTAAGGGAATTCCCGCCGCAATGATGATGAGCATGTTTCGCGGAATGTTACGGGCCTATTCTGACGGAGGATACGAGCGGCACTCGCTGGTGGAGATCATTGGCAAGCTGAACACGGCGGCCTGTCGCGAATGCCGTGACGGGGAATTTATCACCCTGTTTTTAGCTGTAATCAACACGCAGACCCGAACCGTAACCTATTGCAACTGTGGGCACGAACCGGCACTGATGATCCGGGATCGAAAGGCGATCGAGTTATCGACGGGCGGGTTGGTGTTGGGCATCATGGAGGATACGCAGTACCAGACCGAAACGCTGGAAATCCGGCCGGGCGATTGTCTGTTTATGTACACCGACGGCCTGATCGACGCGATGAATTTCGAGAGACAGCTCTGGGGCCGCGATCGGCTGATCGAAACGCTGGTCAAATATCCGAACGCGACGGCCCATTGTCTGATCCACACGATTCTGGGGCATCGAAGGCGCCATGTCGGTCTGGCCCAGCAAGTGGACGATACCAGCATCGTGGCGATTCGTTTCCCGATCGCCGCTCCACCGGAAAAACCCCCGCAATGTCCCGAGGAGGTCTTCTCCCATGGCACAATTGATCATCACGATTGACGGTCCCGCCGGAGTCGGCAAAAGCACAATCTCCCGACGGTTGGCCGAACATCTCGATGCCATTCATCTGGATACCGGCGCGATGTACCGCGCCGTGACTCTGGCCGCGATGCGGGCCAATATCGACCTGACGGACCCCGTTCAGATCCGCGAACTGATCGGGCAGACGGAATTCCATTTCGAGGCCGATCACGACGACATGCGAGTCTGGATCGACAATCGCGAGGTCACCAACGAGATTCGTGATCCCCAGGTGACCGAAAAGGTCAAACATGTCGCCTCGATGGATACAATCCGCCATGAACTGGTGGAATGGCAGCAGCGCTTCGCCAATGACTACCCTCGGATCGTCACCGAAGGCCGTGATCAGGGGACCGTCGTGTTCCCCAACGCCACGGTCAAATTTTTCCTGACAGCCGACCCTTCCGAACGGGCCCGCCGCCGCCAGCTACAATGGAAAGAATCCGGCATCAAGGTTCCGCTTGAACAAATCCTGCAGGACATCGAGACCCGTGATGCCTCCGATCGAACTCGAGCCACCGGCCCCCTGGTCCCCGCCGAGAATGCCGTGATCGTGGATACGACCCGGCTTTCCATCGACGAAGTAATCGAGGTCCTCTTGACCCATATCCCGGAAACCGCATGAAGTCCTTTCTCCATAAATTCTGGTACGGGATCTTCTATTGGTGGTTTCGATTGACGATGTTTCCCTTGTATCGGATCCGGGTCTTCGGAAAAGAACATGTGCCAACCGAAGGCCCCGTCCTGATCGCGGGAAACCATCAAAGTTTCCTGGACCCGATTTTCTGCCAGATCCCAGTCGGTCGTCCGATGCATTACCTGTCCCGCGACACCCTCTATGATCACTGGTTTTTCGGCCCGTTGATTCGCACCCTCAATACCATTCCCATCCGCCGCGGCCAATCGGATATCGCCGCAATGCGGGCCGTCATCAATCAACTTCGCCAGGGCCATGCGATCGTCATTTTTCCCGAATCCACACGGAGCGAAGACGGCCGTATCGGCGAAATCAAAGCCGGCTTCGCGCTCCTGGCACGGCGCAGCGGAGCAACCATCGTCCCCACGATCGTTGATGGGGCCTATGAGGCCTGGCCGCGACACCAGAAATATCCTCGCTTGGGCCGCGTCGGAGTTCTCTATGGAAAACCCATTCTGCCGGAAAAGGTCGTCGAGATGGGCGATCGCGAATTTGCCCGCTGGTTGACCGCTGAGTTCCGTTGCCTCCAGGCCGAATGTCGAACCAGAATGGGCCGGACGCCTTACGAGTATCCCCCGGAAGATGCCGATTCATTCCCGACGGCGGTATCGGAATCGGCTTAATGGAGCGGAGTACCATGGAAGTCCGAATCGCCGAACAATGCGGTTTTTGCCCCGGGGTCCGAAATGCCATCGCCCTGGCCCGACAAACCCTTCAATCCAAAGGCAGTGTCTATTGCCTGGGGCCCATCATCCACAATCAGGATGTTGTCAATGAACTGACCTCCATGGGCATGAAAACCGTCGATTCCATCGATTCCATTCCTCAGGGGACGGTGCTGATCCGGTCTCACGGAGCCACTAAAAAACAACTACAAGAGATTGATGGCAAAGGACTTACAACCGTAGATGCCACCTGTGTTCTCGTCAAACGAGTTCAAAAAATCGCCGCCGAGCTGGAAAAACAGGGTTACCAGGTGGTCATCATCGGCGATCACAAGCACCCCGAGGTTCAGGCCGTCGTTGGTTTTGCCGACCATGTTCAGGTCATCGGGTCGGAAGACGACTTGCATAACCTTAGTCCCCACAAGAAGTTAGGCGTAATTTCCCAGACCACTCAAAGCCCCGATCACTTCGCCGAAATGGTCGCTCGAATCATCAAGCACGGCTTCTCCGAACTCAAGGTCGTCAACACTCTCTGCCGTGAAACCATGCACCGACAGGCCTCGGCGATCGAGTTATGTCGTCAGGTTGATATCATGTTT
>JAAYVQ010000356.1 GCA_012517095.1 Phycisphaerae bacterium | reverse complement strand
GAAACGCGTCCCTTCATAACTGAGGAAGGTGTCAAGATATGCGACGGGGATGGATGTTCTTGATTCCGGCGGGGCTGGCGGTCGCGGCGGTGGGGACGGGATGGGTGTGGGCGAAGGTCGGGGTGGCGCTGAGCTGTGCGGGGATTGTGTCGCTGTCGCCGCGGGGAAGGCGCGATCGCGCGTGGATTGCGGCGGCGCTGTTGTTTTCGGCTGGAGGGGACTGGTTTTTGGCGAATCGGGACGGGAGGGAGGCGTATTTTCTGGCGGGGATCGGGATGTTCTTTGCGGCGTATGCGGGGTATCTGGCCTTTGCGCTGCGGCACGGTCGGCCGCAAGGGTGGGTGTTGGGTACGGCTCTGGCGGGGTATCTGGCCTATTACACGATCTGGCTGCGGCCGGCGATTGCGGGAGACGCGGTAGCCGCGGCGGTTTTGGCGTATCTGGCGATTTCGTGCACGGGGCTGGCGGCGGCGTGGGGGATGCGGATCGACGGGCGGCTGAAATGGCCGTTCGTCGCGGGGATCGGACTATTGATGGCGTCGGATACGATGATTTCGCTGCATGAGTTTCTGGGGGTGGGGACGCTGGACCGGGCGATCTTGCCGAGCTATTTTCTGTCGCTGATCTGCATCAGTTGGGCGGTTGTGGGGCAATCCTGTACGGAGGCAGGAAGGTAACAGGGCCGTCGTGCGTCCGAACTCAGGTAAGCGAGCCGCAAATGTCCCGACCGGAGGTCATCGGGATGCGGGTTGTCGGATGTGGAGGTGTTTTTCGAGGATGGCGGCGACCATCTGCTGGTCGATGGGTTTTCGGAGGAAGTCGTTGAAGCCGGCGGCCAGGGCGGAACGGTCGATGCCCTGAAGCTGGAGGGCCGTGACAGCGATGGCGGGCGTGGACAGGCCGCGATCGCGGAGGAAACGGACGACCATAAATCCGTCGAGTTCGGGGATGTGGATATCGACGAAGATCAGATCGTAACGATTGGTGTTGGCTTTGGCCAGGCCGGCCTTGCCGTCGAAGGCACACTCACAGCGACAACCCAGCCGTTTGACGAGGATCTCCAGCATTCGCTGGTGGCCGGGATCATCCTCGATGATCAAGACGATCGGTTCCGCGGATTCGTTCGGTTCCATCGGTCCGTCTCCTATCCTATCCCGATGCATCCTAATCATCCAAGGGGACGGAAGCAAGACATTTTCGATTTCTACTCGAGGATCATTTCCATCGCGGTTTCGTCGCAGTGATCCTGCTTGGGGCACCGGGCACAATCGCTCCAGACCTTCATCGGCAGGGTTTGTCGATCGATGGTCCGAAACCCGGTCTTCTCGAAAAACTTCGGAGTCAGGGTGAGGGAAAACAAGCGTTTGATCCCCAGCTCACGGGCGGTTTGAATGCATCCTTCGACCAATTGGCGGCCGATTCCCCGGCCGAAATATTCCTCTTTCACGGCCAGCGATTTGATTTCCGCCAGATCGGCCCAGACCACCTGCAAGACACAACAGCCGATGGTCCGGCCGTTTTCGTTTTCCGCCACTTTGAAGCTGCGGAGATTTTCGTAGATATCCGGCAGGGAACGAAACAGCATCTTGTCCTGTTCGGCATAGCCGGTAATCAGGGCGTGAATCGCCGGGGCATCCGTCACTTTTGCGTCTCGAATTATCATGCAATCAGCTTATTCGACGATCCGGCGATTGTCAAGCGATACTCCCGCGACACGCCGGGTCACTTCTCTTCGACGAGGGGACCCCGCCGCTCATAGATCCGGATTCGCTCTTCAATACTCCCGGCTGAATCCTGATCTCCCTGGGTCAGCGCCAGTTGCATTCCGCGCCGGGCCCACTGGATGGCTTGCTCCCATTGGCCGGATGCGGCGAGGTTACGGCCGATGCGGTCGTGAAATGCGGGCGATCGATCGACAGCCGGGTCCACCGTAACGGCCTTTTGATAATGTTCGATCGCTTCGGGAGTCTTTCCCTCATAGGCCAGGGCAATCGCCAGATTATATCGGATTTTCGCGTTTTCCGGCGCAAAGCCAGCCGCCCGCGCGAGGGCCTGGGCCGCTTGAGCGTATTGACCGAGGCGCGAATAGGCCATCCCCAGCGTGGCATTCATATCGACGGCATTGTACTGTTTGTTGTATCCGTCCGGGAACACCCGAACGGCTTCGGCCAGATGCTCAACGGCTTCGGCGGGACGATTTTGATGGAGCAGCATGTAGCCGAGATCGTACCGTGCGCAGCCATTGGTGGGATCGAGGGTCACGGCCGCTTGCAGATGGCTCAATCCCTCGGCCTGGAGATTCTTGACATGATAGAGAAGGAATCCGATGGAGGTGTGCGCGCCGGCATTTTTCGGATTGAGTTGCAGGGTTTTTCGGTACATTTCGATCGCACCGTCGGCATCGCCCTGGCGATAGAATTCGTTTCCGGCCCGCTGAAACGAATAATCGTTCAGGAATTGTTCCCGAATGGTTCGGATCGCGCCGGCGGGCAGGTTGACGAATTCCGGAATGTTGGCGGCCCGGTCGGCGGCGGTGAACCAGTCCAGGAGAACGGCGGGACTGGCGAGGCCTTGATTGTCGATATGCGTAAGAAATAATTGCGTATAGGGCGTGTTGGATTTCGACGAAAAGACCAGCCACTTGCCGTTGGGCGACCAGGAATGCCAGGAATTCATGGCCGGGCCGTTGCATTCGAGTCGTTTCGGGGCGCCGCCGTCGGCCGGAACGAGGAACAATTCGCTGTCGGGCTGTAGCAACATATAGCTATTGGCCTGGCAAAAGACGATCCACTTGCCATCCGGTGAAAATCGAGGGAAATAGTTGCTTTTTCCGTTGGCGCTGGCGCCCGCCAACGGTTCGGGCGTTCCGCCTCGGCCTTCGTTGAAGGGGACGCGATAGATGTCGAAGCGGAATTCCTTGCGATCACGGACGAATTCGAGGCATTCCTCCTGGCTGAGCAGGACGGTGCCCTGCCCGAGCTTGGCCTTGAGTTCGTAGGCCGTGGCACGGGCAAAGTAGATCCACTTGCCGTCGGGGCTCCAGACGGGATTGCTCTGGACAAGCCGGGGGTCGTCGGCGCCGGGCAGGGATTTGTATTCTTTTGTTTGGCGATCGTAATACACAAGAATTCCCTTGATCGGGAAAAAGAGTTGCGAATAGGCCAGGTTGTCCTGCGGGACGAAGACCGAGCGGTCCTGAACGGTGCTGATCGCGTAACGGCCATCGGGCGAGACCTGGCTGAGCAGGCCGAAACTCTGCAGGTTGTCCTGGCGGCGATAATCGCTCCAGGTGATGATGTCGCTGGTGGCCAGGGTCATCTCGGGCGCCGTCGTCGTCAGAACATAGGAGGCCTTGTTGTTGGCGTAGTCCACATCCATGCCCAGCACCGAGCCGTCGGCAGAGAAAGAGTGACAGTTGCCGCAGACGGGCATGTTTTGCAGGACAATCGGCGGAGATTGTCGCGACGCCACCGAGCCGAACCGCCAGCGGATGCGGCTGGGGTCTTTGACGGCATCCTGAAACGGCAGGTTGACTTCGCGATAAAAGATCGGCGCCCCGACCGGATCGGCCGAGGTCCGGATCCGGATCGAGGCCAGTGAATAGGCCTTGAAATGATCGGTGCCGATGATGTGGACCGTCGCCGGGGCAGCGGTCGAGCGGGCCTTGATCGTCTCCCAGAGGGCCTCCCCGGGGATCCATTGGGACTTGCCGCTTTCACAGCGGATGGGCTCGCCTTCGGCAAAGTCGATCCGGATGTGCCAGCCGTCGGCGGAGGATGAATCCTTCCCCTCAAAGACGATCGGGGCGATATCCGAAGGAAGCAGAGTGTTGTCGGCCGGACGCTCGACGATGATGGCGGGCAGGGCCGCGGCTATCGCCGAATCAGCCAGAACGGCCTCAATGCGGCGGATTTGCCAATGCAGAAACACGATATGACCACCTGCGACAAGGCCCAAAACGGCCAGGATTGCCGCTATGATCAATATCCTCAAATGACTCCTCTTGGATCCTTTATCCACAACCACTCTCTGACTCCGCTAACCTCGAACTCATCCAGACTTCTATTGTACAAAATGCCCCTTCCCGATACAAGGGTCAGGGGTATAGGATCCCGGATGGATTGTATTGAAGAGAGAAACGGAATCGGGACCGTTCTTTCCGGACAGGCATGCCGACCGGACCTTTCTTTTTCTCCGTATCTTGTTATGATTCTTTCTTTTTGCCTTCTATGAGAACCGGACTTGAATGAGACATCTGTTTCAACGACATCTTGAAGGACCCGGAGGGATTCGGGAAATGTTGATCATCGCGCTGCCGATGGTGGTGTCCAGCGCGTGCGACACGGTAATGATCTTTACGGACCGGTTGTTTTTGTCCCGGTTGGGATCGGAACAGATGAGCGCGGCGATGGTCGGCGGTCTGACCAACTTCATGCTAACGACTTTTTTCCTGGGTCTGACGGGATATTGCACGGCACTGGTAGCGCAGTATTTGGGGGCGGGGCGCAAAGATCGCTGCCCTGCGGTGATCACGCAGGGGCTGATCGTATGCGCGGCGGCGTATCCGTTGATTTTGGCCGGCCGACCGGCGGTTCATTGGCTCTTTGACGCGATGCACATTCCGACCGAACAGATGGGTCCACAAAAGCTGTATTTCGATATTCTGGTTTTCGGGACATTGATCAACCTGGTCCGAAACTGCCTGAGCTGCTTTTTTTCAGGGATCGGGCGAACCCGGATCGTAATGGTTTCAACGATTACGGCAATGAGCGTCAATGTGGTTCTGGATTATCTGTTCATTTTCGGCAAAGCGGGGTTTCCGGCAATGGGGATCGCCGGGGCGGCTTATGCGACGATTCTCGGCAGCGTGTGCGGTCTGTTGATTCTGGGCTGGAAATATTTCAGCCGGGGCATTCGCTCAGAATATTCGGTCATGCGTTCGTTTCGTCATGATCGGAAGGCGATGGGAAAGTTGTTGCGATTCGGGTCTCCGTCCGGCGTGGAATTATTCCTGAATCTGCTGGCTTTTGATCTTGTGACGCTGATGTTTCATTCGCAGGGTTTGACGACGGCGGCGGCGATCACCGTGGTTTTCAACTGGGATTTGGTTTCGTTTGTCCCGCTGCTCGGCATCAACATCGGGGTGATCAGCTTGGTGGGCCGGTCGATGGGGGCACGAGAACCGGACACGGCACATCGGGCAACGATGTCGGGATTGAAGCTGGCGTGGATGTATTCGTTTTGCGCGCTGCTGGCTTTCGCAATTTTCCCAGAGCTTCTGGCGGGAATCTTTCGGCCGTCGCGGCCGGACGCGATTTTCGCAGAGGCCTTTCCGAAGGCGGTGTTGATGCTGCGGCTGGCGGCGCTGTATGTGATGGGCGACGCCATGATGCTGGTCTTCGGGGGGGCGTTGCGCGGGGCGGGGGACACATTCTGGGTGATGTGCATCTCAGTCGGAACACACTGGACCCTGTTGGCGGTACTGGCCGTATCGCTCCGACTTTTTCATTTCACGCCGGAATCGGCGTGGTTTTTACTCTGTATAACTTTTCTGCTCTTCAGCGGGGTCTTGTATTTACGATATCGCAGCGGTACATGGCGGACCCTCCATGTTGTAGAGTCTCCCGACGAAAGTCATCCATGTTCACCAACGCCGGTGTGAGGCGACTGTTGAATGGGTCGGGGTACTGTGGATTCGCGGGCTTGGGCATATGAAGCGTTGTAGCCGAACCGCTCCTGGCCACGAATGAAATTAGACCGGCCGCTGTGGATCTGCGTAAAAGGGGGGATGGCCCGATTGGGGATCGGAAAAATATAACCTTCAAATTCTTCCAAACAACAATCCATCTCGTCGAACACTCAGGGTTTCCATAGAAATCTAACCAAGGGATAGGTATAAACCGCCTTTAGTTGAATGTTTTCGTATGTCCATCCAAATTTCGCTTGCGATTTCGGGAATTGTGGAGGAAAACTATGGGGCGGGTATTCAATCCAGAAAAAAGTAATTCCCGGAATTGACGAGGGGTATGCGATGAATCGTACTTGGATCGGAATCTGTGGGATCGGAGGGTTATTGTTGGCGGCCGGATGGGGGCAGAGGGTGCCCTGCGAAGAGGGTCTGGTCGAGGCGCCAAGGGCACCGTCGGGCGTCTGGCCGAACGAACCGAAGGCGGATTGTCCGTTTGAGCCGTCGGCGGGATTGTCAGGCATTCGGTTCACCGGGCGGCATGCGGAATACACGGGGGCGGACACCTGGTACCCATCATGGGCAGAGGACGGGAATCTGTATTCGCCATGGACCGACGGCAATGTCAATGGTTTGGGCTCCGGTTCGGGAGGCCGGGACGCCACCACCGGACACGCCACTATGCTCGGGGACGATCCGCTTAACCTTCAAGTCATCAATCAGGGCGTGTTCAAGTCCGATCCATTCCCATACGAGGGGCGGTATCCATGCGGGAGCTTGGTGTATCAGGGGGTTTGGTACTACGGGACATACTGTTTGCATCCGGCCGGACAAGTTCCGCGGGATGGAATTCCCTATAACTGGCCGTGGCTGGGTCCGTTTGTGGGATTTCGGTGGTCCACGGACCTGGGAAAGACCTGGACGCAGACGCCGCACACGCCGGCCAATCCGTTGTTCGGCGAAGCGTCTCTCAATGGCGAGCCGGTCAAAATCGGGGCGCCGCATTTCGTGGATTTCGGCAAGGCGATGCAGTATTCGCCGGATGGCAAGGCGTATCTTGTGGCGCACGGGGCATCGGACGGGGCGGGACGGCGGTTTGCATACAACAGTTGGATCACGGGCGACGAGATTTATCTGCTTCGCGTCACGCCGTCGATCGAGAACATGAACGACGCGTCGAAGTATGAATTTTTCGGCGGGACCGGAGCAGGCGGCAAAGCGATCTGGACGAAGGATCTGAAGGCCGGCAAGCCGATTGCGGCATGGCGAGACAATATGGGGTGCGTAACAATGACCTACAACCCGCGGTTGAAGAAGTACTTGATGTGCGTAACGGACGGAGGAAACACGGTTAGCCGGTACAATACCTACATTCTGGAGTCGGATGTCATCACAGGGCCGTTTCGGCTGGTGAACTATCTGAAGAATTTTGGTGAGCAGGCGTACTTTGTGAATATTCCGTCGAAGTTCATCGGCCAGGACGGCCGGACCCTGTGGTTGTGTTACGCGGCGAATTTCAGTTCGGGTTGGGGCGGAATCGTGTTCCAGTCGCGGCCGGTGGGAAGCCGGTATGCGATGTGCCTGCAGGAGGTGCAACTGGGTAAGGCCGGCGAAGCGATGCCGGAACCAACAGCACTGGAGGACCGAGCGAACATCGCGGCGACGGCGACGGTGTCGGTCAGTTCGACGCATCCGGATTATTCAACTCGAGGATTGACGGACGGATTTGTTGGCGGGTATCCGGGAGACATCTCGAAGGAGTGGTGTACCGCCGGGGAAAAGGCCTCGGCGATGGTGCGGCTGACCTGGGGAACGGAACACACGATCGACCGGATCTGGCTGTTTGACCGGCCGAACGACCTCGATCAGATCACCTCGGCGGTGATTCTGTTCGACGATGGAACGACGGCGAGGGCGGGAACTCTGCCGGATGACGCAAAAACAGGGCTGGAAATACGATTTATGCCCAAAAAGGTTCGGTGGATGGTCATTCTGATTGACACGGTCAAAACCTCCACGCAGAATATCGGGCTGGCGGAGATTGCGGTCTTTGAGGCGAAAGCAAACTGAGGGTCGCGGAAACGATTTCAGGATTCAGCGAATATATTTAAACGGAATCGATACGATCGTGGAGAAACGAAATGACGGTTCGAAATGCATTGATCGTGATTTTCACAACGGGAATATTCGGTGTATGGGGATGTGCCCCGTCGAATGAGGCGGCGTTTCGGAAGATGGAAACGCAGTATCGCCAGTTACCGATGGAGGCGCGGCGACTGACGGGCCCTTTGTTCTGGCTGCATGGAGAGGAAAGTAAGAAGCATCTGGAGAAATATGTCCAGATCGTCGCCGAAGGAGGGAATGGTTCGTTCACCGCCGAATCGCGGCCGCATCGGGACTGGCTGGGCGAGGGCTGGTATCGCGATCTGGCGATCTGTCTGGAGGCGGCCAAGAAGAACGACCTGCAGATGTGGATCTTCGACGAGAAGTGGTGGCCCAGCCAAGTCGTCGCGGGAAAGGTTCCTTCCCGTTATGCGGCCAAACGGCTGGAAGCCGTGGCAGTAGATGTAGATGGACCGCGGGACATTGAATCCGAGGGGCATGACGGCGATCGTTATATCGGGGCAGTGGCCGGGCGGTTGACGGCTGAGGGGAAGATTGAAAGTGACACGCTGGTCGATCTGGCTTCGAGTGTCCATGATGGAAAGCTCCTTTGGCACGCCCCGGAGGGGAAATGGCGCGTTATCCGATTCGGCTACGCGCAGGCGCCGAAGGTCCTGCAAAGCGGACAATATAGCGTCGATGGAGCCAGCCGGGACTGCGTTGACTGGTATGTGAAAACCGTTTATCAACCGCATTACGATCGTTTCAAAAATGACTTCGGCAAGACGATTCCGGGCTTTTTTTACGACGAACCCGAAGTGGCGGGCGACTGGGGCACGGAGCTGAATGCGGTGCTGGCCGAATGGAATGTGGATTGGAAAAAGGCCTATGTGGCCCAGCGGTTCGAACTGGCAGGGGAAGAGCAGGCCGCGGCGCGGTTTCAATATCGGGACGCATTCGCCGAAGCCTGGGGGCGAACGATGTACGGCGGGATTACGAAATGGTGCGAGCAGCACGGTGTCAAATCGATCGGCCATTTCATGGAACATTCGGCATTGTATATTCATCCGGAATTCTGCGGCGGCGATATGATGCGTCTGCAAAAGTACAGCAGTATGGGCGGCATCGATGCGGTATTTGACCAGTTCAAGGCCGGACAGCGGGCGATTCGGGATGTGCCGTGTTGGCAGACGCCAAAGTTGGGCAGTTCGATTACCCATGTGTTCGGAAAGCCCGACGATATTGCGATGGTGGAAATCTTCGGCGCCCGCGGACAGGACCTTGGTTATCCGGAAATGAAATGGTGGACGGATCATATGTTCGTGTCGGGCGTGAACTTCATAATTCCGCACTCGTTCAACCCGAAATCGCCGTTTGACACGGATTGTCCCCCATACTTTTACAACAATGGTTTCGAACCCCGTTGGCCGCTGTATCGGGTGTATTCCGATTATGCCAGCCGATTGAGCGTGTTACTGACCGGCGGGCGGCATGTATGCCCGGTAGCGTTGCTTTTTGTCGGCCAAAGCGCACAGACGGGGAAGGCCGTATTGCCAGATTTGATGAGCGAACGACTGCAGGATGCTTTGTTTGACTGCGACTGGCTCCCGTACTCCGTGTGGGAAACCGATACAAAAATCGACGACGAGATTTTACGATTGCGCGAAGAACAGTATCGGGTTTTGATCGTTCCGCCGACGGAAGTGATTCCCTATGCGACATTGGAAAAAGCGAATGCTTTTTTCGAGGCCGGGGGAGTGGTGATCGGATATGGATTTTTACCGACGCTTTCGGCGACGCTGGGCAGGGATTCCCAGGACATCGCAGCGATTCGGCAAGCGGTGTGGGGAGACGCTAAGCCGGGGATGGCGGTATGCAAGACCAGCGGCAAGGGCGGACGAAGTTATCTGTTACCGCAGGAGCCGACGGTAGCGCAGATTCAGGCCGTGATGAAAGACGCGGGAGTAACTTCGACCATGGAGGTCCTCAAAGGCGTAACGGACAACTGGCTGCATGTACTGCATCGCGTCAAGGCCGGGCGGGATATTTTCTTTGTGTGTAATCAAAACATTACGCCGGGAATGCGGACCTATCAGTTGCGTTTCCACGCCGAGGGCGTGCCGGAACTGTGGGATCCCATGCGAAACGAGATACAGGCGGTCGGATATAATCGAATCGGGGACGCAGTGGATATATCGATATCGCTGGCCCCTTATGAAAGCGTTGTGTTCGTGTTTAATCGCCAGGCCCGTAAATTATCCCCGCGGTTTGATCCAAGCCAGACGAGCGGGAACCGGCCAATAGCGGTGGTCGTTGATCCGTTACCCGAATCACCCCTGGCGGTACCGCCCCAGGCGACCCAGGGCAGAGACACGCTCGGCGGACAAAAGTGGGTCTGGATGCCGGGGGGAAATCCGGCGGCGACGGCCAAGGTTGGGACCTGCTATTTCCGAAAGCATATCGATCTTCCGGCCAACATGAAGATCAAGTCGGCGACATTCATCGGCACCGCCGACAACACGATGGATTTGTGGGTCAATGGCAAGCGGATTGATTCGACCGGACAGGGATTCGACAACTGGCAACAGATTTCCAACACCGATCTGACAGGTTTGTTCTACAGCGGATCGAATATCCTGGCGATCTCGGTGTTGAATGCATCCGACCAGCCGAATCCCGCGGGATTGATCGGCGGATTTGTCATCGAACTGGACAACGGTAGGAAGATATCCACGCCCATCGACGGATCGTGGAAGGTATCCGATCAGGATGTAGTGGATTGGCAGGCGCCGGACTTTAACGATCAGGGATGGGTGGCAGCATTGGAATTTGCGGCCTATGGCGAGGGTCCCTGGAAGACAATCAACGGACAAAACCTGACGCTAAGCCCGATTCGGCGGGCCACCCCCTATGCGGGACATTTTATGCTGGATTCATTCAAGACCCGCTCTGAGCGCCTGATCCTGTCGGTTCAGTCCGGCGGGCCTGAAACGGCGGCACGGGTGACCGTCAACGGACAGTATGCCGGCGGATTCATCGAAGAACCGACAACACTGGATCTGACGGAGTATGTCAAACCGGGGCGAAACGACATCCGGATCGAGCCGTTTATGCCCAAGGCCGTACAGGTGTTTGTGTGTCCGAGGTGAATAAAATCGCGGGACCGAATCCTGTAACAATGGCCCGACTGTGTCGTCTTGATGTATTGTGCAGTTGAAACCGAACGGGAAATTCGGTATTCTGAGGGTTTCGGAACCGTAACGAAAAGCACTGGGTCGAGGGAAACAGCGTCGATGAGCGGGATTACGGATGCAGAACGGTATCTGCTGGAACAGATCCGACGGGGCGACGGGCCGGCGTGGGAGAAGTTTGTCGGACAGTACCGTGGGCGTTTGTTGCGGTTTGCGCATGCCAAGGCCGGTCAGCGGGCCGACGCTGAAGACCTGGTACAGGAAACCTTCATCGGTTTTTTGACCGGGCTGGGAGATTATCGGGGTGACGCCAGCCCGGAAACTTACCTGTTTACGATATTGCGGCGAAAGATTATCAATAGTTACCGCAGCGCTCACTCCCGGAATATCGGCCTGATCCAGGATGTCTATCGCGGAAGCGAGGAGCCAGACAGCGACGCGTTTGCCGCCCTGCCCGGTCGTGAGGCGACGGCAAGCTGGTATGTCCGGCGGGACGAAAACAAGGACCGGATCCGCGCAGCGCTGGGGGCCGCACTGACGGAACTGGTGGATGGATACAAGACCAACCTGAATTTTCGCGACCTGATGATCGTAGAACTGCTGTTTTACTGCCAGTTGTCGAACATGGACACGAGCAAAATTGTGGGCATCAGCGAGAGGAATATCGCGGTCATCAAACACCGCTGCCTCAAACAGGTCAAGGAGGCCATCGCAGCAGCGGCCGTGAATTTCGACGACAGCGCCGGATTCGAGAACCTGTTGACGGAGGTGTGGGAGTCCGGCCGGTTGAGCTGCCCCAAACGAAGCACGATCGGGGCCATGTTGCTGGGAACACTGGAGAGCGACTGGCAGGGATATGTGGAGTTTCATCTGAACCGGCTGGGGTGTCACTTTTGCCGGGCGAATCTTGAGGACCTTAAGCAGGAAACCGCCGATGATCCGTCGAAAAAGATCCACGCGCGGATCATGGAATCGACGGTGGGATTTCTCCACAAACCACGATGAATCGACTCACATACGAATCGCCTCCGTTTATTTGGGTTTGGGCATGGGGGCAAGTGGGACATTGTGCTTGATTTCTACCGGGCAACATCATGGATGAGGAGCCAGCCGGCGGCGAGGGCCAGGAGGCCGGCGATGAGGGAGCGGGGGGAGATTTTTTCTTTGAGGGCGAGGTAGCCAGCCAGGATGACGACGGGCAGGTGGAGCATGACGATGGATTTGACATGAACGACTCCGCCCGGAATCGAAAGTGATAGCTGCACGGCGTATTGCTGGGCATAGAACGCTCCCAGAACCGCCGCCGAATAGAGACCCACAGATCCGGCGATTTTTCTGTCAAGGATTCCCAAACGAAACACTCCCGCATGAAAACATTGAACCCCCATCAGGACTGTGCTGGCCAGGCTCCAACAGGCCGAGTAGGCTAGTGCTCCGAAAGCCACGCGGGCGATGGCGACACGGTCGAGGATGGTGGTGACCCCGAAAAGGATAGCGGCAATGAGAGCATAGACGATAAATCTCCGGCCATCGTCGTGTCCGCCGTTTCGCGGTGCCTGGGCCCATAACGCATATGCCAAGCATACCATACTTGTGATCATCAGGACTGCGGAACGAAGCGAGGGTGTCTCAGACCAGCCGATCCACAGCGTTATTAACGATAGGACCGGCACGGCCGCCTGCGTGGGCAACACAATCGTCAGGGTACCGTGTTGTACGGCTTGGGTATAAAGTACGCTGGCAACGGCCGTCAGGATGGCGGTAATAGCGATGACAAACCAGAATATACCATCCATGGGCAGGCCGTGGCAGGTAACAATCAGGACGGGAAGCAGAACGGCGGCACTGACCAGCCGGCCGGAAAAGACGAGCAGACGCGAGTCGATGTCGCGGCAGAAGAGTTTGACGACCAGGACCTTGGCCGCATTGGCCGCCAGCGCTAAAAGACTCAGCAAAATCCACAGGTCCACCCGGTCCCCCTACCGTTTCCGCCGGTGGTGGGCAACCATCCCCTGAATACGGGACAGCAGCGCCGTCTTGTTGTGGGACCGAAGGGCATTTGCAACCGTCCGATAATAACGCGGCTCCTGAAAGTGTAACAAAGCCATTTGCAGTTTTTTTTCCCCCATGCCCCGTGGGATGAAAATCGATCTTCCCTTCGGGCTTTTGCCCGAAACAAACATCGCCGTCGAGGGCGTTAGCGGGATCGGCACAAAATCCTGCACCTGCTGGAGTCGCCAGTTTTTCGAGACCAGGTACTCCGTCAGCCGGATCGCATCCTCCGTCGTGCAACCCGGGTGGCCGCTGATGAAATACGGGACCAGATATTGTTCTTTTCCGGCCTTGCGGCTGGCACTCTGAAACTTTTCTTCAAACTGTTCGAACAATTCAAACCGCGGCTTGCCCATCAATTCCAACACGGAGTTGCTGGCATGTTCGGGCGCAACCTTGAGATGGCCGCCGACAAAATGTTTCGCAAGCATCAGAAGATAATCGGGCTCTTTCAGCACAAGATCATGTCGAATTCCGGACGCAACAAAACAGTTGACCTTTCGCGACCCCGACTGGCATTTCCGCAGCATCGCCTCCATCAATCCCAGCATCCTCGGAGAATTCATCTTCAGATGCGGACACAAGGATGGAAACAGGCAACTGTTTCGACCACAAGGTTCGTCGCAGCCGCAAGCCATGCCGTACATGTTCGCCGTCGGTCCGCCGAGATCGCTGATGGTGCCGGCAAATTGCGGATGCTCGACAATCCGTCCGGCCTCTTCGAGGATCGAATCGGGCGAACGAGAAATGATCTGCTTGCCCTGGTGAAAACAGATCGAACAGAAATTGCATCCGCCAAAACAACCCCGATGGGTCGTAATGCTGAACTGCACGGCCTCGATCGACGGAACCCCTTTGGGACCGTAACGCGGATCGCACGACCGTGTGAATGGCAGTGAATAGAGCCGGTCCAGTTGATCCTCCGTCAGCGGATCGGCCGGCGGATTGACAACGATCGTGCCGGGATCCTGATCTTGCGCCAGCGGAACTTCCGGGCCGAAGATTTGCCGCTCAATCTGGCGATGCGCGTCGAGAAACTGCTCGGGATGTTCCTGCAAGGTCGTCAATGACCCCATTCGCACGGCCTTGGCTGGTACCGTACGGCCGCGGGTGGCCATGTAGGCCGTGCCGGGGATGTCGGTCAACCACTCCACCAGCTCGCCGCCATCGAGCCGCCAGGCAATCTGCGCGACGGCCGATTCTCCCATTCCATAGACCAGCAAGTCGGCCTTGGCGTCGGCCAGCACACTGCGTTTGAGCCGGTCCTCGATGTAATCAAAGTGAACCAACCGCCGCAGCGACGCTTCCAGGCCCCCGAGAACGATCGGGACTTCGGGGTATGCTTCGCGGGCGCGGGCCGAATAGACCAGCAGCGGTCGATCGGGACGAAGGCCAAGCTGTCCCCCCGGGCTGTATTGATCTTCGCGGCGGCGATGGCCCAGCGAGGCGTGGCTGTGCAGGCGGGAGTCGATGCATCCGGAGGTAATCCCCCAGAAGAGCCGCGGCCGCCCAAGCGATCGAAAGGCGTCTACCGACCGCCAGTCCGGCTGCGGCAGGATCGCCACTCGCCACCCTTGCGCCTCCAGCCATCGGCCGATCAGGGCCACGCCAAAGGCCGGATGATCCACATACGCATCGCCGGTGATCAGGATGATGTCGGCCTGATCCCAGCCGCGGCCGCGGAGTTGTTCGGGCGTGGACGGTAAAAACGCCCCCCCTGCTGGACTGTTTCGACGAGATAACGACATTCCGATATTGTACCATCCCGGCCCGGTCTGGTTCAAAATGAAAAAGGTGTCAGACACTTTT
>JAAYVQ010000355.1 GCA_012517095.1 Phycisphaerae bacterium | reverse complement strand
ATGCCATAGACCTGTGCGGCCACAAACCGGTGGATGTCCTGATCCTCCGCAAACGCCTTCCGCAGCGCCGGATCGCCGGAAAAATGCGCCAACAATCGTAACTCGATCTGCGAATAGTCCGCGCTGAGCAGACAGTCGCCGTCCTTCTGCGCGACAAAGGCCGAACGGATCTTCTTGCCCAGTTCGGTTCGCACGGGGATATTCTGCAGGTTCGGGTCACTGGAGCTGAGCCGGCCCGTCGCTGTTACCGTCTGATTGAACGAGGCATGGATGCGTCCTGTTCGCGGATTGATGATCTGGCCGAGCTTGTCGAGATAGGTGTTCTTGAGCTTGACGAGCTGACGATATTGCAGGATCAATGCGACGACCGGATGCTCTTCCTGCAGTTCTTCCAGCACTTCAGCGTCGGTACTCCGCATCGTCTTGCCCGATCGCACGGATTTGAGCCCCAGTCGGTCGAACAGGATCTCGCCGAGCTGCTTGGTCGAGTCGATGTTGAAGGTCGTCCCCGCTTCTTTGTAGATGGCATCGACGAGCCGGCTGATTTCCTGATCGACGGCCGTGCCAAGCTTCCGCAGTCGCGCGGTTTCGACGAACACGCCGTTGCGTTCGAGGCATGCCAGGACTTCCATCAGCGGCATCTCGACATCTTCGAAGAGCTTTTGAATCTTCGGTAGTTCGGCAAGCCGTGGCGAAAGGTATTCGTACAACCGCCAGGTGATATCCGCATCCTCGGCCGCATAATCTGTCGCCGCCGCCGTATCGACCATATCGAAGGTCAGTTGATTCTTGCCCTTACCGATCAAACTGGCCAATGTGATCGTCTCATAGCCAAGGTAATCGCGGGCCATCGCATCCATCGAATGGCTCATGCGGTCGGCCGACAGACAATAGGACGCGACCATCGTGTCGAAGACGATTCCGTTGACGGGCATTCCGGCGTTGCTGAGAACGATCAGGTCGTACTTGATATTCTGGCCGACCTTTTGAATCTTTTCGTTCGCCAGAATTGGCCCGATGAGTTTCCTGACATCCGTCAGATTCAGATGTTTCTGTCCCATCGGGGCCTTGATCGGCAGGTAGTATCCCAGTCCCGACCGCCACGAAAAACTCATCCCGACCAGTTCCGCCCGCATGGGATCGGTGGAGGTCGTCTCGGTATCGACGGCGATCCGCGTTTTCGTCTTCAGTTCCGCCGCCAGGTTGGCCAGTGACTCGGTCGTATCCACGCAGGTGTATTGTTTGTCCGTCGTCGCAGCCGACTTCATCGCCTTCGGCTGGGCTGGTGTTGATTCTGCGGCCATTCCTGAGAACAAATCGCCCTGACCTTTCGGTGTCTCCTTTGCGGAAGGAATTGCCACCCGCGTCAAACCCAGTGATCCGATCAATCGCGTAAAATCCAACTCGGAAAAGATTCGTCCCAGCGTTTCCTTGTCCGGTTCCTTGACGGCGAATTGCGTTTCGTCGATTTTAACCGGGGCGTTGCGGTCAATGATGACCAATTTGCGGCTCAAGTCCAGGATCTCTTTGGAGTTTCGCAGGTTCTCGCCGCGTTTGCCGGAGATCTCGTCGGCGTGGGCCAGAAGATTTTCCAGCGAGCCGTATTTCTGGATCCATGCGATGGCGGTTTTGGGGCCGACATCCGCCACGCCTGGCACATTGTCGGCGGCGTCGCCCTGCAGCGCCAGCACATCGACGAACTGCTCGGGTCGGAGGCCGTCTTCCTGCAGGAGCGTCTGCGGCGTCGTTACTTTCTCCGTTTTCAGATCGAACAGCGACACTTGTTCATCCAGAAGCTGGAGCATGTCTTTGTCCTTGGAGCAGATCCGACAGTCGATTCCCTGCTTTGACGCCTGGGTCGCCAGCGTTCCGATCACATCGTCGGCCTCGAAACCCTCGATCCGCAGAATCGGAATGCGCATCGCTTCGAGAATCTGCTCGATCCGCCGGATCTGCGGCGGCATATCTTCCGGCATCGGCGGCCGGTGGGCCTTGTATTCGGCGTACATGTCGGAACGAAAACTCTTGCCCTTGCAGTCCATCGCCACCACGAGCATGTCGGGTTTTTGCCGCTCGATCAGGCCGAGAATGGCCGTCGTGAAGATGTAAGTCGCCTTGGTCGGCTCGCCGGAAGGACTGGTCAACGGCCGCATCTGGGCATAATACGCGGCATAGATATGCGCGTGTCCATCGATGATATACAAGCTCTTTGCCATATCGCCACTATAGCCCCGGTATGGATGAATATCAATGTTTTCTGCCGCAATTGGATGGTTTCCTCCGATGGTTTCGGCGATTTCTTTGCGATTCGCATGACGGGATACGGAACCAATGCCAATCTGACCTCCAGCGATTGGTGGGTCGATGATGTTCGCATCGAATGGATCGACGCCGATCTGGACAACAACGGCGTCGTCGATCTGGCGGATCTGGCCTTGTTTGCGGGTGCGTGGCAATCCGCTTCCGGCAACTCTGCCTACCGGACCGACGCGGATTTGACGATTCCGGTTGACGGCCAAATCAATATTGACGATCTGGCGATCTTCTCCGCCCTGTGGTTGTCCCGCTGATCCATTGACTTCGGATTGTACGGTCTTCTTTAGCGGTGTAGTCTGGATAGCGGATGAACCGCTCTCCATCGGAAATCGCAGGCCTGCAAAATCGGTCCAAACAATCATTCCCCCACAGTACAAGCTCATAGCTCCTCCCTTTGAATCCCCAAACTCTTCTCCTTTTATTGAATACTGACAACATTATATCATGGAAGGTTATCTTTGTCAATAAATAAATTTGAATATTAACAAATATTTTCATTTTAGTTTTAACAGGTTAATTTTACGGAATTTTTGAGATTCTAAATGCAACTTTGTTGCAACTGTCGTATAAGCAATGCAACTCAGTTGCAAATAGAGAAACGATGATTTGAAGGAACCATTATGACCGCACGGACTCGATTGGCCTTGATTGGCCATGAACTCAAGGAGCATTCCCCATTTACCCTGCTTGGGGCGGTTACGGGGATCGTCTTTATGCTGATCTTTCAAGCCACATCCTTTTCCGAAACGACAACCTTATTTGCCATTTTTCATCCACTTCATGTTTTTCTCAGTGCGATGGTTACTGCTTCGCTGTTTCAATTGCATCGCAAAGCCCGACAATTTCTCCTGATCCTGTTGGTCGGATATGTGGGTTCGATCGGTGTAGCGACGCTGAGCGATTGTATTATCCCTTTTTTCGGCGAGGAGATTCTCGGCGTAGCGGTTCCAACCGAGTCGGCGACGCATGGCTCGCATGCCCACGGACACAAGACATCGGAGGTCGTACCCAATCCGACCGAACCGACGGCCGACACGGGTGATTCCCATCACCCTGAGGTTGCCGACCACAACCATGCCGAATCCGCCGATCCTGCCCACGAGAACGACGAGGGTATCTTCCATCGACTGCATCTGGGATTTATTGAGGAGTGGTACCTGGTCAATCCGGCCGCATTGCTGGGGATCGTCGTGGCGTTCTATCTGCCGCGGTCCAAAGTGCCGCACGCCCTACACATCCTGATTAGTACCTGGGCGTCGGCCTCGCATATCTTGATGAATACACAAGCCGACTGGACGATCGGGTTGATCGGCGCGATGTTGCTGGTACTTTTCATCGCCGTGTGGCTGCCCTGCTGCGTCAGCGACATCATCTTTCCCATGCTGTTCGTCAATCCCGATCCGAATCACAAGGAGTGTTGGCTGGGACACCACCATTGACGGTTGGCTATCGACGAAGGATACTTGTCAAGTCGTCCATTGATAATGGAAAAGGGCAAACGGCAAATTAACAGTCGAGAAGAAAGGGTAAAATGACGGACAAACGCATGGTGGTGGACGACGAGGTCATCGATTCTGGCGACATCCAGGCGATCATTGACCCAGTCTGGTTGTCGGTGGATATCTATTCCGATGAAGAAACCTATCGTCGGAGTCTCTCGAAATTTTCGAAACCTCAGCAATATGTCATTACGATGTGGTGGTATATGGCTGAAGTCAACAACGGCGGACATGATCAGTTCTACTTCAATTCCACAGGCATCGTTTGGGAGGATGCGTTGTATGGTTTTGGAAAGGTTGGGCTTGGTGAGATTCAACAAATTCTAAAAGAGTCTGTCGATCGATTTAATTGCCTTCCTGACAAGGATCGATATAAACGGCAAGAGCAACTGGACGGTCTGGATTTTGAAGATCTTGACTCCAGATTTTACGAGCTTCAGGAAAACATGGATATCGAGGCGGTCCTCTTGACCTACATTCGAAACAACCGTGCTGAATTCTATTTTGACGGCATGGTCAAGGGTTTGGAATGAATCGGTTACGATTCCCTTTGTGAGGCGCGACATGGAAACCAGTTCAATCCAGGACATATTGACTTCGGCGGGCCTTCGGAAGACCCAACCTCGAGTCACCGTTCTCCATACTCTGCTCTCGGCGGGGATTCCGCTTTCCTGCGACCAGATTGCCGAGCACATCGGCCCCGACTCTCCCAACCGAGTGACGGTCTATCGTACCATCGAGACGCTGGTGTCGGCGGGGGTGGTTCATCAGGCCTACTTACAGGACCGCACCTGGATGTACGAACTCGGCCACCGGTGCAGCGAGCATCAATGCCATCCACATTTTACCTGTACACGATGCGGCAACACCAGTTGTATGCCCGGGGTCGAGGTCCCGATGCCGACGGGACCCGTCAACGGCTATCGTATTTCCCACCAGCGGGTCCAGTGGGAAGGCCTCTGCCCGGACTGTGAAAGTCAATCGGAACACATCCCCCTCGCCTCTCCCCGGGATCCTTGAATGCGAATACCGAAACGACTCTTATTTTTCCGTTTGGTTATTCTGGCATTCAGCTTGAATGCCTGTGGAGTTGTAGCCGTCCTGCATCATGTCGGTCAGCGTCTGGATCTCTCAAACCCTGCCGATACCGCCTCGGATTTCATACCTATACAAAGTGTATCCCATCATGTGGAAAATTGCGGCCTGTGCCAATTGCTGGCCCTGACAACCGGCAAAATCCACCTGACCCAAGGCGCTCCGGATGAGGGTGTCGAACGATATGTATTTTGCCTGACCCTTCCGGATCATCCGGTTCATCGAGCGATGATTCGCCATTTCCCCGCCCGGGGACCTCCGACCGTCTGATTATTTATCCTTCGACTTGGATACCCATTCAAGTCCAACATCAAAGATTCATTCTGATTTCAATCGGAGGTGTATTATGTTGCGCTTCTTCTGTGCGCTGGTTGTATCGTTTACGGTTCCTGTCACAATGGCCGAGCTGGAACACGATCATGGCGGCCATGTGCATACTCATATCGGACGCAATGCCGACGGCTTGTGGGGTACGACCGACGATTCTGTACTTTGGTTCTTTGCCACGCCCGATCAGCCGGTCTGGGAAACGATTCACATGGTCCCGACCGGCGAATGGATCGGCGATCAGCAGATCTATGAAGCCGAATTGGATTGCTGGCACAGTGCCCATCCGGAATCGGGGCTGTTCCAACTGGGAGGAGCCGATCCGGGCGTAATGCCTGAATGGAGGATCGGTATCCAAAGAGTTACTTATTCCGATCCGGATTCTTTCTGGATGGAAGACGAGAGTACGGGTTTGGAGATCCTGTTGAACGACGGCGATACCTTTTCATTCGGGCTTCCGGTGTGGGATCCGGATCTGTTCAACGAACAGGGAACGCTCGGCGCCTGGCATTTCCACATTCATACGGCCTTTCTGGCCCTGGCCGACGGACCCGGCGAATCGTTTTCGGCGACTTTCCGGGTATTCGATACGGGTCCCACCGGGTTTGCGGAATCGGCCGACTACACGATATATTTTGAAACCATTCCCGAGCCGACGACTCTTTCGTTGTTGTTGATCGGGGCGGCGGCTCTTCGTCGGAAACGATAATCCGTCTTAAACGAAAAGCGGAAAACATGAAGCCCCTCAATTCTATCCATTCATTCGGTCGAGGAGGGATTTCTCTCCTCGACCGGCCTTCGGGTGTGTCCCAGGGAAGATGTGCCTTTACGCTGATCGAACTGCTGGTGGTGATCGCGGTAATCGCGTTGTTGTTAGGTGCGCTGTTGCCGGCCCTGAACAAGGCCAAATCGCTGGCGAGAAACCTGATGTGCGCCAGTAACATGCGGCAGTTTGCGGTGGCATTGAAGGCCTACACGGAAGAAAACGATCAACGGCTTCCGCCGAGTTCCTGCCATCTGTCTCGTCCTCAGGATTATTGGTTGAACATTCTGGCGGAATATTCCGATGCGCACCTGTTATATCGCTGTCCGTCGGATCGGTCCAGGCGTTTTGTGGATTGGCAAAAACCGCTGGACGAACAGGATCCGGAACTCAAATGGTCCAGCTTCGCGGTTAATTCGCTGATTGATCCCAAATGCAGTTATACCGGCGGGCGATACAACAAGCTTTCGGAGATTCGCAACCCTCGGTATTGTATCTATTTGTGCGAATCGCCGGACTCCTGGACGGCATACGATCATCTGCATCCGGAGAACTGGGGATCGATCGAGGAGGTCAAGGGCCAGATTGCCTGGGATCGCCATAACGGAAAAAGCAACTTTGTCTTTGTGGACGGCCATGCCGAAACGCTGGAAATCGAACAGACCTGGGAATGGCCGGGACCGTGTCTGTGGTTTCCCGGACATGCCCCGGGCTGGCCTCCGGATGAGGAGTAATATCCATGATCAGACGACTCACATATATCCGATGGATCACAACGATGATTGTTTTTGTTGCGGGCATGGTGATGGCGGATTGCCCGTTGGACCATTTCAGGATCGGCCGCAATGCCGACGGAATTCCCGGAACCGACGATGACCAGCGACTGTTTTTGGATTGTTCGCAGAAATACCGTCACAGCGATCCCAATCACAGCGGGGACCCGACCTGGCGAAACGGATTCTATCCTTTGTATTACAATGAACGATACAATCGTTACCAGATCGGAGAGCCGGGATTTGATTTGCTCAGCGATGATCCGAGTCGAGCGCTCGACGGCCTACCCAACCAGGATTTCCGTATCGTTATCCGGTGCATAGCGGTTTCCCCCGGTCTGACGGCTCGCAATACGGCGATCAATATTCTGTTGGAAAAACCGGGCGATCAATTCATACACAGTTCGATGGCCGATCCGCATGTGCATTTGCAATATCGCGTGCCCGCACCGGAGGATCAATCCCCATTGGCCGACCTGCATTGGATGCGGTTTGTCATATTTGATGAACTGGGGCAGTATCAGCCGGCTCCGGAGGTGACGGTGGTGTTTGTGCATGATCCGCCGGCCGGTGATCTGTGGGTTGATGGTAAGATCGATCTGGCCGATGTGCTGGAGTTGACCGCAGTCTGGCTTCGTCCGGATGCCGCCCGTATCAATGATTACCATGAGCGAGCCGACACAAACCGGGATGGTCGCGTTGATCTGGTGGATCTGGCCGCTACCGCGGAAAACTGGTTGATGAATTGATTTCGTGTAATCAGCTTGACAGGGATGTGAAAAACCGGGTTTCCTTCGCTCGATTTCCATTCCCATTTGGATTGCCGCACGCTACACTATTGGCCTGTGGGGTATCGTTACTCCCTGCGATTGGTTTGATGCCTTGATTGGGGCGGTGTTCGTGTAACATTAGATGTGGAGAGGACTCGATGCGAAATTCGATTCGATGGATTCTGGTACTCTATACAACTCTGATCAGTGGATCCATGTCTGATCTGTTTGCGGCTTCGGGTATGGGTCAGGACTGGCCGCAGTTTCGCGGCCCCACCCGCGATGGAAAGTCGGCGGAAACGGGCTTGCTGACCGAATGGCCCGCCGACGGTCCCCAACTCCTCTGGAGCAAGACCGACCTGGGCGCCGGATTCAGCCATGTCGCTACGGCGGAGGGGCTGGTGTATGGAACAGGCCTTATCGGCAAGGAGGGGATACTATGGGCATATACATTGGATGGTCAGCTCAAATGGAAGGTTTCTTACGGTCCCGAATACAGCGATGCCCATCCCGGCGCGCGTACGATTCCAACCGTCCATGAGAAGCTCGTCTATGTCGTCAGTGCCTTCGGCAAACTGTCCTGTTTCCAGGCCGCCGACGGAAAACCCGTCTGGTCTGCCGATCTGTTCAAGGATTATGATGCCCGGCCGATCCAATGGGGCTTTTCGGAAAGCGTCCTGATCGACGGCGACCAGGTCTTTGCGACGCCCGTTGGAAAGAAGGCCGCAATGGTTTCTCTGGACCGCAGGACCGGAAAACCCGTCTGGGCCAGTCCGCCGCTGGAAGGGGAATCCAGCTTCTGTTCGCCGCTGCTGGTCGAGCACGGAAAAACGCGCATGATCGTAACCCTCACCAATCAAGCCGTCGCGGCATTTTCGCCCGAAGACGGCGCGATCCTCTGGCAGTTTCCCTACGAAAACGCCCGACAGAATCACTGTGTTACGCCGATCTATCACGATGGGATCCTCTATGTCACCAGCGGCTACGGCAAAGGCGCGATTGCGCTGGCCATCTCAGACGACGGCCGCAGCGTCAAGCAACTCTGGGAACAACCCAGGCAGGACCCTGTCCACGGCCAGGCCGTCCTGGTCGATGGATATGTCTATGCATCGAGCCATCAGAAATCCGCCGGTCGCTGGACCTGCGTGGACTTCAAAACCGGAAAGCTGGTGTGGGATGAACCCGGCGTTGGCAAAGGCGGTTCGGTTATCTGGGCCGACGGGTTGTTGTATTGTTATTCGGAAGACGGAAATGTTGGAATGGTCCGGCCCTCTCCCGACAAATGCCAGGTTATCAGCGCCTTCAAGGTTCCCATGGGCGATGGAACGCATTGGGCGCACCCGGTCGTATCCCACGGCCGGCTTTTCCTCCGTCACGGCAACGCCCTGATGTGTTACGACATTGCCAAATCTGACGAGTCTCCGAAGTCTTGAATTTTTGTGAGGATCCGGTTACCCGCGGAAGCAATTATCGTGCTCGTTGGTAACGGAACAATGCGGCGGCTGGTCGATTGGCAGATGTGACGCGGAGTCCCTCGTCCGTCCATTGCCGTCCGGTCCGTTGTTCGATCTTGCCGGTATCCATGTCTTCCATCGCATAGTTGGCCTGCGGATCGAGACCGCGGAGCTTGAAGATCTGGGATTCTTCCGGGCAGTCTTTCCGGCGAAAGGCCTGCACGATGCCGTCGCCTTCGTCCGGCCGGTCGAATTGCCGCGCCGACCATACAGCCGCCGTTTTGTTGTAGGGTGTCAGGGGGTAATAATCGCCGAGGTAACACACGGAGATCTGCCGATACTGTGCGCAGAGTTTCCGCAGGAGGGCATAGTCGAGGTCCTTGATCCGCGTATCGCAACCAATGCCGAAGATCGGTCCCATCAAGCTGCGAATGACATATGGATCGATGGCGCTGAATCCCGATCCATGATAGGGCATCCAGAAGGAAATGCCGTAGATGTGGTTTTGCTGCGTGAGAGGATCAAACTCCGGTTGATACGGGTCACCGACATAATCGCTCCGCAAAATCGGGACCGCGCGTCGCAGCGTCTCCAGGTCATTCCGTCGTCCGCCCGATGCACAAGAGTCGATCCACAGGTCCGGATACTGAAAAACCAGTTCGTCCCAATACGCAAAATACCCCTCGATATGCCGGATCTCGGTGATTCCCTGTCGGTCCTCGGCATCGTTGCCGCGCCAATAATACAGCGGATCGATGTTGAAATCCTGCCGGTAGAAATCGATCCCCTCGTCGGTCAGTATTTTGTCCACGCGATCGGTGATCCACTTGCGACATTCGGGTTCGCCGATCTTCAGGAGTCCCCCGCCGGTCCCGCCGATGATCCATTCCGGATGGTTTTCCGCCAGCCAGGTCCCGCCGGCCACGCGCTCCGGCTCGAACCAGGTGACGGCTTTTTTACCGTGGGAGTGAAGAAAGTCGGTTGCCTGGCGAAGGCCCTTGGGCCAGCGTTTGCGATCCACTTCCCAGGTCCCCACTTTCGGCCAGCCGATTCCATCGCACGGATACCAACCGGCGTCCTGGATCCAGTAATCGAACGGGATTTCCTGATCCAGGAAACCCTGGAGAAGTTGCAGTTCGGTGGCCGCTTCAGTCATCAGGCCGGGGTAGTAGTTACCCGTGCACACATAGATAAACGGCTGAAGAATCTTGCCGTCGCGGCGCGGCACATTGTGATCGAGCATCCACGATCGCCAAACATTCTGCGCGGAGACCCAGTCCCGCCGGTAAAATTGCAAAACGGCCAGCGGACTTCGAACTTCCTCGCCGGGCCGCAATCGGAATGAGGTGGCCTCCTGTCCGCCGGCGATCCGCAGGCCGCGACCGTCGTCGCGGGCGAAATGCGCGGCCCACTGCCCCGCCCAGCCGACGACCGCGATCACGCCGCTGTCTTTGCCGGTCTCGATATTGAAATAGGGCAAGTCACTGTTGGTCGGCCGGCCGCCCTGTGTGGTGATATGCGTTTCGGCCTTCGGCGGCAGGGCGGTCTCCAGCGGCTCATAGTCATTGGCCTGACAGGGGCTGCCGACAAAATGATGCAGGAGAAATTCGCCCTCGGTCCCGCGCTCGATTCGGATATCCAGCGGCAAAATCCCGGCCAGGATCGGCGAATCGTGGTCGCCGGAATTCTTGAATGACAGCGTCCATTCGACCGTCGGGTATTTTGCGTACTCCACGAGCGTGCATCGCACGATCAGGCCGGTCTGCGGATCGGTATAGGTCCGCACGCGAGTGATCCTGTCCGGCTTGGAGGAATCCCGCTGTTCCTGGAACTTCCAGCCCGACAGAAACTCGTCCGAGCATCGGCCGTCGTAGAAAAACGAGAACGGAATACCGAGCGCCGACCGATTGCGACTGGACGGCTCTCGCAGCGGCAGATCGCCGAGTCGAACCGATTGCCCGTCATCGAGGGCCACGGTCGCGTCGCCCCAGACGGCCTGATCGCTGCTGATACCGTCTTCGGTACACCAGACCGACAGCGTCAATTCCTGAACGCCGCCGAGATCGACATTGATCGGTACGCCCGGCTCGCCCCGATGAAGAACGGCCGAGCGAAACAGCTTCTTGTCGCCGGCCGCCACGGAAAAGACAACGCTGCCGCCCTGCGAATTGGGATTGGTCAATATGCCGATTACCGCCGTCATCGTCTTGCCCGGCCGCGGCAGAACGACGCCGACCCGGCTGGGAGCGTGACAATACAGGCCGTGCTCGAATTTCTGGTCGGCGATCTGCAGCGGCAGATTCGGCAGTCGGTTGCACACCGCCGGCCCATAGTTGGTCCACACCATCAAGCCCGGCTCGGGTGTTTTCGCTGCATTGGTGACGGAGGTTGCAACTGAAGAAACCGGAAAATGTTCGTTGACCCAGCGGTCCCGCAGCGCCATCTCCTCTGTGCTCGGCCGCAACGCCAACGCCTGCCCGGCCGCCAATATCATCAACGCCATCGTCAAGACGAAAACTGTTTCGGATCTGTGGGTTCGCATTTGGATCTCCTTGGGTAGATTTGTCGAAAGTCAGGATACAATCCGTTCCGATTCCGGTCAAGCCATTTCGCGCCGCGGATTCATTGGCCTCGTGATTTCGCGCAGCCAATCTCAAATGCAAGCCCCCAACTTCATGTTGAGGGTTATTGGTTTAACCGGCATTTTTCTCGTTCCTATCCGGAAAACTACTGGGGGAAATCGGGGACAGACACAATCCTGTTCGGCTCGGTATTTGCTCTTTGCCAACTTCATACAGTATTCAAAGTCACCACGGATCGTTTACGGGCCGTTGTGGGGACAAGCAAGTCGTTTTTGCGCAGCATCAACAGCAGCCGGAT
>JAAYVQ010000047.1 GCA_012517095.1 Phycisphaerae bacterium | reverse complement strand
TCGTCTGGCGAATCATGACCGATCGGCGGGACTATATTCCTCAAGGGTATCATCCGAAATCCTGAGACATCTTCACTTGTCAAAGATCAAAGAAATAATTTCGCTTCTTTTATGCTTGACTCTCTATAGCTGGTCTTTCAATAATCGAATAGCTCTCTTTCCTGATTCAAATAACAATTCGGGAGAAACCTCGTAGGTGCACTTTCGATGTATGCCCTGGAATGAAGTATGCAGAAATGTTCTCCCCTTCCGCATTTTCATCGCCTGATGCAACAATCCGAAATTGATTGTACAAAAAAATACAGGTTTTGCTTCAATCCGGAAAAATACTGATTTTTCAGATATTCTTGCAAGAATTGGAATTTGAGCTCAAAATCCTGATTTGTTAAGGGGATTTGGGATAAGAAATTTTTCAGAAACAACGGAAAACAGTTGATTTGACAGATTGGGCAGGAATCGGGGTGAAAGGATTCGAACCTTCGGCCTCCTGGACCCAAACCAGGCGCTCTAATCCAAGCTGAGCTACACCCCGAAGGGAATAATTGTACACCATCTCGGGCCAAAACACAACCCCCCTTAACAATCCCGATTCGCGGTATATTCTGCACCGAACATCGCTCTTGATTGTGAATGGAACGCCGTGTTTCCTCGTGTCAGCGACACTTGCCGTGTGCCCCAATTTTCAAATTGTAAATCGCAATTCCTGCTATCCCCCCTACCCCCCCCGGCAGGGTAACGATACCGGGAATTTCGTCTAAAGTAAACTACCACCGGTTAAAACCGGTGGCATTTTCGGGTTCAAGCATAGCTTGCCCGTTGTCTTCCAAAACAACGGGAAGACAACGGTTATTTCCATCCACCAGTCTTACTGGTGGTATTAAAATCGGAAGAATAATGATGTAGTATATCTATATATCAGGTCATACAGTCAGGCGGCCGGTTCAGGCCGGAATCTTTTTTTTCCCTTGTATTCACATCCCCATCTGTTATAGTATCGCAAAATGTTTTTGAATGGAGCTGGGTATGAATCGATGGGTAAACTGGAACAAGATATTTTTTGCAAGAATCTTGTCGGTAATCCTTTTCTTATTCTTCCTTTTGTCCAGTGATGTTTTTGCCGTCATCCCCGATCTGAATCCCGCCCCCTTCCGTGGCTGGCAAAACACCACTCTCCAGGCCTGGGATTTTCTGACCAACGCCAATCCCGCCGCCCCCGAGGCCGGTTGGGTGAATCCCTTCGGGAGTCCTTTATCTCAAGTGATATCGATTCGGAAAGAATCCGCATGGCTTGCTGAAGAGGTCGGCCATCAGGGTGTATGGATTCTCAATTGTTTCTCGAATATCGGAATGGTCATGGATATTCCCAATAAATCGGAAGGCACGATCTGGTTGCAGACCGTCTATGCCTCCGAGGATAACTGGGTTCCGTCGATCTGGGTGCTGAAGGATGGCAATGCCGACACTGCCAAGTCGATGGATCTGATCGAAAAACGCGCGATCAATGATGCGTTCTCTTATGCTTTATATACGATGACGATTGGCCCGAGTTTCAAATCCTGTTCAGTCTTTATTCGTCCGCGGGATTGCAAAGCGAAGATCGATTCGGTTCTCGTCGAGACACTGACTTCGGTTGTTGGCCCTTCCCCCGACATCGACGACGACGGTTTGGTCCACCTGTCAGACCTGCTCCGGTTGGCCGATCAGTGGACCCGATCCGACTGCTCCGTATCGCCGGAAAATAATTGGTGTTCGGGTGCCGACATCACCCAGGACGGCGTCGTCAACCTCGACGACCTGGCCATTCTGGCCGCCTTTTGGCTAACCAATTCCCTGTAGCGCAACCGTCTCGCTTTTGAAAAATTCCTGCCGGTGCGAGCCGGAACCCATTGGACTGCGAAGGAGTCGAACCCGAATAGCCGCCGGAGATTCCGGAATTCTGATCGAATCACCTCTCTCCCCCTCTTTACCTTCCCGGCCCTTGCGAGGTTAAAACCAACCTGCGAATCCTGTTAATCATTTCATAGATATTCTTCGTGACTTCGTGGTGAAATTTGAATCGGTGGAATCTGCGCGATCCGAGATTATCCATTTATGGGCGTCTGTGCATGAGGAACACTACGACAGAAGTCGTTCTCCCGCCCGATTCGCCCGTTTCCGCTGCTTTTCCGAGAGTCGGTCGTTATCCCGACCCGGAATCATCCCGAACCAGAGGACATCGACGACTTTGGCTCCCATACATCGTGCCGCGGCCTTCAGTCCCTTGGTGGCGCTGGGGAACAGCAGTCGGCCAATCCACGCCGGACACGCCGTCGAAGTGGCAATCACGGCCCGCTTGGTCAGCTTGCCCGCCGCTCGATCTTTCGGCCAGCGGGGAGGATCCCATGGCCAATAAGCATAGACGATCAGTCGTTCGACAAACCGTCGCATCAAGGCCGTGCAATTAAAAAAATTGATTGGCGCCGCCAGCACGATCCCGTCGGCGGCGTCCACCCGATCCAGGATTCCGTTCATCGCGTCCTGATGAACGCACCGCCCGCGCGGCAGATCGTTTTGATTTTGGGTGCACCGGCGACAGTTTGTACAGAATTCGATCGGCGTGTCCCGCAAATCGACGATTTCGACCCGCCCGTCTCGATCGCGTACGGCCTTTAGAATTTCCTGGACCGATTGATCCGTGATCCCGCCCCGTCGATAACTTCCAACGATGGCAATGACATTTTTGCCCATGGAAACGCTCCCCTCGGGTTGCGCCTTATCCGATCTCGTCGAGGCACTTTCGCAATTCGTCGCGAACAATCTCCGCCTGCTGGCGCGTGATATTGTTATGGAAAGGCAAAGCCATTGTCCGCGCCGAGACACGGTCGGTCACCGGAAAATCTCCGGCCTTCAAGCCCATTGGCCCGGCGATGAACGGCTGCAGATAGACCGGCGGGAAATAGTTGTTCACTTGGATCCCGCGTTGGGTCATCATCTTCAACAGTTGATCCCGTTGTGCCTGCGTATAACGATCCACAAGACGAATCACGAACACAAACCAACTGATGAATGATCCAATCGCTTCCGTCGGCACGACGAATCGATCGTCGCCGGCCAACAGTTCCTGGTACATCGCCGCCACGGCACGACGTTTACGGATGAATTCGTCGATCCGGGAAAGTTGCGAAATTCCGAGCGCACAATTGATGTCGCTGAGCCGGTAGTTATAGCCCAGTCGCTCATGGGCAAGCCATCCTCCGCCGGCGCCGCGTCCCTGGTTGCGCAGAGAAACGCAAAGCGCCGCAAGCCGCTCGTCATCGGTCACGATCATCCCGCCCTCGCCGGTGGTCATTTGTTTGTTCGGGTAAAACGCGAACACGCCCATCTGTCCGAAGGTTCCGGCCGGTTTGCCGTTGAGCTTGGATCCCAGCGCTTCGCAGCAGTCTTCCAGAATCGGAATGCCGTGTTTGTCGGCGATTCTGCGAATCTCATCCATACCCGCCGGATTCCCGAATACTTCGACTGGTAATATCGCCTTTGTCTTCTTCGTGATCGCCTTTTCGATCTTCGTTGCATCAAGATTATAACTTACCGGATCGATATCCACGAAAACCGGTTTGGCATCCACCATCAGGATGCAGTTGGCCGTGGCGATAAAAGTAAACGGAGTGGTTATCACTTCGTCACCGGCTGTGATTCCCATCGCCTTCAGGCAGACATAAAGCCCGCTGGTGCCGCTATTTACGGCAACTGCGAATTTTGTTCCGACATAACGGGCCATGTTTTTTTCGAATTCCGGAAGTTTCGGGCCCAGCGACAGATAGGGACTTTTCAAGACGGAAACGACGGCGTCAATATCGGCCTGGGTGATGTCGGCTCGTGAGAGGGGGACCTTAAATTCCATTGCTTATCCTTACTAATTGTCAAATAAAGAGTTATATTCAAGAATCTTCCGGATTTCAACCGTATTTGATGCCACAGACATTCCATCAAACGACATCAATATATCGGAAGATTGGTTATGAGGCCAGAGAGAAATTCGGATCAAAGCGGCCCAATGTGGGGGGTCCAATGGGAGAAAATTCGGCTTTTTTCGACTTGCAACCTATTATCAAATAAGAAGTTACAAGCGTTTCCCATAAATCGACTGACCCCTGAAATTCTAAGTTCTTATCTTACAAGAGTTTATGTTTTTTCGGATAAGATTTGTGACTATCTTGCTTTCCGATACCAACAGTCCCCTTTTAAATCCTTTACCGGATATTCATAGTCTTGTTGAGGCCTTTGTTAGTGGATCGCGTATGTCTGATATCGGGAATTTCTCCATAAATATTAAGGAATCTCCTCAATTGCTTTCACAAAAATTATTGTCACATACAACAGTCCCCATCCTCGTTATATAAGATAGAATCATTACAAAAAATCGTTGACAACGGCCGAAAATATGGTATAATACTATTGTTTTCTGCCAGAGGTGACGGGAAACAATTTGATTTGGAGAATCGAGAGCAGGGTCATCAAATTCCATCCAGGGCAAGTGAAGCCCCTATTTCACAAACAGGAGGCCATTATGCGAAATATATGGACTTATCCGCTCGTTATTATCCTTTTATCTGGATGGGTGGGCGCGGCAATCATCCAGGTTCCTTCGGAAGTTACCACGATCCAGAAAGCCATCGATCTGGCTTCGGCCGGCGATACGATCGTCGTGGCCGAGGGGGTGTATAGCGAATATCTGCAAATGCAGGGCAAAGATATCACGCTGACAAGTGTGATGCCCAACGACCCGGGCGCGGTGGGGCGGACGATTCTCCAGCCGCCGGCAGGATTTACCGGCCCGGTCGTGCGGTTCAGCGGTGCCGAAACCCCGGCCTGTCTATTGGATGGATTAACGATCCAGAAAGGTCAGGATGGAGGAATCAAGGGGAGCAATACCCATGCGACGATTTCACGATGCTGGATTCGGAACAATAATGGAAACAATTGTGGAGGCATCACCGCCGTCATCGGATTGATCGACCGGTGCCGGATTATGGGTAATAGCGGAGTTGAAACAGGCGGATTGCTGGGGTGTGGTGATATTTCGAATTGCCTCATCGCCGACAATTCCGGCAATGTGGGAGGAGTGAATGCCGGCGGCGGGACGCTCTCGAACTGCCTGATCGTCTCCAATCAGGGAAAGATCGGTGCCAGCGGTGTGGGTTTCTATTCGGGGCCGATTCTCCACTGTACGATCGCGAACAATTTTTCCAGCGGTTTCGCAGTGCCCGGCGTAAATGTTTCATCGCCGAGCACGATTTCCAATTGCATTATCTGGGGCAATCGAACGGTAAATGCAATGTCCGTACCGATTATCAAAGATGTTATACCCCCTTCCGATCCGACATTCAGTTGCTTTTCCAACGCGCCGGAGGAAAACGGCAACATCAGCGCCGATCCGCAGTTAGGTCCGGGGTATTCGCTGATGGCCGGGTCGCCGTGCATCGACGCCGGGACGAATACGCCGCCGATTCCGTTGGCCGCGTCGGATTACCGAGGGGCCAATCGCGTGGTGGACGGCGACGACGCGGCGTCGGTGGTGACGGATATGGGGGCGATCGAGTTTGATCCGACGGGATTGATGGTGGTGATCCAACCCGATCGACTGGATTTCGGGGGAACCACCGACGGCGGATGGTCCAGGACCCAGACTTTTGAAGTGTACAATCTGGATGGGTATTCGGGACCGCTTCAACTGGATACCGGGGGGGCAAGCTGGCTGACTGCGGAACCGACCAATGGGACGATCACCCAATCAGCGCAGACGATCGCCGTGACGGTCGATCCGACGGGGCTGGCCGAGGGAGAGCACCGCGGCGGCGTCATGGTTAAAGTCGATGAGGATACGCGAATGGTCGTGGACATCGTGCTGCATGTGGGGAAGGTCATTCGCGTCCCGCAAAATTCCACGCTGATTCAAGGCGCGATTCAAATGGCCAAGGACTGGGATACGATCATCATGTCGCCGGGGACTTACAAAGAGAATTTGGATTTTTTGGGCAAGAAGATTTATGTTCGCAGCGCCGATCCGCAGGATTGGAACACGGTGAAAACCACCATTGTTGACGGACGTTGCTCCTTGCCGTGTATCACATTCAACAAGGGAGAAGGCCGGGATTCGATTGTCGAGGGCCTGACGCTCCAGTTAGGCGGAGGGAATTTTGCCAGCTATGGATCGGTCAACAATATCATGGGCGGCGGGATTCTTTGCCTGAACAGTTCTCCGACGATCCGGAGATGTAATGTCTCCTGGAATGGTTATGGCGCGACCGGCGGTTCCTTTCCGCCCTATACGGGGAACTGGAAAGTCTATTACGGCGGCGGAATCGCCCTGGTCGGTGCCTGCAGCGCCAGGATCGAAGATTGCTTGCTGATCGGGAATCTGGCGTATAGCCGAGGATCGGCCATCTATGCAATCGGGGACTCCTCGGCCCGGAACGAGATCGAACGGTGCACAATCACGGATAATTATTTCTATCAGTCTCCTATGGGCAGCAGTTTCGATGTCGATCTGACGGGGACGGGAGCGTCGATCCGGAACAGCATTGTGTGGAGTACGGTCAATCAGGCGAGCATACTGATCTCCGATACGGACCGGATTCAAAATTGCCTTCTGCGGTATGCCGCCGTTTACTCGGGCAGTTACAGCACATTGATTTGGGCTGATGTCATCTGCAGAAACGGAAACCTGTCCGCGGGCCCGCGATTTGTGTATCCCTACAGTTCCTCGGCTCCGACCGCGTATGATTACCGTCTGATGGCGGATTCGCCCTGTATCAATCACGGACATGCGGGATTTGCCGGAGAAGGACAGACGGACCTGGCAGGTAACAAGCGGGTAATGGGTGGTCGGCTGGATATCGGCGCTTTTGAGTTTGCGCCGGAAATCCGAGTAACTCATCCGATGGAGGGAGATGTCTGGGCGGCCGGAAGCCATCATGAAGTGATCTGGACGGAACCCCATATCGGTCCTGTAATCAGTAATTCGGAATTTGGCATGTGGTATATCAACTCAATCGTTGAGGGGTCATCGACAACGAACGATATGGAGGTCCGCGGATGGACAATCGGTCCCGATTCCGGTGTGGACTTTGTACCGAATCAAATCGATTCCATTCCAAAGTACGCAAAAACATTTACAGCATTTGACCGAGGAAGCGGCGTCTATCAGGAACTCGTCGATTCCTTCGGGCCGAATACTCGCTATACGCTCAAGCTTTTTGTCGGGAGCCGGAAGGATAAGGCGCCGGTCACGAGCTGGCAGGCGGCCCTGACGGCGGGAGATCGAGATACAGTTGTTGCGGCGGTTACCCAGAACCAGTTTGGGAATCCGGGATTGGGCAAGTGGATCGAGGTTGTCGTGACTCTGGAAACCGGCGCCGAGGGTGTAGATCCGAATGTCGGTAAACGAATCGGGATATTGCTGACAGGCGCACCCCGCGTGAGTTTTGTCGGGGTGTCGTTGGAAGCCGCCGAACTGGCGCCGACGGCGACGGTGGATGTGGAATTGAGCACCGATGACGGTCAGACCTGGCAAACTATCGCCGATGATGTCGCCGATGCGGGATCGTATTCATGGTCGATTCCTTCGGATCTGGCCAGCGAAATCTGTCGGATTCTTGTGGCGTCGGAACGCTGGCCCGATTTCATCTGGGTTCCGGGCAATGTGTTCTCGATTCGGCCGTATGAGGCGGGAGCGCCAGTGGAATCCCGCTGGCCGACGGAAGGACATGACATGCAGCGGATGGGTCTGGCGGGCGACAACGGCCCGGAGCTGGGCTGCGTGAAGTGGCAATATTCCACACTGACGCCGATTTCGGGAAATTCCGTTCTCGGAGCGGATGAAAGGATAGTTGTGGCATCTGAAGGAGGCGATCTTGATTGCCTGAATACTGACGGACAATTGATCTGGAAATATTCCACACGATCACCCGAAGAACATCTTGAGGGATGTTGGATGATGAATGACGGATCGGGGGTTACGGCAGCAGATTGTCTTGGAGTCCGTAACGGTAGTTTAAACAATTTTGATGCGTCCGGAACTTCATGGGTTGAAGACGCGACATTCGGGACCGTTCTTGAGTTTGACGGGGTCGATGATTATGTTCGGATTCCCGGTTTCAAAGGAATCTCCGGATCACAACCGCGCGTTTGCTCGGCCTGGATTCAGACGACACAAGCCAATACGGATATCATGATGTGGGGGAGTAACGGAGCGTCCGGGACCCGCTGGCGAATCCGCCTTCAGGAACGCGATGGCGT
>JAAYVQ010000354.1 GCA_012517095.1 Phycisphaerae bacterium | reverse complement strand
TCGGAGTCGGTCGTCGGTCATAAGAATCCCCAACAATCCACAGAAACCGAGGTCCCGCGGCAATCCATCAGCCAATACTCGGCCATGACGACGAAGTCCTCCAACGAAACCCGGCAGTCCTCGTTGAGATCCCCCGGCAATCGAAAGGCACACTGTCCCGGCTCAATGGCGTAATAGGCCCCCATCCACTCTGACCCCAGGTAGGTATAGGGCACATCGGTCGGCCAGCCCGCGGGCACGGAGCCGGTCTGGTCCCAATCGATCTCGAAACCACTCTCCCAAGTCATCGGTCCGGAAACGCCGCTGGCCGTTTTCGTGGTCATCAAAACCAATTGATTCCATGCCGGTTCAAAGGCATCCACAATTGCCGAGGTGGTATTCGGGGGTAACATTTGCATTTCAAACCCGGCATCTTTCAGAATCACCAGGCCGATAGTCCCGGCATAACCGGGAGATAAGGACCAGGAAAATGTCGTCGGGATTTCGGCCAGAGAATTTCGCGGGGGCTGAACATCCGTAACATAATCGGGGAAAACATCCAATTGTACCGGGGTCGAATCGACCTCAAACCGATATACACTTTCCCGGAAGGCCTGATCATAAATATGGATTCGATAGGTCCCGGAATGAATCGCCGTCATCATCTCGACAAAGGAGGAATAGACAAATCGGATCCGATAGGTATCCTCCGATATCCAGTCCAATTCCTGATAGATTCCGGGCAGGGATGGCAGCAAGACCGACACCACATGAACATTCGGGATCGTCACACGAACCACCACATTGTAGGTATCGTAATCGCCTGAGTTCTCGGTCCGGGTCTGAAAATACCCAAAACTGATACTGGCTTTCGGGGCGGCTTGAACCTGAAAATGGATGTCCATATCAGAGAACAGAGCCGTCAGGGGTTTGCCGGGTAACCAACCGTCGGGGGAGTGGTCCGCCAAACCCCACTCGATCAGCTTACCGCTCACCCAGGTCATGCCTTCCGCGATCCCATCCACAATATGGCCATACCCCATCTCGAACAAGGCCGGCCCGTTGGCCAACGGGCCATACGACCATTCGGAAGTTCCGGCTGGAAACAAACCGCCGTCATAATAGGAATCTCCCTGTTCTACCCCCGTCCAGGGTCCCACAAAATCCTCGTATCCATCGGGATTCGTCCATGTAAAGGTCACATTGGATCCAACTGTTTGACCTTCTTCGGGATTGGTCACCGCCGGAAAACCGGGGAATGCATTCTCGGAAATCGGATCGATATCGATCGAAAAACGATAGATGCTTTCGGTGGTAAGACCTTTGTCGATGCGGAGACGACACTCACCGTTTTCAATTCCAAACGCCGTGAATAATTCGGACAGGGTCGGGAATTCGTTTTCCTCGATCCAATCCAGATCGAAATGTCCCTCCTCCGAATCGTACTCCATGGGAATATACGACACAGCGGAGGGAAATTTCACCTCGACGGTCTGGGCGGAAACTTTCACATGGAATTCCAACTCATAGGATTCATGAAACACGCCGATCTCGATCCATCCGTTCCGCTGAATCACAAATTCCACGCTGTTATCGGCAGACAGGAAACCGCAGACCAGCAGGAATGTGCCAATCATCACCCCTCTATACCGAATCATTGTCAAACCTCCGGACACTGTAAGCTCATTACTCCACTCCCTGTATGAACGACACGATGACGAAACGGACATGAAGGATAACCATGTTTTGTTCCCTCCACAAAATAGTTTACCACTCCGTTGGTAAAATATCTCCGTCCATTGATCCGGAACTAAATCATTCTATCCCCAGCCGGCCAGAATGTCAAGAGGGAGGGGACAAATTATTTGGATTGCATGGAAACCAGCTATCACTCCCAGCGCGGGTATCATCGATCAAAGAAACAAGGTTGTATAGTCGCCTCATTCATTGCTGGACTTCAATACCTACCCCCGAAATCCCTATTGGGGATCAAGATGAAGGACGACGGCAACCAAGCCGTACCGCACCCCATACGGTCAGGAAGAGCAATCCGAAGAGGGCCAGAAGCGTAAGGAGGACATACATAATCAACCGGGCTGGATTTATACTGGTCAGGATCAAAAGCGGTTGGCCAAATTGCCCTACGGTTTTCATGGGTTCTTCCAATCGTGCCAGGTCCGACATGGATTTTTCCAATCGTGCCAGTTTCGACATGGCTTCTTCCAGACTCGCCAGATCGGACATCGCTTTTTCAAGCCGTGCCAAATCCGACATGGGTTTTTCCAGACCGGCAAGCATTATCATCGCTTCTTCCAGCCGTGCAAGGTCAGACATGGGCTTTTCAAGTTTCGCAACCTCATCGAGGGAGATCTTCAAGGAATCCAGTTGCAGCATCGGATCCCTCAGACCGGCCAGTTTTGCCATCGGCTTATCCAGGTCGGCCACCTGGCGGAATGTCGGACCCAGAGCGGTCAATTCCCGGATGGGTTCCTTCAAGGAATTAACTTCCTGCAATGTGGTTTTGAGAGTATTCATGGTTTCCGTGGATATCTGAATGGCCGCCGTGTTTTCCGAGATCGTTTGGTTCGCTGCGTTCATTCTTTCGGTGTTACTGCGAATGGCATCGTCCATTTCACAACCCGAAACCAGGGCCATCATCATCACGCAGGAATAGAATGCTCGTATTCTCATGGTATAACCTCGCGGATTTTGGGATTCTGAAGACTCGTCTCGGAACAATCGAAGTCCATTATAATTGTCCTGTTCCCGGGTTCCCATGAAAATTCTTCCTGATTTCATGAACCGATTCAGATTAAACCCTTTACGATCAGGGAATTCCGGGCGGGATGGTAGGAGGGAGGAAGGTTACTCATAGATTCGATTTTCAATTTTCAATCCCTCGACATTGCTCGGGACAAGTTTTCAATTTAGAATACGGAGGTATGGAACGAGCGGTGTATCGGATATTGGATGCGAATTTTAACCGGGCACGCGAGGCGGCGCGGGGGATGGAGGAGTTCTGTCGGTTTGTGCTGAACGACGAGGGGCTCAGCGGTCGGTGCAAGCAGATTCGGCATCGGCTGTGTGCGGCGTACCGGGGAATCGATGCCGGGCGGCTGCTGGCGGCCCGGGACACGGAGGGCGATGTGGGGCGGGGGATGAGCGTGGAAGGGCAGATGGGCCGGACGGATCTGGAGGGCTGTTTAACGGCCTCGGTGCGGCGATGGGGGGAGGCGATGCGGGCGCTGGCGGAAGCGGGGCAGATGATCCATCGCTCGGCGGCGGCGGAGTTTGAGCGGTTGCGGTTCGAGGGGTATGCGATCGAGAAGGACGCGATGCTAAGCTGGTTGCCGAAGAGCCGATTTGCGGCCGTACGATTGTATGTGCTGGTGACGGTCGGGACAGATTCGGATCGGAGCAAGGTTCTGGAACTGGTTGGTCGATGTGCGGAAGGGGGGGCGGATTGCATTCAGTTGCGGGCGAAAGGACTGGGGGACAACGAATTATATAGTCTGTCGAGTGAATATGTCAAGATATGCCGGCAGGCCGGGACCCTGAGCATTGTCAATGATCGGCCGGATGTGGCGGTGGCATGCGATGCCGACGGCGTGCAGCTTGGGCAAGAAGATTTACCGGTCGCGGCCGTGCGACAGATTCAGCAAAAACCGATGATCGTTGGTGTAAGCACACACAATCCCGACGAACTGCGGACGGCAATTGAGCAGGGGGCCGATTATGTGGGGATCGGGCCGGCATTTGCCAGCCCGACCAAGCCGCAGATTCCGGTGGCGGGGTTAGAGTATCTGCGGGCGGCCATGAATGTGCTGAAGGGCACGGCCGTGGGTCATGTCGCGATCGGGGGGATTCATCGGGGGAATGTTGCGGAGGTTCTGGCTTGTGGAATACGGGCAATTGCGGTGGGGTCGGCAGTGACCGAAGCGGCGGATCCGGGGAAGGAATGCCGGCAGTTCAAAGAGACCTTAATTGAAAGGAATCGGGCCGGAAGTCAATATTGAGATATCCAAGTTTCTTGATGGGTTATCAAGGACGAAATCCGAGAATATCCACATTTCAATGCGAATAACACAATATGACCCATATATATACCAACCAGATGGTATGTATTGGGAGGAATTTCCCTTGTAAATTGATAAGTGATTTACGGGAAAAGACTTACGATTTTACTTGAAGCAGATAATTTTGTGGCAATCGGGGTAAAAGGACTTGAAAAGCGTTTGTAAACTGTTTTGATCGTGTGGTTAACGAAAAATCTGAAACGGGGAGATGAGTTAATCACAGGTTATCCACAATAATTTTCGTGTTTTCAAATGTGTAATTGCGGTAATCCCTCTATCCTTGCGAATACCCGGCGGTTGGATACAATTGGGCGGCTCAGTTGGATTGTCAAAATGGACCTTTGGAGAGGCGAACTATGAATTCCTCGGCGAAAAACGACAAACAATTTCCATTCGTTTACCAACCATTTCGCAAGATATTTGTGGGTCTTCTCTGGTTTGGTTTCCTCGCCGGGGTTTCTGCGGCAGAGGATTTGACTCTTTCCTATAACCAGCCGGCGAAGAACTGGGAGAAGCAGGCATTACCGCTTGGAAATGGAAGGATCGGGTGCATGGTCTTCGGCGGTGTGGAGCGCGAGCGGATCCAGTTCAACGAAGACAGCTTATGGACCGGTGACGAAAATCCCGGCGGGATCTATGAGACGATGGGGGCGTATCAGGCGTTCGGGGATTTGTATATTTCGATCGATTCGGCGGAGACAACCGGTCCGGGATTCACGGATTATCGAAGGGATCTGCGGTTGTCCGAGGGGATCCTTGGCGTAGAATTCCGCAAGGATGGCGTCCGGCACAAAAGAGAAGTCTTTGCCAGTTGGCCGGATCAGGTCATCGTGGTCCGATGGACGGCAGAAAAGCCCGGCGCCGTTTCGGGGACGGTCGAATTGAAGGGAATGCATAAGGAAACGACGACGGCTGAAGGGAATTCGCTTTGGTTCGACGGGGTGCTGCCCAACGGCATGAAGTATCAGGCACGGGTAGAAGTGCTGGCCAGGGGTGGCGCCGTTGAGACACAAGGGGCGACGATTCGGCTGAAGGGATGCAATGATGTTGTGCTGCTGCTGGCGGCGGCGACAAACTATGTGATGGATGCGTCGCGACAATACCACGGCGAAGATCCGGCCCAGAAGGTTTGCAGACAGATAGAGGCGGCGGTGGGAAAGTCATTCGAGGAATTAAAAGCACGACATGTCGCGGATCATCGGGAGTTATTTGATCGGGTGGAGGTGAAGCTCGGCGAGACGGCAGCGGATGTTCGCGCCTTGCCGACGGATCAGCGGCTGGCGGCGTATGCCAAGGGCGGAGTCGATCCGGAATTGGAGGCCTTGCTGT
>JAAYVQ010000353.1 GCA_012517095.1 Phycisphaerae bacterium | reverse complement strand
TCCACGGCGGCCGCAGTTATACGGTATATTGGGATCGGATGACTCTGGAACAGTGGCAGACCAGGGAAAAACAACTTGCCGAGGAAATCGCCCGCGAAAAGGAACTCAAGGCCCGCACCGTCGATGAAGTCCATATCGGCCGCGAACAAAACGAACGCGACCACAACCTCAAGGGCGAAAACACCGCCTCGGGCGATTTTGGCAACCGCCGATGGCGCCACGCCGATAACGGCGGCTGGTTTGCCTTCGACCTCAAGGTCCTGCCAGATCAGCCCCAGGAACTGTTGGTGACCTACTGGGGCAGCGATGGCGGCAACCGCGTCTTCGATATCCTCATAGACGGCGTCAAGCTGACCACCCAGCGATTGCAGAACAACAAACCCGAGGTCTTCTACGACCAGAGCTACCCCCTGCCGGAAGACATGACCAAAGGCAAATCAAAGGTCACTGTTCGTTTCCAGGCGCAAACCAGGGACGCTACCGCCGGCGGCATCTTCGGACTGCGAATCTTGAAAGCTGCTGGAAAATAATCTCTATCTTCGCATCAGGTCTAACCGGCCTCTGGGATAGAGTCATCCTCGATTCCGAACCCGACTTCGACGACGACTGGGATGTGGACCTGGCCGACTTTGCCTTCCTCGCCCAGTACTGGATCACCGACGATTGGCGCGGCGACTTTAATGACGACGGGGTTGTCGATAACCTCGACCTGGCCGAGTTCGCCGATCAGTGGCTCTGGTCTGTTGATCAGTAAACGATCTTGACGCATTCGGCAAATCCGATATGATTCCGGGCAAGGCGGCCGAATCGCGAGTTCATCCGCCAAATCAATCTGTCCGGAGACTGCCATGTTGACTCGAATTGTGATCCCCTCTGCTTGCCTGGTAATCGTACTGGGCCTTCTGATTCTCGTTAATCCCATCACTTCCCAGCCCGCCCCTTCCGCCAGTGATCCATCTCTACTGAAGGTCGCCCTGCTCCAGATGCGCCCTGACGGAAACAACCAATCCGCAAACATGGACAAGGCCGAAAAGTTCTGCCGCCAAGCTGCCGCTCAGGGAGCCGACATCGCCCTGATGCCCGAGATGTGGAACATCGGCTACACCGGTTTCGATCCCAAAAAGGACGGCGCCCGCGAGGCATTTGTTCAACAGGCCGTTGCCAACGATCACCCCTCGATCCAGCGATTTGCCAAGCTGGCCGACGAGCTCGATATGGCCATCGCCGTCACCTATGAACAGGCATGGTACCCCGCGCCGCGGAATGTCGTAACCCTTTTCGACCGCCACGGCAAGGAACGCTTCACCTACGCCAAGGTCCACACCTGCGACTTCGAGGCCCGCGAAGCGGCCATGACCCCCGGCGAAGATTTCTTCGTCGCCGATCTCGACACCCGCTGCGGCCCCGTAAAGGTCGGCGCGATGATCTGCTATGACCGTGAACACCCCGAAAGCGCTCGCATCCTGATGCTCAAGGGCGCCGAACTGATCCTGACGCCCAACGCCTGCGGCATCGATGAACTGCGCCTGGTCCAGTTCCGCGTCCGTGCCTACGAAAACGCCTGCGCCGTCGCCATGGCCAATTATCCCGCACCCAACGAAAACGGCCGCTCGGTCGCCTTCAATGCCGACGGCGAATGCCTCGTCCAGGCCGAAAAGGATGAAGGCCTCTTCGTCGCCGCCTTCGATCTG
>JAAYVQ010000352.1 GCA_012517095.1 Phycisphaerae bacterium | reverse complement strand
GACTGAATGGGACCGTCACATCCCGGGCATCAAGTCGTGTGGCAATCCCTGGATTTGCCTCATCGACCATTACACAGGTTCTGCGATGCAGATCATAGGGACGGTCGTGATCGGCATTATCGAGGCCGTGAATAAAAATGATTTTATTTTCTAAGGGGTGCCAGGTGGGAGTGCCGCAGCCGGGGCCATACTCATTTTGATTCGGGACCCGGTACAGAACCTCCCTCTGGCCGGTTGCGATGTTCACTTTTTCAATGACTGGATTGCTGCCCATGGCTGCCTCGGCCGTTCGTGGATCATAGACCAGCCATTGGTTATCGGGGGAAAAAACGCCATACGGACTGAGATAATGATTCTGCAAATCCGAGGTCAACTGTCGGACTTCAGCGCCGCGATAGGCAAACAAAGGAGATGATTTTCCGTTCATAAAAGTCTCACATCCGATAAGTACCCCCAAACCACAAACAACGCCGGCAAACAGGGCCCTGGAAGTGCTCATCTTATTCGGGATGGAGGAACAAGTCATTTGAGTTGATGAAGGTGACGGACGGATCCAGGTCTCATGACATTCCATTCTTTCCCGCTTTTCATGGCGTTCGTTTCTTGTTCGGTTCGGTATTTCAGGATTCCTCCCTGTCGCCGGCGCTACACATTCTCAGGGTGGTTTCCCCATAGTATCAGGATACCGCCGAACATTGAGCCACGCAACAAAGGGTTCGATCTCTATTTCCAAGTCTTCTGTGAGGATTCTGACCTGCAACGCAATACGACATATTCGAAAGACTCTCAGCGACGGCGATGGGATTCTGAAAATCCTTGTGATTTCCATGGACCGTTATATGATAAGCCCGCCTGAACGATCACAGTCAACCCTATAGATGGAAGGAGCTGCAATGAATGTGCGTTTTGTCGCGATGGTGATGTTGGGGTGTATGTCGAGCGTTAGTTCGGTGATGTACGGATCGGAGATTGCGGCGTTCACGATCTTTGGCTGTGATGCCAAAGGTACGCAGGATGGATATGCCAGATGGAATACGGGACCCATCGATGCGTGTTGGGATCTCTTTGTTTATGAGGGAGAACGGGTCCAGAAGGGCGAGCAGCCGAAGTGGCTGAATGATCCGCAGACGCACCAGGTGAAACTTGCGGCGGGCAAAGGGAGTATGACCTACACGTTTCATTTCGATTCCACGACGGATGTGCCGTTTTTTGGCCTGAATCTGTTTGTGGATGGTCGGCTCCAGCCGATGATCTCCGTATATGCTCCGGTCACGCGCGATCCATCGCAACCGATCAAGTTTGAAGTCAACCGTTCCGACAATACCATGGGGTGGCCCTTAAGTAGTATAGCGGGGGCGGGCACGCTGAGCTATTCGGGAGCGAATGACTCGTTGTGGATTCATGATGACAAAGCGACGGAGAAATTCACGGTTACGGATTTCAAGATCCTGACGCCTGAGGCGGCGGGAAATGTGGATCGGGTCGGGTCGAACCAGATCCAGCCCAGCGGCCGGCCGGATTGGGTTGGACAGTTTACGATCAAGGTCGAAGAAACAGCTACTGCGCCATCAAACTGGTTGCTTTGGGCCGGTACGGTGGCGGCCATGAAAATCGGGCCGAACAATCCCGACGGCGCCTGGGAAAAGAAATACGCTGGTACCATTGCGACACCGCCGTTTTCGTTCGTCTATGGCGGGCAATCATCGGACAATTTTTTGAAAGGTTGGAAGTTCCAGG
>JAAYVQ010000351.1 GCA_012517095.1 Phycisphaerae bacterium | reverse complement strand
GGCGTCCGCCGTTATATCGTCCGCGAGACCTTCGGCCCGGCCGAGCAACTGACCCCGATCCCCGGCTCGGTCCTCTATGATCCGGCGGGTTTGGCCCTGCGGAATCCCGCGGAGTTGTTTATCGCCAATCGTGCGGCCCACACCGGTAAAAGTTCCATCGCCCGGGTTTCCCTGTTCGGTTCGAATTTCTCCTATATCGATTCCTTCAGCGGCAACGGCGTGACCGATTGCCACCAGCTTAATTTTGATCCAGTCAGCGGAGAACTGTTCCAGACCAACTGGTCCAGCGGGGTTCTGTCTCGGTTCCTGTTCGACGCCTCTGGCAATCCTGTGCCCAACGGAACGATCCTGATGCCCGATTCTGGCAAGCAATTGGGTGTCGTGGTTCGCCCGGCCGATCGACAACTTTTCGTCAGTGACTATACCAAGGTCCGCCGATTTATGCCCAATCCCGATGGCAGCTATACCTTCCTCGGTTATTTTGCGATCAACAACAGTACCCAGTATCATTTCATGAAGGTCAAGGACGATCTGCTGTATCTGACCAGTTTTTCGGAAAACGCCGTGATTCGGTTTTCATTCGATGCCCAGGGGAACCCAACTGAAAAAGATCGGATTGTTGCCAGCAACGCGCTGGATATGGATTTCAGTCCCGACGGTCAGGAGATGTTTGTGACCGATCATGGCAACGGTGGGATCATGCGGTTCCGATATGATTCGATTACGGAAACCTGGATACGAAATGGCGACGATATCCCCACGCCGATGCTCGGCGGCATCGTGATCGTTCCTACGGCCTGCCCCTTGAGCGCCGACCTGACCGGCGAATGTATCGTCGATCTGGAGGACCTGCGGATCTTCGCTTCCCAGTGGCTGGTTCCGGGTGACGATTATTATTGTATGATGGGCGGCAATCTGGTCGGCGACAAGTGTCTGGTGACGCTGGAAGACTTTGCCGAGTTCGTTGCGCAATGGATGATGAAATACCCGCCGGACGAATAATCGCGAAAGATTGAATCGAAAGGACGGCTATGGACGGCAGAGAAAACGGCAAGAGCGGACGGAATCGCGATTGGATCCGTCGTCGTGAATTTCTCGCAAGCGCCGGGATCGTGGCGGGGGGGCTGGCCTTCGTCCCTCGGCATGTCATCGCGGCGGCCGGTAAGCCCAATCCCAGCGATGCGATCACGATCGCCGGCGTCGGTATCGGCGGCGTTGGCCACGGCCAGATCAAGAGTATCAGCGAAGAACCGGGCGTGAAGATCACGGCCCTGTGCGATGTCGATGATGCTTTCGCGAAAAAGACCTACGATTTGTTTCCGAATGCGCCACACTGCCGCGACTATCGCGAACTGCTCGAACAATACGGCGACAAATTCGACGCCCTCTACTGCGGCACGCCCGACCATACGCACGCTGTGATCTGCATGGCCGCGGCGCGAAAGCAAAAGCATCTCTGCTGCGTCAAGCCCCTGACGCGGACGATCCACGAAGTGCGGACTCTGGCCGCCGAGGTCAAACAGCGCGGTCTGATGACGCAGGTCACCGCCGCGCCCCGGACCTCCGATGCCGCCTGTCGCGTTGCCGAGATGGTCGCTGCCGGCACCATCGGTGAAGTTCGCCAGGTCTATTGCTGGTCCAACCGGCCTTTGTGGCCGCAGGGGATGTTGCGGCCGACCAATATCGACCCGGTACCCAAGACGCTCGACTGGGACCTGTGGATCGGTCCGGCCCCGATGCGGCCGTTCGTCGAACGCTGGCCCGACGGACACTATGCCCTTCGTCAGGTCGAGGCGGGCGAACCGCCGTTTCCCGCGGTCTATCACCCGTGGAATTTCCGCGGCTGGTGGGATTTTGGCACCGGGGCCCTCGGCGATATGGGCTGCCATCACTTCAACGGCGTCTTTGCCGCGATGAAGTTTCGCCACCCCATCGCGATCGAGGCGACCTCGACGAAGGTCTTCGACGAGACGGCCCCGCTGGCGTCGATCGTCAGCTACGACTTTCCCGCCCGCGAAGGCCTGCCCGCCTGCCGTATGACCTGGCTTGACGGAGGTCTCAAGCCCCCGCGGCCCGAAGGATTCGATCGCGAACTGCCCGACGAGAGCGATCTGTATATCGGCGACAAGGGTTTTATTCTCGGCTCGGAGCTTGTACCGCTGAAGGGGCAATCTCTCACGCCTCCGCCGCAGACGCTTGTGCGGCGTGGCGGGACCTGGCCGGAATGGATCGAGGCGATCCGCACGGGCAAACCGGCCGGATGCGATTTCGAATGGGCCGCGATCCTCACCGAGGCGACGCTGCTGGGCAATATCGCCATCCGCGTCGGCAAGCGGCTCGAATATGACGCCGCGGCGATGAAGTTTGATAACAGCGACAAGGCCAACGAGCTGTTGCATTACGAATATCGAGCGGGGTGGAAACTATAACGATTGGAAACTGGAGAATGGGAATTGAATAACGCGTTGGCGATGAATCCATTATCCAATATACAATATCCATTTTGCAATCATTTACTTCGGGGCTCGACACCCAGCAGGTTCCGCACGAAAAAGTCCATCCGTCGCCGCACGCCGTAGGGCGATCCGCCCGCGCCGTGGTTGGCACCCGGAAAGACGACCAACTCGAAATCCTTATCGGCCCTGATCAGGGCGTTGACCACCTGCATCGTGCTGGCGGGATCGACATTGCTGTCCAGTTCGCCAACGGTCAGCAGCAGTTTGCCCGTCAGTTTGTGGGCCTGCGTGACATTCGATTGCTCCTCATAGTGCGGGCCGATTGGCCAGCCCATCCACTGCTCGTTCCACCAGATCTTGTCCATGCGATTATCGTGGCAGCCGCAGTCGGCGGCCGCGGCCTTGTAGAAGTCGCCATGGGCCAGCACCGCCCGCAACGCGCTTTGCCCGCCCGCCGATCCGCCATATACGCCGACGCGCGACAGATCGAGCTGCGGGTACTGGGCCGCCGCGGCCTTCATCCACAGGATCCGGTCCGGAAATCCGGAATCGCCGAGGTTCTTCCAGCACACATCGTGAAACGCCTTGGAACGAAAGTTGGTCCCCATCCCGTCGATCTGTACGATGACAAATCCCAGCTCCGCCAGCGCCCGCTGGCGGCTTTCGGGATTAAAGGCCTTCGGCACAAACGCGCCCTGCGGTCCGGCGTAGATATCCTCGATGACGGGGTACTTTTTGGTTTCGTCGAAGTTCATCGGCCGGATGATGATGCCGTAGATATCCGTGCGCCCGTCGCGGCCTTTGGCCACGAACCGCTCCGGCACTCGCCATCCGGTTGCCAGCAGGGCCGTTGCGTCTGCCTTCTCCAGTTCGCAGATCCGCTTGCCGTCGTCGCATCGGCGCAGCTCCGTCACCGGCGGCAGATCGACACGACTGTAGCGGTCGATGAAGAATCGTCCGTCCGGCGAGAATGTGACCTCGTGCGTACCATCTCCTTCGGTCAGGATGACAAGGCCCGACCCGTCCAGATTCACGCGACACAGGTGCAGGTAATACGGGTCCTGCCCGGCTCGGATGCCGCCGGCCCAGAACCACGCCTGCCGTTTCTCGGCGTCGATCCGCTCGACCCGCCGAACAACCCACTCGCCTTTGGTAATCGCGTTCTTCACCGAGCCGGTCTTGGCGTCGATCCGGTACAGATGGTTCCAGCCGTTTCGTTCGCTCATCCAGACCAGCTCATCGTCGCCGAGCCAAAAACAAAATACTTTATTTGTATAGTCCACAAAGGTTTCCGGCGATTCATCGGCGATCGCTCTTGCGGCGCCGGTGGCGGCATCGACCGCGATCAGGCGCAACACCTGATGTCCCCGCTGGTTATACACAAACGAGAAACGCGAGCTGTCGGCCGACCATCGCAGGTCTTCGATACTCCAGGGCGTGGCAAAGATTCCATTAGGGACATCGATCGCTTTTCGGGTTTCGATGTCGAACAGATACGGCCGCGGCTGGTCGATTTTGTCGCCCGGCTTGGGATAGTCGATCGTATGCAGCTTCGGCTGGAGCTGATCCTTCGGCGACGACTCGACGAACGACACCTTGCGATTCTCGCCTTTGCGGACTCGCATGGCCACCAGCTTCCTGGAATCCGGCGACCACAGCAGCTCGCGCGGGAAACCATCTTCGGCCGTGCCGTCGGTGGTCAGGGCCGTTTCCTCCTTACTCTCGGCGTTGCGAAGCCAGACATTGCCGTCCTTGAGGAAGGCCACCCACTTGCCGTCCGGCGATTCGCCCCGCTGCCGTGCGAATCGCGGAGTCTGTTCCTGCGGCCTGACGCCATCCGCCTGTTCGGTGATTACGGCGTCGCCGCCGTCGGCCGTGGCGACAAAGACCGCCAGCCGCCGATCCTGCTTGTCGGTGGCGAACCACACATGCCCGGCGAAGGTGTGTTGACGGTGCTGCCCGCCGGCCGGGATCGTCGCGTAATGTTTGCGCTCGCCGCTTTCGTCATTCCAGTACAGCTCCACCTCGAAACCACAACGGTTGACGAAGGTGATCCAGGTTTCCGCTCCCGTCTCGCGGGTGGGACGCAATCGCCGCTGTGCCGGAAGGGTTTCGGCCGGGACATCCTCGCCGGTCACCTCGGTGATTTCATAACTGGCCAGATCGCAGCGGTATCGTTTGCCTTCGAGATTGAAACGAATCTCCGTCGCCGCATCGTTGAAACGAAGCCGGTCGATCCCCAGCCGCTGGAGCTGGATCTCCTTGCCGGCCGCCTTGCTCAGCGATTCGGACAGCCGTGCCGCATCGAACGCCGGTTTGCGGGTTCCCGCCTCGGCATCCACAAGGACATACTCGGCGGCCCCATCGGCCAAATCGACGCGATACCAGAACCGCGAATTGCCCTCCAGCCAGTTGGGTCGCACGCGGTCACGGAAGACCTTGTTGGCGTACAGTTTCGACAATCCCGCCGCGCGATCGTAATCGCTCTGGGTCCCCTGCGCGATCGCGCTGACCCCCAGGCCCAACAGGATCAGAACAATCGTTATTGCCCGACGGTGATGCGATCTTGTTTTCATCATGCCCTCGTTGTCTTAGGTCGATAGGTTTCTTTCATCAGCAGCGAACACGCCAGCGCCGTCGCCGACACGATCAACAGAATCAGTAAGACGCGCTCGTACCCGGCGACCGGATACGCCCCGGCCTCGGATTTCCCGAAGGCGTCCAGAATCCGTCCCAGCAAGGGCATCAACACCGCGCCGCCGAGGAACGGAAACAGGTTCAGCATCCCCACGGCCGTGCCGGCCATGCGAACATCGAACAACTCCTTGGTTGTGGTGAATCCCACGGCCATGATCGCCGTGCCGAAGATCCCGAATGTGAAAAACCACACCACCAGCGCCGTTCGCGAAAGGTCGGCCGGGTGCAGGTTCAAATACGCGAATAGCGCCACCAGTGCCGTCGAACTGATCATCAGCATCTTTTTGCGGCTGTGCAGGAGCGATTCGGAAACCCAGCCCAGCGCCGGGCTGCCGACGATCATCCCCCACGCGAACGAACTGAGGATTCCTCCGGCTTCGGTACGGCTCAGGCCGTAGGTGTGCATCAGATACGGCCCGCCCCACAGGCCGCCGAACGCATAAAAGATTCCACAGGTACAGAAAAACCACAATCCCAGCGGCCAGAAGGGTCCGCAGCACAGCACGGTACGAATGGCCTGCCTCAGCGGAATCGTCTCGGCCCGCTTGGGGTCGTCGTGATCCAGCGCGATGATCGACGGCCAGCCGCGACTCTGCGGATTGTCGCGGACGACGATCCACGCCAGCACACACACGCCGAAGGTGACCCCGCCGATGATCTCGAACGAGATCCGCCAGCCGAAATGGCTGCTCAGCCAACCCAGCAGGCCCGTCCCCGCCAGCACGCCCATCCCGCCGACGGCGTTGAAAATCCCCGTCATCATCGCGAACTCATGATGGCGATACCACTGCGAAAGGATCTTCATCGTTGCGATGAACACGGTGCTGACGCCCAGCCCGATGCAGAACCGCGCGACGATCGCCCACCCCAGAGAGGGCGACAGACCGAACAGCAGACTCCCCACCGCCGACAGCGGCAGAAAGATCGCCACCGTTTTTCGCGGTCCCAGCGAATCCGACAGCAGCCCCGCCGGAAACTGCATCACCGCGTAACAGTAAAAGTAGATCGACCCCAGAATCCCCAGCGCCTGGCCGGTCGTGCCGAAGTCTTTGGCCACATCCCCGGCCACCACCGACATCGACAACCGGTGAAAGAACACGAAGAAATACGCCACGCTGAGCACGACAAAGACCGCCCAGCGATACACATACGCCCGATGCAATGACATCCTGCTTTCCTTCCGATCAAGGTTTGTATGTTAAGTATAACCGCAGATGAAATCAAACAAAAGCATCGAATTGTTACGATTCGCATTGCCGGAATTTGGATATTCTCGTTGAATGTGGTTAGAATCCGCAATAAAATGATCCAGAAGTTTTTTCTTCGGAATCAAATGACGGATTTTGCCGGCGGGGGTGCAGAATTATGATGATAATCGGTCGGTAGAGGCGGAATTCATGATTTTGAGCAAGTGTCATACAATTGAGATCGCATCCATGTGTCTGGCCGCCTGCCTGTTGGCCTCCTGCGGTTCGCTGGAGATGATTGCCCCTCCGGTGACAATCGGCCCGGCCACGACCGATCCGAACGCCGTTACGAAATCACAAACCCTGGAAGCAGCGAGTCCTTCATCCCCGATTCCGGATAACGGGCCACTGGACCTTTCGATTTCCTCCGCCGTGTTGTTGGGCATGGAAAACAACCGATCGCTTCTCGTTCAGCGGTTCAATCCGCAAATCACTTCGACGCAAGAACAAAAGGCCCAGTCGGTCTTCGACCCCGTCATCACCGGGCGGATGGTCAACCAGCAAAGCAAAATTACCGATGGACCCCTGCGCCTGCGATCATCATCGAAGATCAATAGCGCCGATATCGGACTGGAGCAGTACTTCCCTACAGGAACTTCGCTGGGAGTCTTCGGCAGCACCGACATCGACGAGCAGACCGCAATTGGCGAGTACGGCACGCGTCTTGGTTTCTCTGCCAACCAGCCGCTGCTCCGCGGTTTCGGCTCCGAGGTCAATCTCGCCTCGGTTCATCAGGCCCAGCTCGATACCCGTATCTCCGAGTACGAACTTCGCGGTTATGTCCTGACGCTGGTCGCCCAGATCGAACAGGCCTATTGGAGCTATATCTTGGCCGAGCGAAAAATCGAAATCTACAATCAATCCCTCCAACTGGCCGAAACCCAATTACGGCAGACCGACGATCGGATCCAGATCGGAGATCTGGGCGCCAGCGAACGCGCCGCCGCACAGGCCGAGGTTGCCTTACGAAAGGAAGACCTCATTGACGCCCGCAATGGGCTGGAACTGATCCGCCTGGCCCTTCTGCGTCTGATGAATCCACCCGGTGCGGATCTGTGGAATCGTCCTGTCCGATTGACCAGTGCGCCGGCCGATCCGTCCAAGTCGTTCCAGTCGGTCGAGTTCCATGTCGCCGCCGCTCTCCAGATGCGTCCCGACCTGAACCAGGCCCGCCTTCTGCTCCAGCGAAATGAACTGGAAGTCGTCAAGACCCGCAACGGACTACTTCCGCGGTTGGACCTGTTCATCACCCTCGGAAATACCGGATATGCTGATTCATTCGGTTC
>JAAYVQ010000350.1 GCA_012517095.1 Phycisphaerae bacterium | reverse complement strand
CGGACACATGGAGGCCCTGGCCAAGGACCCCAACAATCCCGAAGTTCAGCTCCGCGCCTGGGGCATGAGCCAGGAACTCTCCGGCGATATCATTACCGAGCAGAACATCCACACACTGGATGTGATGAACTGGATCATGCGGGTTCCCCCGCTGCGGGCCTGGGGCACCGGCGGCCGCAAGGTTCGACCCATCGGTAACTGTTACGATACCTTCACCGTGACCTACGAGTATGCCAACAATGTCGGTATCGCCTTCAGCTCGCGGCAGTTCCCCGGACACGACACCCAGCCGGAAGGCATCCGCAATCGCATGTTCGGTTCGCAAGGCGTCCTGGAGACCGAGTACGGCGGACAGGTTCTCATTCGCGGCAAGAATTTTTATCGCGGCGGTCAGACGGGCAGCATCTATCAGGATGGCGCGGTCAACAACATTGCGGCCTTTCACAAGAGCATCACCGAAGGCAACTTCGAGAATCCCACCGTTGCCCCCAGCGTTCAGAGCAACATGATCACCATCATGGGCCGTACCGCCGCTTATGAAAAACGCGTTGTCTCGTGGGACGAACTTCTCCAGAACACCAAGGTCATGGAACCCAATTTGAAAGGCCTCAAGGCGTAGAAATTTTCGATTTTCGATTTCCAATTTCGAGGAAATTCTGGCGATGAAAGGGTATGTATGATTAATCGTCGTGAATGGTTCAAAATAAGCGCCGCCGGAGTAGCGGGATTGTCGATGTTGCCGAGTTCTCTGTGGGCGGCACAAGATTCCGAGGACCGGCCGGAAGGTTCGACCGAAGGCCGGCGTCGCGGACAAAGGCCGCGCGGTTTTCGCATCGGGGTATGCGACTGGAACCTCGGCAAGACCTCCGATGTCGGCTGCTTCGAGCTCGCCAAACAGATCGGTCTCGACGGCGTGCAGGTCAGTCTCGGCACCGCCGCCAACGACATGCACCTCCGCAAGCCCGAGGTCCAGAAGGCCTTCCTGGACGCCTCGGAAAAATCCGGCGTCCGGATCGCGTCGCTGGCCATTGGCGAGCTCAACAATATCCCGTACAAATCCGACCCCCGCGCCGAACAGTGGGTCTCCGACAGCATCGAGGTCTGCCGTGCCCTCCGGGTTCGAGTGGTATTGCTCGCCTTCTTCGGCAAGGGCGATCTGATCGACGACAAGGCCGGCGTCGATGCTGTGGTCGAAAAACTCAAGAAGGTCGCCCCCAAAGCCGAGAAGGCCCGCGTGCAGTTGGGATTCGAAAGCTGGCTCAACGCCGAACAGCACATGGACATCCTCAAGCGCGTCGGCTCCCCGGCCCTGAAGGTCTATTACGATGTCGGCAACTCCCACCTCCGCGGCTACGACATCTACAAGGAAATCCGCACGCTCAACAAAAACATCTGCGAGTTCCACGCCAAGGACTACGACAAGCTCTTCGGCCAGGGCAAGGTCGACTTCCCCAAAGTCCGCGCGGCGATGGACGAGATCGGCTACCGCGGCTGGATCCAGATCGAAGGAGCCACCCCCCTGGGCCTGATCGAAAGCTACAAGAAAGACGCAGAATATCTCCGTTCCATTTTCCCACGACAGGTACCGGAAACCATCTGACAGGAAAGAATCGTTTCTTCAAACGGTCATTTCGAAGACCTTCAAAGGAGATCGTATGTCGATCTCCTTTTCATTTATGGCACCTGTCGTGTGATTTCGCGTTGGATTTGTTCCAGGAGCTGGATGGCCTCAATGGGCGTAAGGCGGTTAACATCGGCATTGGTCAGGCGGTCCAGGGCCGAGCGTTCGGCCTGGGAAAAAAGGCCAGTCGAATCCTGCGGATTAGTCTTGAGGCGAGACAACTCAGAGCCGGCCGCTTCGCGGGCGAAGGTGGATTCGAGGTCGGCGAGGATTTCGTTGGCGCGGGCGGTGATGGATTTGGGCAGGCCGGCAAGGCGCGCGACATGGATGCCGTAGGATTTGTCGGTGCCGCCGGGGGTGATCTTGTGGAGAAAGACGACCGAACCAGCCCATTCGCGGACGGCGACATTGCAGTTGCGGACATTGTCAAACAGGGCCGCCAGCTCGGTAAGCTGGTGGTAGTGCGTGGCGAATAGCGTGCGGCACTTGACGACCGAGGCCAGGTGTTCGGTGATGGCCCAGGCCAAGGCCAGCCCATCGTAGGTGCTGGTGCCGCGGCCGACCTCGTCGAGGATGACCAGCGAGCGGTCGGTGGCGTTATTGAGGATATTGGCGGTCTCGGTCATCTCGACCATGAAGGTTGATTGGCCGCGGAGGAGTTCATCGGCGGCGCCGACGCGGGTGAAGATGCGATCGACCAGGCCGATCCGCGCGGATTGCGCCGGGATAAAAGAACCCGTCTGGGCCAGGAGGACCAGCAGCGCCGTCTGTCGAATGTAGGTGCTCTTGCCGGCCATGTTGGGACCGGTGAGGATGACCAGATCGCCTGCGCCTTCGCCGAGGGCGGTATCGTTGGGGACAAATTCGGAGCCGAGAGATTCGGCCAGAACGGGATGTTTGCCATCAGTGATTGCCAGTTCTTTGGCGTCGGTGATCTGCGGGCGGACATAATGCCGCCGCCGCGCGACAAACGCGAAACTTGCCAGACAGTCAATCGTCGCCAGACAGCGGGCCAGCGACTGGAGCGGCTCGGTAAATTCGGCGGCCTTGCGGCGGAGTTGTTCGAAGAGTTGCTGTTCGAGTTCAACGGCCTTGTCCTGTGCGGTCAGGGCCTGCTGTTCGTATTCCCTGAGCGGCTCGGTGACATAGCGCTCGGCGTTCTTGATCGTCTGTTTGCGGGTGTAATCGGCGGGGACCTTCTGCGATTGGGTATGATTGATCTCGATGTAGTAGCCGAAGACTTTGTTGTAACCGACGCGCAGGTTGGCGATACCGGTCCGTTCGATCTCCTGTTGCTGGTATTGGGCCAGCCAGGCCCGGCCGTCTTTGCCGATGGAACGCAGACGATCCAGTTCGGCGTCGAAGCCGGGGGCGATTACGCCGCCTTCGCGAAGATGCGAGGCGCATTGCGGATCGATCGCCTTTTCGAGCAGATCGGCCAGTTCGTCCATGCCGCTACAGCCGGCGCCGAGTCCGGCGAGCAGTTCGGCGGCGAGGGCCGACAATTGTTCATGTAACGCGGGGGTCTTGCGAAGCGACTGACCCAGAGCCAGCAGATCCTTAGGGCCGCAGCGGGAGGCGCTGATCCGTCCGACGATCCGCTCCAGGTCGGAGATGGATTTGAGAAGCAAACGGATTGTTTCACAGGCGCGTTCGTTACAAACCAGCGTTTCGACGGCCTGCTGACGGGCTTCGATGGCGGGGATATCGCACAACGGCATCGTCAGCCAGCTTCGCATCATCCGGCCGCCCATCGCGGTCATCGTCTGATCCATGCAGTCCAGCAGCGTGCCGCGCCGGGTTTCGGCACGGATCGTCCGCAGGACCTCCAAACTCCGCAGAGAGACCGGATCGATCTGGAGGAACTGCGAGGGTTCGACTTTTTGCAGGCGGCGGATGTGCGACAACGTAGTCTTCTGAGTTTCGTTGAGGTATTCGAGGATCGCGCCGGCCGGGCCGATCGGAAAATCATCGGCGACGCCGAAACCTTCCAACGATGCGAGTTGGAAGTGTTTGAGCAATCGCTGCCGGGCCGACCGCGGATCGAAGTACCAACCCGGCCGTTCGGTGACGGCGGCGCCGGTGGCTTGAGCGATCTGACGGACGAGCTTGCGGGATTCGGCGGCGAAGAGTTCGTCGCCGGCCTGGGCGGCCAACACTTCGCGCGGAGCAAGGCCCGTCAGTTCATCGACGAGCTTGTCCAGCGGTACGATGCGCGTGAAGAAATGGCCGGTGGAGATATCCACCCAGGCCATCGCGGCGGTTTTGGGACCGGGCCAGACGGCCGCCAGAAAATTGTCCTGCCGATCCTCGAGCATCGCTTCATCGGTAAGCGTACCGGGAGTGACGATGCGGACGACATCGCGCTTGACGACCCCCTTGGCCAGCTTGGGGTCTTCAACCTGTTCACAGACGGCGACTTTATATCCGGCGGCGAGCATCTTCTTGAGGTAGTGATCGACGGCGTGGTAGGGCACGCCCGCCAAAGGAACGGCGTTGGGGCCTTTGTTCCGGCTGGTCAGGGCCAGGCCCAGGACCTGTGAACAGATCTGGGCATCCTCGTAGAAGGTTTCGTAGAAATCGCCCATGCGAAAAAACAGAACCGCGTCCGGATGTGCGGACTTGAAATGGCGGAACTGCTTCATCGCCGGCGTCAGGTTGTCATCGGGAGTCATCATGGCGGCCTATTATAGCGGCGGAGAATCCGTCAACAACTGTTCAAGGATGACCACAACCTGTCGAGGATCCTCACATTCGGACACCTTCCGAATAATTCCCTCTTGCCGCGGATGAACACAGACAGGTCGGTTAAGATCGAAATCGTCAACCTCCATAGCCCTTCGGAGAACGGAGGAGAGTTCATCGACACCAAATCCGGTCCGGGCTGAAAGGGGGATGATTTCCGCGAAGGGGAACGGCAATGTGTCGGGAATCAATGTCTGCGGAAGATCGGATTTGTTCAACACGACGATCACTGGTTGGCCTTCGGCGGTCGGCGGAGTGAAATGATTCAGCGGCCTGGAACCATCGAGTACGGCGATCAGGACATCGGCCGCACGAATCATCTCCAGCGTTCGCTGTTGCGAGGCGGATTGCAGCGGATCGACCGCGGCCAGATCGTCGGCCAGGCCGGCGGTGTCAAAGAGTTCCACCCGCAGAGAGGGGATTCGCCAGACGGCACCGACCCAGTCGCGCGTGGTGCCGGCGGTATCGGCAACGATGGATTTATCCATTCCGCAAAGGCGATTAAAGAGCGTGCTTTTGCCGCTGTTGGGGGGGCCGATGATCGCGGCGCGACAGCCATAGATGATTCGTTTTGCGATTCGGCTATCGGCCAGGATCCGTTTACATTGTTCGCGAATCTCGGGAATCGAGATCGTGTCTTTCCGGCCGATCCGCTCTTTGGCCCACCGGCTCAGCCCGCCCTCAATCTGGTTGGAAATCAGGCGGAATCCTTCCATCGTCACGGCCTTAAGGCGCTCGGTTTTCGCTTCCACCGCGATTGTGGCGGATTCTTTGGCCGCGATTTGTGATTGAATCATCGTTTCGGCCGATACCGGTTTGGCTCCATGCCTGACCAATATCTCCAGGATCGACTCGACCAGCAGCGGATTACCGTGTCCGTGAATCGCGTATCGTTGCCGTCCCTCACAACCGATCACCACCTGATCAATCGCCTCGTTTCCGTCTGTCATCCACCCGACGAATACTTGTCCGGGCTCAAACGATACCCCTGTCGGGGAATGGGGTCGAAAAACGGATCGCAGGATTTCCTCCGCCGCCGCGCCGCATACCAGAATACTGCCGATTGCGGCGGTCCCCGCAGGCGTGATGACGGCGGCTTGACATGGATGCGACTCCATCATCCGGTCCGCCGTTATGAATTGCCCGATGTGTTCTTTGGGTCCATTTCTTCGATCTTGTCGAGATCGTCCAGATGTTTCTTGAACGCGATGACAATCCCGCGAACGGCCAGGTCGCTGATCCACGAATCGACGAAATCGCAAGACCCTTTCAGGTAATACGCTGCTCCGCCGGTGACAATGGTGTGCGGCCACTTGCCGATCTGCTCGGCGAATTTCTCCGTGACCATTCGCAGCAAGCCCGCGGCCGAATAAATCAATCCGGCGTTGATCGCATCGACGGTGTTGACGCCGACGGGATCTTTCGGGGTCTGGACCTTGACTCGCGGCAATCGGGCCGTTCCCGCGTGCAGGGCGTCGGCGCCCATTTCGATTCCGGGCGCGATAACACCCCCGAGAAAGACGCCGTCTTCATCGATCAGGTCGATGGTGATCGCGGTGCCGATGCTGGCGACGACACAGGCATCTTCGATGACCGCGAAGGCGGCGGCGGCGTTGACGACGCGGTCGGTCCCGACCGCTGCCGGATTGTCCATCGCCATCTCGATCGGCAGCGGAATATCCCGGCCGATCAGACGAATCTTTTCCCCCAGCGATTCGCGGCAGATCTCCGTTACCATGTCCAACCAAATGTCCTGCACCGAGCTAATGACAATGACCCCATTGCGTTTTTTCTCGACGGAGCCCTCGATTACCGGAATGCGCCCCCATGCCTCGACCAGCAGGTCGGTCAGTTGTTTTCGCGCGTCATCGGCCCGTCCGGGGATCGATCGCACGAATTTTTCCTGGTCGTCGAGATACAGGCCGGTGGAAATGGTCGTGTTACCGATATCGATTGCGATCAGGTTCATTCGGGCTTGCCTTTCATGATCAGCCAAAGGACCTCATTGAGTTCGGCGATTCCCTTGCCCGTCACCGCCGAGATCGCCATCGGTTGTCGATCCTCGCAGGCGTCGCCGAGACGACGAGTCAGTTCGGCGACGATCGAACCGTCGGGATCCAGATCCATTTTGTTGAAGACCAGCACCTGCGGTTTGGCCGCCAGAATCTCGCTATAGAGTTTGAGCTCGCGGTTGATCGTGTGGAAATTCTCCACGGGATCGGAACCATCCATCGGCATGATGTCCAGGAGGTGCACAAGCATTCGGGTTCGTTCGATATGCCGGAGGAATTCGTGGCCCAGGCCGGCTCCGTTGTGCGCACCTTCGATCAGGCCGGGAATGTCGGCCATGACAAACCGCCGAAAACCGCTGAGTTCAACGATTCCCAAGGCCGGACAAAGGGTCGTAAAGGGATAGTTGGCGATCTTCGGGCGGGCCTTGGTACAGCGCGAGATCAGGGTACTTTTCCCGGCGTTGGGCATTCCGACCAGCCCGACATCGGCGATGAGCTTGAGTTCCAGACGCAAACGACGCTGCTGGCCAGGTCGACCCTTCTGGGCAAAGCGCGGCGCTTGCCGGATACTGGTGGCGAAGGCCCTGTTGCCCTTGCCGCCGATGCCGCCTTTGCAGATGGTCACCTGCATTCCGGGCTCGTTGAAATCCTTGAGTAACAGTTCGGAATCCATGTCATAGACCAGTGTCCCGGCCGGCACGCGGACAACGAGATCTTTTCCATCGGCACCGGTACAGTTGGAACCCTGACCCGGATAGCCGTCCTCGGCGGTCCAATGATGCTTTCCGACAAAGTCGGTCAGCGTATCCATGTCTTCGACGGCCAAAAACAGAACATCACCGCCCTTACCGCCGTCGCCGCCATCCGGACCGCCCTTGGGCAGAAACTTTTCCCGGCGGAAACTCATGCAGCCGGGGCCGCCGTCACCGGCCTTGACCTCAATTTGTGCCTCATCTACAAACATGAAACCATGACCCTGGAATTCATTCCATCAGGATTTGAAAGACATCGTCTGTCGATTATAAACCCAGCAAAAGTAAGATATTATACAACATTTCATGGGGTTTGGACAGGAAAACCTGAGGGGAATATATCCCGATTACGGTTTTCCAGACCCAGGTGATTCAGGACATCAGATCATCGATGGGGTCTGGTATCATCGGACCCATCTTACAACCCCAAAACCTGGATCGCCAAACCACAGAGCAGGATGCTTCCGCCGGCCAAGGCATGCGTATATCGTTGTATGGCTTTGTAGGGAAACAGGTTCACGCCGGCCCGAATCAGAAGAACCGCGGCCAACATGGTTGCGATCGTGGTTATCCCAAAAACGGCTGTGACCAGGATCAGCCCCGAGACACTTTGCTGGGCGGCGGGGTACATCAAGAGTGGAATGAGCGGTTCGCATGGTCCCAGGACAAAAATCACAAAGAGGACCCAGGGCGTAATGGTTTCCGCGGGGCGTTCGTGCAGATGAGAATGATCGTGAAAATGAGTATGGGTATGTTCGTGCAAATGTCCATCCTCATGGGGATGCGGGTGACTATGGGGACGCTGGCGAATTGCTCTGCGAACCCCCCAAACAAAATACACCAGGCCGAAGGCGATCAGAGCCCATCCCGCGATACCGCCACGATAACCCTCGAATGCCTCTAACGAACTTACCGCCCACCCCAGAGCGACTCCCAGCAGGCCCAGAATGATCGAGCTGCCGATATGCCCGAATCCGCATAACAAGGTAATCCATACGGTCTTGGCAGTGGACCATCGGCGCGCCCAGGCCATCATCGTAAAGGGTACATAATGATCCGGACCCAACAGGGTATGAATCAACCCCAATGTTCCCGCTGTTACTGTCAATACCCAGATTTCCGAGTTCATCCCATCCTTCACTTTCCGGCCGAATCGGCCAAAGTCAGAAGGTCAATTGGGTCCGCAGGCCGAACACCACGGCATCCTTCGCGGACGAATTGGCGCCGGGATCGGCCACATACTGCAGCGACGGGCTGATATTCATCCATTGGGTGATCCTGGCGTTGTAGAAGATTTCCCAGACAGTCTCAGCGTCATCGAGATAGGTGATATTCGCCTGATCGCTGAGATATCCGCGCGCCATGCCAATAGCCAGGACATCCTCGTCGCGTCCTTCGAAGAGTCCCTGATAACTCAGACCCACGCTGATATACTGTGTCAGATCGTTACGGCTCGACGGAGCATATCCGTAACGGCCGAAAACGCCCAAACCCTGCTCATCGCCTTCGGCGTCGTTTTCCCGTACGAGCATCTGATCGCACGAAAGGTAAACGCCCGTATTGTCGCGATACAACTTGGCGCTGTCACTGTGCGCGGCCGGCCGGGGGCTGTACCACAATCCCACACGATAGGTTCCCTGCAACGGACCGCAGGCGGAATTGAATCGCGGCGTGATTCCCGTTTCGGCGATCGAGAAGAAGTAATCTTCGTCGTGGAAGGCCGTCCGAAATCCGGTTTCGCGATAATCGGCCTGCGCATCGGCGGATGCGGCGGTGATATACCAATCGGTACCCTGGGGTGCATAATGCAGGGCGGCACCCAAGCCATAATCGGAAAACGGAATCGAGGGATTGTTGACCAGGGCGCTGTTGAGAAACTGCGAAGTTTCGTCATTGGCAAACCGGTTGCAGTCAAAGGATACCGGGCATCCGCTGCACTCAAAGCCGCCGGTCAGGTCCATTTTGCCGATCCGAAACAGCAGGTCGCCTTCCAGCAAATCCTGCTGATACCACAGTTCGGTCACGACGGCGGCATCGCGCGGCATCGCATCGCCGTTAACTCCGAAGAAGCTGCCGACGGAGGCGGGGTCGGTACCCTGTTCCTTCGGCCAGAAACCCTCGACATGGATGAATAATTCGCCGCCCTTGATACCGAGAAGTCGTTCCATATCCGCCGAGACAATGACATCATAACTGCCCGCAAACCGGCCCCGACCGCTGTGGGTACTCCGGCCGCCGCGCATGTTCTGCTGGTAGAGATTGGTGATTCCCATCTCGACGGCGATCGGATCGTCGGCCAGATCCGACAGTGATTCGGACGCCGCGGAATCCGGCAGTGCCGACAGGGAATCCAACTCCTCGGCCGCGGGCACCGAACCCGCCAATCCCATCCCGATTATGCACAGTCCGATTCCTACCGACCATCCGCTTGTCTGCATCTCCGAATCCCGAAAAACCGAATCTGAGTCATTCATCCAAAAACAATCGGGCACAATAGCGAATTGAATCGATTCTGTCTATGGAAAACCGCCCCGCGCCGATAGGGAGAGATTTAGTCTCCTCCGGATCCAAGCTTTCGATATACGACCGATAAGGCAAAAATCGCCGAGCTGGCAATGACGATACAGGCGCCGGTCGGTAAATCGAAATAGAAGGACGCCAGAAAACCGAGTACGGCTGAAAGTACGCCGAATAATGTCGCGATCAAAACCACCGCCCGGTACCCCCGACAGATCTGATAGGCCGCCGCCGCCGGATTGGTGATCAGACTGAAAATCATCAGCCCCCCGACCAATCGCAGGTTCACCGACAGGGTAATTCCGCACAACGCCAAAAACAAGCTGTAAACGAACTGTTCGTGAATTCCCGTTGCCGACGCGATTGAACGACTGAACAAAATGGTCTTCATCTCTTTGTTAAACCGCCATGAAAACAAAGTCAGCGCCGCCGCGGTAACGACGACGGCCAGAAAGGCCCTGGAATCCACAAACAGGATATTGCCCCACAACAAGCCCAGAATTTCGGACCGGCTGCCTTCCACAAATCCAATTCCGAGAAAAGTCAAACCCAGCATCAGCGAAAAAACGATTCCCAGCCCTACATTCGTATCCAACTTCGATCGATCCGGGGCAATGGCCGCCAACGGCATCGCACAGAGCACCGACAACAAAATCGCCCCCGCTGACGGAGAAATCCCGACCAGATACGACATTACCGTCCCCGCCATGGCCGCATGCGAAATGCAGGTCCCGATGAACGGCATCCGCATCCCGACGATATAGACGCCGAGAAAACCCGTGCTGGCCCCGGCCACAGCTCCGGCAAGGATGATCAGATAGAAATAGGGATCCATAGGTTTACGGCCCGTCCGGATTCTCGTACACCATCATTCGCTGTCCTTCGCGCTGGATCCAGCGAATCCGGCATGAGTACGCCTGTTCCATGGCCGGACCGCCGAATACCGTCTCTCCGGGTCCGTCCGCCAGAATCCGCCCGCGGTCCAGCAAAATCGTTCGTTCGGAATACGAACCAATGGAGGAAATCTCGTGCGAGATCATCAATACCGTTAACTTCATCGTGTCGCGCAATTGATAAACAAGGTCGGTGATTTTTCGTTTCCAGCGGAAATCCAGATTCGAAGTCGGCTCATCCAGCATCAACAGGTTCGGTTCCTGTGTCATGGCTCGGGCGATCAGAACTTTTTGCTGTTCCCCTCCGGACAGACTGCGAAAAGTCTGGTCCCGGCGATCCTTCAGATCCAGCCGTTCGATCCACTCATCCACCCGCCGGTAATCCGATCGCGTCAATCCTCGAAGAAGCGGTCGAACGCTCGCCCGGCCCATCGCAACGACTTCCCGAACCGTAAACGGCAGATCGGCGTTATATTCGGCCGACTGGGGGATGTATCCAATCCGTTGGCGCAATCGGCACCGCTGCCAGCCCGTCAGGCCGTATAGATCGGTTTGATTCAACCGGACGGTTCCCCGCGTCGGCCTGAGCAATCCACAGAGTACCTTGATCAGCGTCGTCTTGCCCGCGCCGTTGGCCCCGATGAGATGAACCATTTGCCCCGATTCAATTCGCAGTTGATCGACGCGAAGAATCTCTTTGGCCGACCGAGCCACCACGAGATCACGGGCCTCCAGTTCAATTCCCGGCATCAGCGGGCCGCCTCGACGAGTCGTCGGACATTGTCGCGAATCAACGAATCAAACGCCGGCCGTTCCATGTCGTTTCCGGCCGTATCCGGAAAGTTGCTGAATACCACCAGCCGCGCCGAAAGACGCTTGGCCAGCGATTGTGCCAGCTCCGTGCCTTCCTGTTGATTGGCGATGATCCACCGTACCGGTTGTTTTGCAGCGCTATCCAGTGCCGATTGAATCGGACCCGGCGTTTCTATGTCGCTTCCCCGAAAGGTCCCGATCGGATTCAGTCCCAGCCATCGTGCGAATGCCTCCTGGTGTATCGATACCAACACCGCATCGTTACGGATTCCGGCCCGTTCCATGTCGCTTCGTACCGCCTGCTCAAGTCTCTCCATTCGTTCCTCAAGCGCCTGTAATCGCGTCGTGGCGTCCGCCACGGACAGAAGGTTTGCCGTTTCCAGGATCGTGGCCGTCTGTCGTACGATCGATCGATAGCTGTCCGTTATGCACAATCCCGGGGGTGGCGCGATCACTGAAATCTTTAGACCCGAGTCATGCCTACGAGGTAACGAGGAAGCGATTTGATTTTGAAAATCGAAAACCAGAAGGACCGAACACGATACAAGTCGACCCGCCTGCGAGGGAGTCAGATCAAAATGGCCGGGACACATTCCGGGGGGAACGAAGTTCATAATTCTTGAAGATTCGATACCGAGATCCCGAACTGCGGCATCCAGATATGAGTTGGCCGCGGCGATTTGGGGCTGAGGAGAAGGATCGGTCTTTTTTGCGCATCCCATCGGACCCATTACCGCAAGGGTGACCATCCATCCCAGTCTTAAAAATCGCAAGGGTCCCATGGTTTATTCCTCGAAGGTTCCGATTTGTCGGCCGTTCCGAAGTCGCATCCGAACGATCAGGCCGCGGCGTTTCGTCGGGGAATACCAGGTCCGTTTTGGAACCGGCCCATTGAGGATTTTCAGCGTTTCCCAATCGTCGTAATTCGGACCCTGGCTGAAGATCACCCATGTCACAGGCGATTTGTCCGGATCGTCATATTCAATATCCTCCTGCGGTTCTCCCTCGCTGGCTGGAAAACCCGCCGGGATCAGCAAGGAGGCGCGAATTCTTTCCATGTATCGGTTGTTCTGATACAACTGGCCGACCGACCAGTACTTATACGTGTGGCCGTGATGAAAACGGTCTTCGATTCGCGCGGTCATCTCAGTGGTCGGCGACACGCCCGGCAAATACCCCCCTTCCGCAAGTTCGGGAGGTAACTGATGATCCTCCCAACCCATAAAACAATCCTGCCGAGTTGGAGGATGTATGCCGCGGTTATCGTCCATATACATCTCCAGACACAGACCGATCTGATACAGGTCCGAATTGACGGCCACAACGCGCGCCTGTTCCCTGGCGCGGGAAAGAGACGGCATCATCACGGCCAAAAGCAACCCGATAACGCCGATCACCATCAGTAACTCGATGAGACTGAACCCTCGCTTCATTCCCCTCCCTCGTCACAACCGTACAATCCCGCCCGACTCCGGAGCCATTGTTGAGCCAGTTCCGCGAAATCGCTCAGGTCAACGACAAAGTCATGGTTGATATCGCCCGGCAGATTGCCGCGAGAATAGCCCGAATCGCCCAGCACCAGCCCGTTACCGTCATAGTTGAATACATACAAACGATACCCTTCCTTCAGCCGCGAAGACGACGGCGCTTTCTGATCCAAAATTCCGATGACATCGATCGTCCCTTTCGGGCATGGAAATCGTTTGATTCCCTGGCCAATCGCCAGAACCACCGGAAGGGTTCGACCCTGACCATCCGAGATTGTGATGGTCTTATTGACACCCCAGTTTTCCGGATCGGTGATCGTAACCGCCGGAATCCGGATTCGGCGGCATTGATAATATTCGCCTCCGCTGGCTCGGTTGGGATCAAAGATGTCCAGGTTATTCTCATTCTTAATCAGCGACAGAGGCACCACTTCCGGCTGTGGCAATCCCGCTTGCGGCGTCACCAGTTCCATCGTGAAATCGAATGTCGGATCGGCCTTGTGATTCTCGTTGATATTCAGCTTGCCGCCGTAGAAAAGATAGGTTCCCGTCACGCGGACCCGATCGCCCGGCCGGAACACATAGCCGGTCGCCGGATCCCGATTCAACCGGCAAATCTCGGCCAGCCATTCTTCGTTCGAATAACTTTTCGTGCCCGGCCCGTTGGCGTAATTCTGACCCATCCAGCAACCGGTGGCCGCATGATCGTCTCCTTCGCCCTGAATGAAGATCTCCCACTGGCCGCCCATATACCACGGCTGAATCTTCGGATCGGCCGTGGGATCCAGCCATTCCTCAGGACTATTCAGCAGAATGCCCTCCAGTGTGACCTGCCATGGCCCCCAGTCATCAAACGAACTGCTGCCGTCCGGATGCACGGCCTGAAATTGACTGTGCGTAACCGGCATCGGTTGAGCGACAACGATGGCGGAAATCAACGCGATCATCCACCCCATCCATACGACCTTTCTTTTCATAACCCGTCCCCTTTCAAATTGTGATTGACATTGCGCATAAACAATTTACAATCGTGTTACGCGCATAAAAATAAGTTGATCGTGTTACGATGTCAAGACTGATTTTTCAAAATATTTTCGACGGAAACGATTCAAGGCAAGGAGCATAAATGGAAAATAAAGCCATGGTTCTGGATCTGGCCAGGAACGATGAATATCAACCCCTGCTGACCGGACAACCGCAAACCCGGGGTATGCGATCCGGACGGGTCTTCCTGAAAGCGGGACAGGAATGCGGCCTTCATTCCACCAAAGCCCACGAAGAAATCCTGGTCTTCCTTGGCGGACAGGGCACGGCACGCGTGGGAGACCCGGCCGAATCCCTTTCCGTCAGACAGGGTAAGATCCTTTACATTCCGCCTCATACCCCGCATAATATCGTCAATTCGGGAACCGAACCCCTGGTGTATATTTATTGCGTGGCCCCCGTAGGCCCGTGGGAGAAAAACGAATGAGTACAATTTCGCGTATCGGCGTCTCGCTCGAAACTGACCTCTTGAAGGATTTCGACCGCCTTATCGCCCGCAAGGGTTTTGCCATTCGATCCGACGCCATCCGCGAAATGATCCGTCAATCCTTGTCCGAAGAAAGGATCGAGAGTCCGTCGTCCAACGCGGTGGCGGCTATTTTCCTCGTTTATGATCACCACACCTCCGGCCTGACGCGAAAACTCAATGAGATGCAGCACAACCAGTTTTACCATGTGCTGGCATCCACCCATATTCACCTGGACCACCATAACTGTTTGGAAACCATTTTTCTCAAGGGAAAAGCCGGTGAGATCAAAAAACTGGCGGACAAACTCTCCACGGTCCGCGGAGTCAAGCTCAGCCGGGTTAATCTTGTGGGCCTGGTCGACTGAAGTTCCCAAATCTGATCCTTCCGTCAACCGGACCGATGTTCGTTGGTTCCATTATCTTATGGAATCATTTCCAGCCAGTGTTCGACGAACGCCGTCAGGTCTTTGATGTCACAACGGCCGTCGCGGGTGATGTCGCCGCCGTAACACCAATGCGGCGGTCGGCAATTGTTCTTTTTCCACCCTGAAGCGAATCCGGCAAGGTCCTGCAGATCCACTGAACCATCTGCGACGATATCCCACGGCGTGAGGGTCCGCAACCATTCGACGGAGGCGACTCCAATACCCGTTTCGGCGTTGTTGTCCTGGATATTATCCAGATGAACCTGGAGCCGATAGGTCCCCGGCGTCGAAGTCAATGACGACAGGTTATTGATCCGGAAAATACGATCGGTTAAACGCAGAATCGCCAATGGTTGTCGAATCAGATTTTCGCCGCCGTCTCGGCTTAGCGTCAGGTCGTGCCAGTCGAAACTGGCCGGATTGATCGTGCGATTGAAAGTGACCTCGACGAGATTAACCGGATCGGCTGTCATCGTGAATCGCTCGACCAGCAACGGATTGTCGATCGCCGTGAAGGTCACCGTATAGGTAACCGGACCGGCGCCGGCGGCATGATCGAACAGGTGCAGGAGCTTTTCGCGGTAAGGTTGCTCGCCCTGCTTGCGGACCATACGATTGGTCGTCCAGGCGTTGTCCACCAGGCGAATCGGTTTGCCGTCGGAACGAGTGACCTGGGCCAGTGCCAGCGACCCATTGGCTGGATCGGGGATCCTCAGGTAATTGTATCCGGCCGCAAAGTTGGCCGTGACATGAGTGGTGAGATTGGTTCCCGTAATGGGCAGATCGGCCGTCCCATCGACAACTGCCGTAACCGGCGCCGTCGTTCCATCGCTGAGATAGACAATATCCGGAAGGTCCTGGTCATCGGTCAGGTCATTGACCAAAAAGTCGCTGATGCCGTCGTCGATCGGAACATCGGCGCGGACCGCATGGATCAACTCATGAATTTCGACGCGATCGATCAACGACAGCCGCGGATCGCCAAGACCATCGAGATGAACATAGGAGGCGCTGTAGTCGATAAACTCGCCCTGCAGCGATGAAGTCATCAGCCATCGCGCCACGACCGTCTTGCCCGGATTGATATCGCCCAGATACACCGTCAGCGACGGATTCACGGAATCGTCTCCGACCTGGCTGCCGATCAGGGCAAAATCGACCAGCAGACCCTTTTCGTTGTCCAGGATCTTCGGCTGGGCGCTGGTCATGCTGACGCGGTATGCGGCCCCGTGGCCCTCGTTGGTCATCATCAGCCCCAGTGAGAACGGTTCTGGCGATTCAATTTCCTCGGTAAAGGGGTCATCGCTATACACAATCTTGTCGTGGAAGTATTTGACCACCAGCGAGGCATCCGGCCGGACGAGGATATCGTCCGGATACAGCGGCATTGTGACGGGCAATCCTTCCTGCGTGTAGGAGAATCGACCGCCGACATAATACACGGTGTCCGCCAACGGAGCCGCATCGGAGGTGGGTACGATGATCCAGGTCGCGCGGGCCGATGCACCGGCCGGGATCAGCCCATTTCCGGAGATGTCGGTAATTCCTTCCAGTTCCGGCGGCAGGATGACAAACAGATTATTGGCGTCATTTCCGTTTTCATCCCGGATGTACAGCAGTACATTGAAGTTGTCCATGTCGCTTCCGGCGCCGTTGTTGATCTCCAAAGACGCCTCGAACGCCGCGCGGGTGAGCACGGCCTCCTGGCGGATCTGGATCTTGACCTTGGCGCAGACGCCTTCGGGATTATCCCCCAGAGCTTGCTTGAGATCTTCGGCTCCTGCTGCGATGGCTTGATACAAGTCTGCATGACCCTCATCGATGCAGGCCTGCGCTGAGTTTGCGGCGGCGTTGAGGCGGGCGCTGAGATGATCACCGGCGATGAAGTCCGTGCTCCATCCTTCCGGAACATCGACAGCAGTGTAGATACCCGCATCGTAATAATCGAGCGTCCGATTCCACCGGGCCAGGAATCGATCCACCGCGTCTATGCCGATCTCGGCCGGCAACGGCGCTAGCGCCGGATGGGTCAGTGTTTCCCATTCGGCGTTGGAAATACGGCCGGCGTTTTCGCTGGCCGGCGCAATGAAGGAAGCGAATTGACTCATCCAGGCAAACAGTTTATCGTGTCCAGAGTTGAGCGGATCGACCCAGACTTTCTCGCCGAACATCGCCATAATCGCCCGATCCTGCGTACTGAGACGCCGATTTAATTCGAGCATCCGGCTCAGGGCCAAATCGGTTTCAGAGCCGGAGGGCGGCGGAAGGAAGCTTTCTTCTTCGTCGTCATCTTCATCATCGTCACCGAACCAGTCGTCGATCCAGTCGAAATCGTCTTCTTCCTCTTCTTCCTCATCCTCCGGTAGTTCGATTCCCATGCAATGTTTCAGCGCGGTCCGGCCGATATCTTTGAGGGATTCCTTGTACTGATCCTCTTCGGGACCGGAACAACCTTCACGGATGGCCTTGATCGAGTCATACGCGGCCTTAAGGCAATCATAATCGAAGACTCCGAGGTAACTGCATCGGCGGATGGCCGTACCGGCGTCAAACCCCAGCTTGGCCGCGCACCCGATCTTGTTCAGCGCCGGGACATTGTCCCAGATGCCTCCGAGGACCGCCTTGCCGACATTGAAGGAACATTGATCGCACGGAATCCCCAGCTCGGTGCTCGGCGGCACAGAGATGTCCGGATCGCTGGAGACAAAGTAGCTGGTGATCCGGTCGTAGATATTCTGGAGCGTGGCGCTGATCCCGCCGCCACCTCCACCGCCGCCACCGCCGGCCGCATCATTGAGATAATCGGCCAGTTTGTGCCAGATATCATCTTTGTCGTCTTCCTGCGGGGGAGGGTTGGGGAAGAACTTGTTGGGCTTGTTGTCCGGACATTCGCGCTGATATTCGAAACGGACCGGAACGAACTTGAGGCGATTGTCCTCGCCGCAAACAAGCGTGTAATAAACGCCGGCGACGGTGACTTCGCGGCAGGGTTCGTCGTCGTCCGGCGGGGGAGGCATCGTCGAATCAGCGTCCGCCCTGGCCAGAAGTTCGCTGACCGGCCGTGTCGGCCGCGGCGGAGGCGGGGTTGCGCCCTTGCGCTGGACCAGCACAGGCACGACAATCGAGCTTTGCGCGGGGACGGCTCCGATCTCATCGACCAGTGGAGTAAAGGTGTAACGCGAGTTGTCGCCAAAGCTGAACCAGGCGTCTTCGGCGGCGATCAGGCCGTGATTGGTGATCGTGTAATCCACCTGCATCGAACCCTCGCCGACCTTGTTAAGATCGAAGACGGCCGGCTCGATCGTTACGACCGGCACGGGCACATGGGTCTCAAAAGTCGTTTCGAGAACGAACTCATAATGGTCTTCGATTTCCGTAGGGACAACCTTCCATGTATAGGTGACCAGTTGTCGCGGCAGGAAGGCAGTAAGCGTTCGTTCGCGGCCCGGTAGGATGGAAACATTGGCGGAAAAGTCCTTGTGTTTGTCGGCCCGTACGGTGACCTGATAGTACGATTCGGGCAGATTGGTCACCAACAATTCACCCGCGGCATCAGTCGTTCCCCTGGCGATTACCTGTCGCGAGAAGACATCCTTGACTTCAACGGCCGCCCCGGCGATGCGCGGAGAACCGGCCGCGTAATAGGTGAACTCGTCTTCGGCCAGGATGAGCAAATCGCCGAAGGCGTCGGAAACCGCAGTGAACTCAAAGGGAATCGTCGCACCGGCGGTTGTCCCGGCCACGACAAAAGTGCCGGTGTAGGGCCCCAGCGGAAGATTCGACGAGGGCAACAGTGACAACCAGACCTCGGCCGAAGCGCCGGGATTGAGCGGTTCAATCGTCGCTTTTGATGCCAGCGATAACCAGGAACTCTGCGGCAAACGGACCTTTAGTTCGTCGGTGACAAACGATCCTTCGTTGTAGAGCGATACCTTGACCAGCGTCTGCTGGCCGCGGACCATCGGCGAAGTGAGCTTGGAGGGATTGGCCTTGACGCTGGGGATCAACGCGCGCACATCCATCGCCAGTGTCGTCGTCGCTGAGCCGCCCAATGGATGACTCAAAACAATTCGCGGCTCGGCATGGGCGATCAGGTCATCGTTAGCGCGGAAAGTGTACGACAGCGTCGTCAATTCCAGCGGCTGTAGTGTTTGCGGTGCGGTGATCTGCAGCGACCAGTTCTGCGGCAGATCGAGCACTTGCGCCTCGAGACCTTCAACGACGGCATCCGTTAGATTGTACAGTTTGATTTCGCCCATAAAGTCCGTTAGCGGCGAGGAAGTCTGCTGGATCCGTTTTTCGCCCCACTGGAATCCGACGAGAGTGAATTGATCATCCGGCGCAGTCTTGGCGGTTGCGGGATGTTCGCCGAATAGGTTGAACACTCCGGCCTCTGTCGCCAGAGGAGTAAACAGATACTCAAAGTAACCATTGGTGTCGCTGCGAACCGCAAAGGTCCGGCTGCTGCCCTTGACTTCCATACGAATGTTTGCCGGAACATTAGCAGCGTCGGTCCCGTCAAGCCACTGGGTACGACCCTGGATTGTGATCGGTGTGCCGGATTTGGCTTCTGTGGTGTCGGTCGAAACAGCCACCGTGTAGGCCGTCTGTACGGCCAGCGAATAGGATTTGCTATCCGAGCCGACGGCATTGACGGCCTTGACTGTAACCGTGTACGGACTACTGACGGCATCGGGATTGTTCCATGTAATGGCTCCGGTCGCTGCGTCGATCGTCATACCCTGTGGCGACTGGATCAGTGACCATGTAACCGGCGGTGTCCCCTGTGTCAGAGTCGGCGCCAAGTCATACGGAGCCAATTCCGGAACAGAGGCATCGCTGATCGCGGTGATTCGCGGCGGAAGAAGGACATCCAATTGCCAGGTCTCTTCGTCATTTCCGGCGGCATTGGCGGCACGGACCGTGATTGTATGTGGGCTGCCGACCTCGGACACTGGCGTCCAGTACACCACACCATTATCCTGGATCTTCATTCCGGCGGGAGCCGACACCAGTGTCCAGGTTACCGGCGCTGTTCCGTCGGCCAGAGTCGGCCGTTTGCTGATGTAGGTCCCGTTTTGAACCGCGGAGGTATCTTCCATCTCCGCGATGACGGGGATTCGGATAACCGTCAGGTCGTAACTTTGCTGGGCGGTTCCCCACGAATTGGCCGCTGCGATTGTGATCCGGTGCGGATTACCAACGGCCGTTGTCGATGCCCACGAGACCACGCCGGTCGCCGGGTTGATCGTCATGCCCGCCGGACCTTTGGCCAATGACCAGGTGACCGGCAAGGTTCCTTTGACCAGTTGCGGAGTTGGGCCGGTATAGGGTTGACTCTCGATAACGGTCGCATTGGAAAGCGAGCCGATCACCGGCAGAATCCGCACGGTGATGTGCCAAGTAATCTCATGCGAACCGCCGAGGTTTGATGCGCGTGCTGTTACCGTATGAGGACCGGCCACGGCTGGAACGACCGGCCACGAAACCAAGCCGGAGGAATTGACCGTCATATTGGCCGGGGCCTGGGTGAGAGACCATTGAACGGGTAATGTCCCCTGCACCAGATTCAGTTGTTGACTGTAGGAAGTCATTTCGACGATGGCAACATCATCGACCGATTCGATGATCGGTTTGCGAATCACATTCAGATGCCAGGTCTTGCTATCCTGGCCATAGTCATTTGTGGCGATGATCGTACATGTATAAGGACTATTGTCCGCCAACGGATTGGACCAGGATACGACTCCGGTGGCCGGATGGATTTGCATTCCGGCCGGAGCGCCCGACAGCGACCAGGTTACGGGACTTGTGCCTTTTGAAAGCTGGGGAATCGGCGAAGTATAGGAAGAGAATTCAGCGACCTGCGCGTCGGCGATCGTTTGAATCGCGGGGGGACTCAGGACCGTCAGCGTAAACTGTGCGGTCGAATTGCCCACGGCATTCGTCGCCCGGATGCGAACGGTATAGGGAGCCAACGACGGCTGTGCCTGCGGCCAGTTGACTACGCCCGTTGCCGGATCGATCTGCATTCCCGCCGGACCTGTATCCAGTGAGAAGGTGATTGGCGCTGTGCCTTCCAACACCACCGGCGCTGCGCCGTTGAAAGCGGTAAATTCCATGACCGATGCATCGCTCATCGAACCGAGAATCGGCGGGGCGATGACATCGAGTACCCAGGATTCATCGTCCGATCCGGCCAGGTTGGACGCGCGAATGGTGATCGTATGCGGCCCGGCAATCGGCGAGCTCGGCCAGATAACCCGGCCGGTTGTAGCGCCGATCGTCATTCCGGCCGGAGCAGAAACCAATGTCCAGGTTACCGGCAATGTCCCGTCAATAAGCGAGGGTACCGGCCCGAAGTAAATGCGGCCCTTCGTAACCGATCCATCCGGGATATCAGCCAGAACTGGTGCGCGGACCACATGCAGCGTCCAACTCGTCTGATCGCTGCCCCATGCATTGGCCGCACGGATTGTAATCCGGTGAGGCGTTCCAACCGAAGTGGTATTCGTCCAGAAAACAACTCCGGTCTGCGAATTAATCGTCATCCCGGCGGGGGATTCGACAAGTTCAAAGGTTACAGGCAGCGTGCCCTTCGTCAACACCGGCGCTGGACTGGTGTAAGACTGGCCTTCGACGATTTCCTGATTGGCGATGGCGGCCAGTTTGGGCGTGACATGGACGGTGATCTGCCAGCTTTCGGTGTCGTTTCCGGCGGCATTGGTCGCCTGAAGGGTGATTGCGTGCGGCCCCTCGAGGGCGGGCACAGGATTCCATCGGACCTGACCGGTTGTCACATCAACCGTCATGCCGGCCGGATGAACGGGCAATGACCAGGTTACCGGCGCGGTCCCTTGCAACAAAACGGGCAATGGAGCGGCATACGAAGTTCCATCCACGACCTCGGCGTCGGTAATCTCGCCGATGACCGGTGGACGGATCACGCTGAGCGAAAAGCTCTTACTGTCGAGACCAAACATGTTTTCCGCCACGATCGTCACCGTAAATGGAGAATCGTTGGCGGTGGGATTTGGCCAGGAGAGTATTCCGGATGCTGAGTTGATCGTCATACCTTCCGGAGCACTGGTCAGCGACCATTGAATCGGTGCGGTACCCTTGACCAGAGTCGGCGCCGAACGCGTATAGAACTGACCTTCGTTGGCCGACTGATCGGATAAGGCATTCATTGACGGTGCGCTGAGAACCGTCAGGTTCCACGATTCCTCGTCGAATCCGACCGCATTCGTCGCGCGAATAATGATTCCATACGCGGAAAACGACGGAGCCGGAGTCGCCCACTGAACTTGGCCGGAGGATTCGTCGATCGTCATGCCCGCCGGGCCGTTGATCAGCGTCCAAGTGATCGGAGTGGTGCCTTTGATCAGAACCGGAACAGGGCCGCTGTAAGAATCGGTTTCGAGAACGGAACCGTTGGGAATATCCTGAATCTGCGGGACCGCCGATACTTCCAGCATAAAGCTTTCGTCGTCTGTGCCGATGGGATTGTTCGCGCGGAGGGTTATTTCATGCGTCCCCACCACCGGGGATGGCCAGGAAATCGCGCCGGTTGTTCCATTGATGGTCATTCCGGCCGGAGCGGTGACCAGCGACCATGTGATCGGCTGAGAATTGGCGTTGACAGTGGGTGCGGGCAAGGACCACGGCTGATTATCGGATGCCGTTTGATCGGCGATCTCCGCGATCTCCGGCAGGACGATGACATTGACGACAATCGATGCGTGCGTCGTATCGCCGGCTCCATATCCCAATTCCAGGTTAATAATGTGCTGTCCCGGCGAGAGAGCGGAGGACTCGATGTTCGAGGATGTTCCCAGCACGCCGTCCAGATTGCTCGACCAGGTGAAGTAGAAGGGCGGTTCGGCATATCCGACGATCTCGGAAGTAAAACTGATCGGGCTGCCCTG
>JAAYVQ010000349.1 GCA_012517095.1 Phycisphaerae bacterium | reverse complement strand
TCGACATAGCTGACGCACCAGGCCAGCCACGACTGCGGCATGATCACGGAGATATACGCCGGCAAAGACAGAAACCCGTTGAACCGCAGGATCAGCTTCAACCAGAATTCGGACGAATACTTTTTTGCGCCAGACATGACTCTGTCTTCGACCGAGGGAATGAAATGGTGTCAGGAAACCTTTTGTGCCTTAACATCCTTCCATGATACACAGGAGCCAGTTATCGGCCATCTCCAGCTGTTCGGCCATGCCGACGGTTCCTGCCGGGGATTCATAATCGGCCCCTCCGCAAGAATCCGGCTCGGTACAATCCTGACGCATCCAGGCCGCGGAGAGCCAAGCCAGATCGTTCAAATCGACCCGGCAGTTCCCGTCGATATCGCCATCGGGGATCGGATGAAAGGCATCGCCGCAGACTTCCGGCCGGGGATAACCGATGAAACCGTGGACCTGGTTTCCGGGATTCTCGTACCAGCCGACGATGACGCCGGCGTCGTTGATATCCTCAACACGGGTACTCCATGCTCCCGGGAAATTCACGGGAACCCACTGCGATCCCTTTTTGACAAAGCCCGAGTTATTAAACCGGCCGACAATGTCGCCCTTGTTGTTGACGCCGTACGCTTCGGTAAATGTATTGGGACCTTTATGTTTGGGGTGGGTAATGATTTGGAAAGTCTCACCCTGATCCGTCGAGATTAAACCAACCGATTCATAATAACTGCTGGCCCTGCCGACAATCATCCCGGAGTCGTTGATGTCATTCGCATAGGTGTGATCGAAACCCTCGACCGCAAAGGTTTTCCATATCGGCTGATCCGGATCATACACAAAGCCCCGGAATGTATTGATCTGATAAGCTCCGACGAGTTTCTGGTCGGAATTGACTCCATACAGATAGGTATAAGTCGCATCCGGATAATCGATGGTATAACTTGCGGGTATGGAGGAGTCATAATAAAAACCGTGGATGTGCATGTCCCACCAGGTACCGTAATGGCCGACCACATCGTTGTTGTTACTGATCCCCGCGGCATAACCGTGCGGCTCTCCATAGCTGAATTGGAAGGAGGACTGGGAATCCAAATTGTACATAAATCCGAAAAACCCCCGCGGATCTTGATTGTCAGAGCCGACAATCCACCCATGATTGTTAATCCCATACAGATAGGTGGTGGTCGCCCCGCCCACATCAAAGGTTGCAAGGTCGTAGGAATCGGCAAACAACAGGGAATTGAAAAACAGAACCACAATCAGGCAAACACATCTTCGACACATGGCTAACCCTCCTGAAACATAAGAAGCCGCAACCGCGCCCAGCGCCGCGACGATAAACAAAATAGTCCTTTGCCCCATGGGTTCATCCCTCACAGGTCTATAAGGATCGGAAACTATTTGTATTCGTCAATAACGGAGCCAGCCGTCGGCCAGCGCCGTCAGATCGAGAATATCGATCACCTGGTCTTGAGGATCGCTGATATCGTACGCCGGATTCCAGTCGGCGTCGCCCGGCTGCGTAAGCCACGCGTTCGATAGGCCGAGGAAATCCGTCATATCCACGATGGAATCTTCATTGAAATCGGCCACACTAAGCGTCGGGCCGGTATAGGCGTACTGGGCAATCCGTTTTGTATTGGCGTTCAGTTTCAGGGACAACGCCGCATTTTGCGATACCTCGTTGCCGCTGCCATCCGTCCACTTGACGAAGGCGTAATTGCCGCTCTGCAAGGGCGCCGTCGCCTGGACGGTTGTGCCCGTGCTATAGGTCCTGTTAAACTCACCCACTCCATCCTGCCGCTGGTACCGATCCGGCTGATTCACCGTGAAATACGCGAAAAGATCCTGCGGCTGCGTGACGATCTGCAAGGCGCTGAACTGGGTTGGGCGGAGGATGCGGTCGTAACGAATGAGCAGGCGAACATGATCGATCACCAACTGTCCGCTGTTTTGCTCGTTGGGAATCTTGCGGAGGATCAGATCGGCCCAGGCCGCCGGCCGGGCATAGAGCAGGATGTCGCCGGTTCCCGCATTGGGGCAGTTTTCCAATAAGCTGAATAGCAGGGACTGGCTGGCGTCGCTTCGATCCACGGGATACCACTGTCCGTCGGCAAAATGCCGTTGGTTCCAGTTGATCGGATTGTTTTCCCGCTCGACATCCTTGTAATGAACGAACCGGTACATCTGTCCGTCCTTTTGAAGGGTCGAGACTCCGCCGTGTTCGATCTCGAAGTCGAAATAATCCTGAAGGTCATAGGTCCCTTCGACATGAAACTCCATCCGATCGACTTGCACATCGACAATCCGCAGATTCTCCTCGTTGTACTGGAACCGCGCGGCATTCTTAAGGTCGATGACCACCTTGGTTCCGGCGTTGAGCGCGGCGATCTGTTCGGACGAAAGATCCAGCCGAACGGGCGCGGTCGCCTCGGACGATATATTCTCCTGGTAGTCGCGATAAATCTGATCCGTCAAATTCCAAAGTTGCTCTTCATAGATCGTCTTGAGGTTTGTGAACTCGGCCGCATCAAGTTCCCCTTGTGCGGATACGATGGTTTCCATCGCCGTGAACATCTTGCCGATGTTCAGATCCATCGGCGACGGCTCCAGCAGGCGATATTCGTACGACCGGGCCAGATAGTAATGATACTTCTGCAGCCGTTCCAGCGCCCTGCGCTCCATGTCTTTGACATACAGGGCCGCCCGCGGATCGACCACCCGGTTCAAATGGCTCGCATCCCGGTTCATGCCGTCGATCGCCAGCAGATTGTTGGTGATCCCGCTGGCCAGGGTGGACACCTTCTGCATAGCCGTCGAAAGCTGGCGATTAAACACTTCCTTCTCCACGGCCAGTTGCGTCACCTGGTCCACGAGCGAGTTGAAGATCGGGTCCTTCGCCTTGATCGCCTTCAGTTCCGTCTCGACCTCTTCGTTGCTCAGCGAGGTCGCTTTCAAGGCCTCCTTGATTTGATTCATCCCGCCGGCCATGCTGGCGGCCTGTTCTCGAAGATTCTGCAAATACGAATCCGCGCCGTTCTGTTCAATCAGGTTGAGAGTATCCGGAATGGCGCTAAACTGGTCGAGCCATTCGCCGGTCGCGGCCGCAAAGTCGATGCGGTTGAACTCCCGGTCAACTCCGATTCGATTCGTGATCACCGGCCACGGTTCCGGCTCGGAAAACAGCCGATCTTTCAGCACATTCAGGGTTCCCTTAATCCCGCCTTCGATCGCGCCTTTTTTGCCTCCTTCCGCGGCGCCTTCGATGGTCGAAGTCACGATGGTTCCCAATCCGTTCAACATATCCTTCCACCAGGGGACTTCGTGGCGCTTCTGCACGATCCGGTCGGCCAGCGCCATCAGCTCATCTTCCTTCCTCTGTAAATCGCCAAGGAGGTACCCGATCCGAAGGGCGATCTGTTCGGCATCGTTCTTGAGTTTTGGAATCAGCGTCTGGATCTGCGCATACTGATCCGCGAATTCCTGCGTCTGCCCCCACACGGCCTGACGCGAACTGGACAGCGCCGCCGCCTTGTCGGAAATCGCCGTCGCCTTGTTCTGCAACCAGTACGAAAGGTATAACACCCGGATTGCTCGGTGGATCTCCTGTTCATAGAAGGCCTTGGTCACCTCGAACGACAGCATGGGCACCCAGCCCGGAGGATTTCCGAAATAGTCCAGTCCGTTCTCCAGCCGATGCGACAGCGTAACGATCTCGCCGAACATTTGCTCCAACTCGAGCTGCCACTGCGGGTCGAGACTATCCCATGTTTCCAGACCCATAAAGGCAGTGATCTGTTCCCGATAATCGGCCAGGATATCGTCGGCCTCGGCCGTGTACCCGTACAGGTACGCATCCCGGGCGTGTGACAAGATCATCTTCACCGAATACGGTGTCAGCCACGCCAACGGCCGCATCTTGTCCAGCGTGCAGGTCAGGTGCCCCGGCTTTCCCGCCCCGCCGCCGCTATGTCCGGCGCTTCCGTCAAGCAGGAAGGGAATGGCGCCTTCCTCCGAGCTATAGGATTCGACATACAAGGTAATGTTCCCCGCATCCAGTCCCGGCAGCGGAGTCGGAGAACTCGGTCTGTCATCGTGAGGCGTTGTGCACAGCAGCGCATCGCTTCCCTCGAATTGAAGCCGCCGCGCATAAATCGTAAGGTTGGTTTGCGGCAGGTGCAGTCGATCCGCAATAATGAGCGTTTCGGCGTAGATCGTCATCTCCTTAATGTCGGAGACGACCGGACCGTCCTGCGGATTGTTGTAATCTTCATACAGATCGTTGGGATGATTCGCCTCGAAGACCACCGTTTTCCCCGCGATCGTGATCGACCGTACTTTCCTCGACAGACC
>JAAYVQ010000348.1 GCA_012517095.1 Phycisphaerae bacterium | reverse complement strand
GCCCCAGTCCTTGCGTCCGATCTTTTCCATGACATGACGGTTCTTCACGGGCTGGTCGGATGGCAGATAATAATAGGCCATCGTATATTTGAGTTGCGAGCCGTCACCGGTATCGGTCACAACGACCTGGACGCTGCCTTTGCCATAGGTTCGGCTGCCAACCAGGAGGGCCCGTTTGTATTTTTCATCCTGCAAAGCCCCGGCCACAATCTCCGAAGCGCTTGCTGATTGTCCGTTGATTAAAATAACGATCGGATAATTGGGGTGCGTTCCGGACTTTCGGGCGATTTCAGGAGGGGTCGAACCGATTCGCAGCTTACTCTTCACGATCAAGCCGCTTTCCAAAAACAGATCGGCAATCCCCGATGCGCTGACCAGATACCCCCCGGAATTGAACCGAAGATCAATGATCAATCCCCTGAGACCCTGGTTTTCCATTTCCTTCAGGATACGATCGGCGTCCGCGACGACATTCTCGGTAAAGTCCGTGATCCGCAGATAGCCGATCCCGGCCTGGGAATCGAGCATATGCCGCCAGGTTCCGTTATCATCCCGCTGCCAGCCACGAATGGGAGGGACCACAATCCGCTTACGGGTGATGGTGATATCTTCGATTTTCTTGGTTATGGCTCGCTTGATGGTCAGCGTCACCTGGGTATTCTCGGGACCGGTGATTTTGCTGACGGCGCAAAAGATGCTCATATCCTTGGTTGGTTCGCCATCGACGGCCGTGATGATGTCTTCGGCGTCCAGACCGGAACTGTACGCCGGCGTGTCCGGCAACAAGCTGACGACCTTCAACACTCCGGTGGCCTTGGAAATTTCAATGCCGATACCGGTAAACTGCTTGGTCATGTTCTTCTGGAAATCGCTGACCTGCCAGGGCCAGATAAGATTGGTAAACGGATCCAGCGACGCCAGAGCCGCTTCGGCGAACTGGGCCACGACAATCTCTTTTGGAAGCCCCAGAGAAACCTCGTTCAGGACCAGCGCTTCGTCAAAGATCGCCAGCAACCGGTTCTTATTCATTTCTTTGTCTTCGGCCAGAGATTTCTCGATCTTGCCGACGCCCGAGAGCCACGCTTCGGCCTTATCCTTGTCGGCCGAAAAGGCCAGCTTGGCCTTGGACCGCATCAGAACTTCCCCCAGCAAACGACAGCGGAGGACGCATTTTTGGGCCATTTCCGCGTAGTTGATCGGACTGACATAATATACATCCAGCGCGTTGATTGCCCGGAGAAACATTTCGGGTTTGATCCCGGCGTGACGATCTTTGCTGGTGGCGCCGCAACTGTCGTCTTGAAGGGCCATTTCAATCGTCGCCATCTCGGTCAGTTGCTCGGCGAATTGCTTATACTCGGACGAATCCTCATACAGCGAAGTAAGCCAGTAGTACCCGGAGGTATAGGCGTCAACCCATTTGCCATCGTCGGCCAACTGTTTTCCCTTCTCGCGGGCCAACTCGATCACTTTCCGCACGAAAGGATTTTCCAGCAGGGTTTCCTTCTGAATATCGTCGGTGTACTCGCGGGTCTTGATGACCTCGGCCAGAATCTCGCCCATCTGGTTGGGATCCGGAGCGACATCCGGTTCATATTTCTTCCGGAGTTTGTCGATTTGTGCGAGCTGGTCGGCCAGGGCTTTTTCCTTTCGGGCCTGTCGATCGGACTCGATTCGCCGATATTCCTTCAGGACCTGCTGGAGCGATTCCACGGAAGCGTTTCGCTGGTCGGACGGAACCTGATCCAGAATCCGCTGGGCGAGGGTAAAATCACCTTTTTGGATCTCAGCGGCGATCTGCTGGACGGCCTGTGAGACCGAATCCGTCTCGACGGCCTTTGACGGCGCCTCCGGCGTTCCCTTGGGCGGTTCGCATCCACCGAAAATCACCGGCAAAATCGCCCACGCCGCTATTCCGATCAAACGATAGATGATCTTATGCGTATTCAAGAATCCAACCCCATCTCAGTTTGTCTGGATAAAATTCTCGGGCAGACCGCCGGTCCTGAAATCTACAGGTTCATGACCGACGATCTGCCGGAAACGATTCACATACGGGATATTCGGTCCCGCCGTCTGATTACAGACACTCGGCGGCCTTGCCGGCACAACCGAGAACATGCAATTTGTGCTTGACCATCTTCTTGATGGCTTCGCGTCCGGGTCCCAGGTATTTTCGAGGATCGAACTCGCCGGGCTTTTCGGCAAAGACCTGACGGATCTTGGCTGTCAGGGCCATCCGAAGGTCCGTGTCGATATTGACCTTGCAGACTCCCATCTTGGAAGCCCTGGTGATGGCCTCTTCGGGCACACCCATCGCGTCGGGCATCTTGCCACCGTACTTGTTGATCAGATCTTTGAACTCCTGCAGGACGCTGCTGGAACCGTGCATGACCAGCGGATAACCGGGGACCAGCTTATGAATCTTCTCGATGACATCGAAGGCCAGTTTGGGCGCGGTTTTGAATTTGTATGCCCCGTGACTGGTACCGATGGCCAGAGCCAGCGAGTCGCAGCCGGTCCGCTTGATGAAATCGACGGCCTGATCGGGATCGGTCAGGTGCGCCGAGACATCATCGACGCCCTTGACATGCTCTTCGATGCCGCCGAGCTGGCCGAGTTCGGCCTCGACGACGACCCCATGTTTGTGCGCATATTCGACGACCTGCTTGGTCAGCTTGATGTTTTCTTCATACGGATGGTGCGATGCGTCGATCATCACGGAAGTGAATCCATCCTCGACGCACTGCTTGCAAATCTCGAAAGTGTCGCCGTGATCCAGATGGATCGCGATCGGAATCCCCGGATTCTCCTTGACGGCGACATCGATGATTCCGCGCAAGTAACTCATCTTGGCGTATTCGCGAGCGCCTTTGCTGATCTGCAGAATCAGCGGGGCCTGTTCCTCGGCGACCGCTTCGACGATCCCCTGGGTGATTTCCATGTTGTTGACATTGAAAGCGCCGACGGCATAACCGTTCTTGTACGCCATCTGAAACATTTTCTTGGTGCTGACTAACGGCATATTCTGCTCCTTACGAAAACGATTTTCCTGTTTCCATTCTATTGCGTCTCATTGTCCCGGAGGGACTTCAATACCTTTACTCTTCCCGCAACGGACCGGTCACGCCGTAATATCGTCGCGAGCCAATGGTCAGTTCTTTTACGCCCTGCGGCCAAATACTGAACATGATGGACTGCCGGTCGCGCAAAGCATCCACCGAATACGACAATCCGTAGAACAACCGATGATACCGGCGCAAGAGCGTCACCTCATTGCGGATACTCGTGTCATAGTCGAAGTTGTACTCCTGCGAGAAGATCGCCGTATAGCGTTCGTTGAGGTTATAGGCCACGGCCGTCACGAATGAATGCGATCCTTCCTCATGGATCACTTCGTCATTCTCCGGCGGACGGATGTCGATGACCACCGGCCGCAGATACCGGCTTCCGACATAGTAACTCAGATCCGGAAAGACATATCGTGAAACGCCGATGTTGATCTGTTGAGGATACCCGCTGCGGATATCATACATCAGGTCGCTGAGGATCGTGGTCGTATCGCTGAGCCGCCATTCAAAATCGCTGCTGACCGAATCCCGCAAAACGCCGTACTCTCCCAGCGATCGTCGCACGGTCATCGGGATGGCGGGATTGGTCCAGGCCATATCCCATGGCCCGACCGACGGTTCGGCGTTTTCATGCACCAGGGTCGTATCCACATCCCACCGGACCCAATCGAGTGTATGGAGTTTGTCCTGGGGTCCGCGGCGGGTCTGCCATCGCTGAGACAGTCCGAAGTTGGCCAGGTCACGCATATCAGAGACCTCATCGCTGGCCTCAAAGGCGGCCGCTTCCACATGCGGAGTCACGACATGTCGCAGCCCGTTGATATCCCAGAATCGAGACTGCACAAACGGATCGGCCTTCCAGAACTGGGTAGATACCCGCACGCCAACCTCGCCAAGAGTGACATGGTCTTCTCGGTCGTTGATCGGAACCATCGTGTTGTCCAGTTTCGTGCGATATCCCAACTGGTCCTCGAATCCATAGGTCCCCGCCGCATACGGTACGACCTTGGCGGTATAAATCCGTAACGGCAGATCGACTTCATTGCGCGAACTGAAGAAAGTGTAAAACTCGCTCGGCTCGGCACCGACCGTTTTGTCGCCTCGTCGATAACGCATCCGGCTGGCCTGCGTGTCGCTGTAGAAGGTCAATTGATCGTCCCAGAACGACTGGCCGGCCCAGTGAAATTCGGCGGTCGGCAACTCTTCCGTCATCGTCTCGAAATCGTTGATTCGGAATTTGTTCAGGAACGAAAAACCCCAGTTGTCCCGGATCCGTTTCAAATGGACCAGCGTTTCCTGGGACTTGCCGGTATTGAATTCATCCTGGTACATCCACTCGAGAAAATTCTCATCCGATAGGTATCCCGTTTCGAGGGTCAATTGCCAATCATACGGCAGATATTGACGATGACGGAAAGTAAACCGGCCCCGGATATCTTCGCCCGGATCGACATTCTTGCGGCTGGTGATACGGCCCAGATCGTCGGTACCGCGGTCGGTCATAATATAGCCGATCACTTGGCCGTACGACTTGTCGAACTGGTATTCGGATTCGATACCCGCACCGACGCCGCGTTCGCTGTAATAATCAACCGCCAGGTTCGACTCCATGCCCTTGGGTTCCCTCCAGCCCAGCAGTCGGGCCAGGTGCCACTGGGTTTGAACCGTCGTGCCGTAATCGGAATCGTTGCCGATCTGCAATCGTCGGATGGGTACGTCAGGTCGAATAAAATCGGTGTGCAATTTCGGCCAGCGGAAAATCGTGGCGCTACCCACTTTCATGTCAATATCGTAGAGCATACCCTCGAAACTTTGTTTGTCGGGCCCGGCCTGGGTCCGGGAATCGATGTGGGTCGTGTCCGTCAGGACCATCCGCGAAGCGTTCAGTGAAATCTGCGGCAGGTAGAATTCGCTGGCGGTCAGGGTGATCTGTTCGGCTTCAAACGCCGACTCGGAAACCTGACGAAGCTGCTGAGCCCGCAGATAAATCGGCAATTCTCGTTTGGGATCAAAGGTCCGCATCTCGGCCTGAATGGCGAAGCCCCGATGGTTCTCAAAATCGTAATACATCTCGTGACATCGGATTGTTCGGGGACCTTCGGTCATCACGATATTGCCACGAACATAAATGGCGCTGACACGGCCGCTGGCCAACACGCCGTCGCTGCGGCTTTTGGATTCCTCACCGAACTTGGGTTCGGCGTGGAAAATGACTGCATTGTCCGCCTGAAACTCGATCAGGCCGCCGCGGTCGTCCCGCTTTTGCCAAAGATAAAACCGACCGATCACCGTCGCGGCGAAACGGCCGTCGCCCATATCCGCATTCTGAATCTTCGGTGCCGGTTCCCACAACCCGGCTATACTGACTGGATATTCCACGGACGATTCCCGGGGCAAGGGTTCTGGCGCAGGAACGGGCTCTTCCGTCGCAGTCGTTTTGTCGCCGGTCAACGGCTCAAACAATCCCAGCGGAGACCACGGTTTGGTTTTCGCGGGTTTGACGGCCGCAACCGACCGCTGGAACGGCGGAACCTGCGCTTCTTTGCGAATAAAGGGTTCGCTTCGGACTGGCGACGCGGCAGTCAGGGCACGCTGGCACAACTCAATCTTACGGACCTCTTCTTCGCTGGCGGAAGTTTGGGTTTCGGCCTCGGCGAAAATCTGACCGGTCACCAGAAATCGTGCGACCAGGGCTTGGCCCCGATTCAGGACCGTGTTGTCAACGCCGGAAACTCGAGCCGCCTTCCCCTGCAAAACCGTCACATTGTGCTCCAGATACACGCGGACATCGTAATCACTCTGTTCAATACCCCGATGTTCCGTTTGTATCCGGGAAATTACGACCACCGCCTTGTCGCTGGAAAGCTGGTTATCGCCAAGCTGCAGGGTCATGCCGTCTTCGAAAATCAGGATATGATTTTCGACGGGATCGGCCCCGCGGGAAACACGGATAGTCTTTCCAGACAGATGCAAATCCTGGCCGGCAAAGGACTCCTCTTGGACGGCCGAAGCCGGACTCCAGGCCCAGGCCGACAGCGCGACCGCTACGATTCGTAACCATCCAGACTGTATGCTCATGGGTTTCCCTGTTTGGCGATTGATCCATCGGAGGGGGCACGGGAATTCGAATCAACGGCACGCATTCCCTGCGCCGCATGCGGCCACCCTGCACGATGATCCCGAATTATAGAGTACCATGCCAGAAAATCCAGCAAAAATCGCCACGGTTTCGGCTTTCTTGGAACCCTTAGAGTTGTTCGTACCGAATGACGGCCCGAAAGATACCATTGATTCGATTGGCCTCGACAAATAAAGGGGGATGCATCTCGTTCCGGGGCTGAAGGCGAATTGTGTTATCCTTCTCAAAAAAGACCCGTTTGAAGGTACTCTCGTGGGGATGGAGAAAACGAACAAAACAGTCATCCCCATTCTGGACGGCTATCGACGGCGAGAAGACGACGATATCCCCCTGTCGAAACTTGGGTTCCATCGAGTCACCGATAACCCGAACGGCAAAAGCGTTGGGATCGTGAAGATCCGGACAGCGGACATACTCGTCGGCGATCCCGACCGGATACCCCATATCGTCGAAATCAATCGGATACCCGGCCGAGACCTTATTAACGACGGGAATCATTTGTCCGGCGGTGATCGAATATGCCGAATGGTTCGAAAGGGAGGATTGCTCTGCCAACAGAGACGAAAGGTCTTCGGTTACCGGCTTGTTTTCCATCATATTCCGAATCACCTGCCGCATACGGCGATTTTGAGCGTCGGTCTGTTCAAAATCCCTGCGAATATCGGACGGCATTCGTTCCAGGTGCGCGATATGACGCAAAAGACCCGGTTCAAACCCGAGAACCTGTTCCAACTTGATCAAAAGATCATCACTGGGCGGATTCTTGACCCTTCCGGTTTCGATCGTGGAAATATACGGTTTGGAAAAACCGGTTTTGATGGCGATTTCATCAAGCGTCAAGCCCGCTTCTTCCCGCTTACTACGAAGAATTTTTCCCAGAGACATTCTCTTCCCCTTTGCCAAGAGTCAGTAATTAATTGTTCACCTTAAAAGCACATAAAGTTATTTAACAAACAAATTGAATCCGAGATTGATCTGATATGCAATCAAAAAATGCGTTTTACACCAGGCCATTACAAATATTTAATGGACTTACATGGTCTATAATTGTACCAAGTGAATGTATGATGTATGAATAACATATATGCAGTCTCTGAAAATCCGAACGATAGAAGAATTGTGTGATCCTATTTCGTCATTCGGAATTCCTTGACAGGCATCAAACCGACATCTTACACTT
>JAAYVQ010000347.1 GCA_012517095.1 Phycisphaerae bacterium | reverse complement strand
CCCGTTAGACAGGATCGGGGCGGCGATTCGCCGCCCTTTTTCCAAAAGCGATCCTGGTAACCCAAAGCGATAAACTCCAGCCCGCCTCCGGCGGGCTGAATGTTCCTCTATCTGTTGCGCTTCAAATTAAAATGCGCCTGTCATTATATATCGGCCGTAGGGTGTCCTGTCAACAGGAAAAGTGAAAAATATTACAAAAATTCACATTCAAACCCATTATTATGGAACCTTGGGGCGATTTTGCCGCCAGACACCTTGTAAATTGCCCCAATTTACGGTAGGATCATGATCCAACAGGATTGCTGAATGGAGACCAAGGATGTCAAAAACGAAGGAAAAAGGCGTTCTGGGTAAGATTGTGGACAATGCCCGGGATGTCTATGATAAGATTATCACCTATAAAAAACCGACGATGTCCACGCCGGTCCGGTCACTTGCGAATGTGAAATATCTGCCCAAGAAGGGGCACTTTGAGATGAGCGGGCGAACCAAACAGCGGACCCTGACTGTGGGAACGGTCAAGACCTTTGCCCAGACCCTGAAGATGATGGCCCTGTCCAAGGAGTTGATCGAAAAAGACGACATGGCCACCAAGCGAGAGGCGTATTACATCTCCAAGAACTGGGGCAAGGCGGGATTTGACGAACAGCCGGAGTCCGATACGATCATGGACGACATCGAGGCGATGTTCGGGGTCAATCGCGAGCAACTCAAGTTCATCCCGGAGGAAAAAGGCGGCGATGTTGCGGGCAAGCTGATCGTGATCGACCACGACGCGACGGGCAAGAACCTCAAGATCGACTGCACTAAGTTCGGGTCGGGGGCATATTCGATCCCGATCGATGTCGAGCATCTGAAGTTCCAGTCGGACGCCAAGTTTGTGCTGGCCATTGAGACGGCCGGCGCGTTTCAACGATTGGTCAAGTACGACTACTGGAAGAAGGTCAATTGCATTCTGATCAGCATGGGGGGCGTACCGACGCGGGCGTGCCGGAGATTCATTCGGCGACTCAGCGACCAACTGCGGATCCCGGTGTATGCGTTTGTTGACGGCGATCCGTATGGCTACTTCAATATTTACCGAACGCTGAAGGTCGGGTCGGGCAACGCGGTGCACTTGAACGAATATTTCTGCGTCCCCCATGCGACTTTCCTGGGCGTCACGCCGCAGGACATCAAGGACTACAAGTTGCCGACGCACCCGTTGAAGGATGTGGACATCAAGCGCGCCAAGGATGCGCTGAAGAACGACCCGTTTGTCAAGCACCATAAACCCTGGCAGGAGGCGATCAACCAGATGCTCAACCTCGGACAGCGCGTCGAGCAGCAGGCCTTCGCCAAACACGGGCTGGAGTTTGTGGTAACGACCTACCTGCCGGAAAAGCTGGCGCATCCGGAGAAATTTTTGCCGTGAATCTTCTGGCGAAGAATCGAACCGGTCGATAGGATGATTTTCGATTGAATCGGACACGACGGCGGGCCCAGACATTACGACAGTGACCATGAGTAAAATCGCGGATAAACTCAAGATCGTTCAGGATAACATCGCCTCGGCGTGTAACCGAGTGGGTCGTAACCCGGAAAAAGTCCAACTGGTCGTCGTAACCAAGACGGCGTCGATGGAAGATATTCAGGAAGCAGTGCGGCTGGGCTGCACGCACCTGGGTGAGAACCGCGTTCAGCACCTCAAGCAAGTCGCCGAAGATCTGGACTCTTACCTGGCCGCACACAAAGACGAGCCGGGGATGCCGCAGAAGGTACATTGGCACATGATCGGCCACTTGCAGCGGAACAAGGCCAAACTGGTTCTGAAGGTCGCTTCGCTGATCCATTCGGTGGATACGCTGCGGCTGGCCGAGGAACTCAACAGTCTGTCGGCCCGGCAGGACCTTCGCACCGAGGCGCTGTTGCAGGTGAACTGTTCCGACGAGCCGCAAAAATCCGGGGCGCCGGTGGGAGCGGCGGTGCACCTGGCCGAGCAGATCGCGACTATGCCCAACCTTCGGTTGACGGGATTGATGACGATGGCCCCTTTGACGCTGAACAAGGACATTGTGCGGTCGTGTTTTGCGCGGGCGCGGGAACTGTTCGAGGAGATTCGTGGGGAGAAGATCGCCGGCAACAAATTCCGGCATTTGTCCATGGGGATGAGCCAGGATTACGAAATCGCCATCGAATATGGCGCGACGATCCTGCGGATCGGTTCGGCGATTTTTTCGTAGCGAAGGCCAAGGGGAAAGCGAGGCAGGATATCGGATATAGTCTATAGGATATAGAAATGACTATCGAATGGATTTCAATGGAACGAGAGCATTGATTGATTATCTAAATCCTATCTCCTATATCCTGAATTCTGAATCACGGTTTGGGTCCGACACAGAAGAGGGTCTTTTCCGAACGAATGAAAATATTTCCCTGTGAGATCGCGGGGCTGGCGCAGCATTTTTCATCGAGTTCGTTTTGTGCGACGAGTTTGTATGTGTCCCCGT
>JAAYVQ010000346.1 GCA_012517095.1 Phycisphaerae bacterium | reverse complement strand
GGGGGGAGTGCCACCTCGGCGGTCCTCCTCGGCTGGCGGCTGTGCTGGCGACAATTCTCAATCTTGCGCTACGAGCACCGCATTGAACGGACCGAACACGAAGTCGAACGGTTGTTCGTCGTGCTGCTTCGCCATCTGCGTTTACCTCTGCGGGATCTGCGTCAAAACGCGGGTAAGCTGGCGACGCTTCTTCGTTCACGGCAGGCCGTGGGAGCGACGATTTCGGCCGCCGAATCCGATTCTGCCCTCGATGATTCCGTGAATTCATCGATTGAAAATCAGGGACTTCGTTTGGCCGAGCAGATCAACGCCAGCGCTGCCGATCTGGATCGAATTGCGGCCGGACTGGTGCGGCTTGGGAAGATTCGGAAGGTCCAGCCCGAAATGGAATGGCTCGAGATGGAGCCGGTCGTTCTGCGGGTGGTCAAGGAACTTGAGTCGGCGATCGACCTGGCCGACGCTGTCGTCGAGATGGGCGACTTACCTGACGCTGTCGGTGATCCAACCCTTGTCGAACAGGTTTGGCGGGAACTGATCGCCAATGCCCTCCAGAACCTCAGCCCCCATCGCCGCGGAAAAGTCCGAATCTGGGGTTGGGAGGAAGGCGGCCGACCTCTCTATTGCGTACAGGATAACGGAATTGGGATCGCTGAAGTGGAGGTGGAAAAAATCTTCGAGATGTATTACCGCGTCGATCCGGCCAGCAAACGGCAAGGGCTGGGCCTGGCTCTTGTCCGCCGAATCGTCGAAAAACATTCCGGCCGCCTCTGGGTTTCCAGCACCCCAGGCAAAGGCAGCCAATTTACCTTCTCCCTGGCCAAGCCGTAACGGCATTATACCACGGTCTTTATCGCAACAGGTTAAACGGCTTCTGTTGATCCAGAGCGTCTTTTATAAACCATAAACCGGCCGAAGCTGTTCCTGCGTGGGTATCCCGTGGTAGTATTCGCCGCGCGGGCCAACATACTCGGTTCCCTGACGCTTCAGATTGACAGGAATGTAGGAACCGTTGTCGTTGGCTACATTAATAATGACAGTGTCCGGAGGACAGGGATTACAAGTCATGACGGGCTGACACGAATGACATTCCCTCGGCTTGCCCAGTTCACCAATAGCCGAGGCGATCTCCCCGGCCCAGCCGATCGCTCCCCCAATCAAAGCTCCCGCCAGGGCCTCCCCGGACTGATGCCCGATGATCCCTCCGAGCAGTGCACCGCCGATCATTCCGCACCCGCTGGAACCAACTCCCATTGCCAGTACCAGCAACAATCCGGATACCAATCGCGTTCTTTTATTCATACATCGCCTCCCGAAAACCTCTGGCCGATGAGGCAATATACCATCCCAGCGAATTTCCGACAAGAATTTGATCGGGAAAATCCTCTGTATAAATAAGACGGTCTTGCCCGACCGATATTGCAGAAAATCGCTGAAAACAAATTTTGCAGCCGAACATATCGACGGCGACATCAACGAAAGTATAGCAAAGGATAAACAGGTTACCCTTCTACCGAATTAACCGGG
>JAAYVQ010000345.1 GCA_012517095.1 Phycisphaerae bacterium | reverse complement strand
GCGGATCTGTGCGGCCCGGACTCCACGGCCGACCAGCGGCGATTGACCTATGCCCGGACGCTTGCGGCGTTGACGGAGTTCTGGCGGACGCATCGCCAGTGCGCGGGGGTGCTGAATTTCTGCGGGCTGGGCTATTCGCGCAACGGAACGGCCGAGAGGCCGCTGGGCGGGGCAACCAGCGACAACTTCATCGACTTGGAAAATCTGAATTATGAGCCGTATTTCGAACAATATATCCGCGAGGCGTTCGATCCGGTGGGCGTGATGCTCGATGTCTGGGCCGAGACGCTGCCGGCCAGATCCGAGCAGAATTTCAAGGCCGTCGTGATCAATGATCTTCCCGCCGATTTTGCCGGGACACTGCGCTTCTCTCTGACGCGCGACGGCAAGACGGTCGCCGAGCAGAGGCAGGACTGCAAGGTGCCGGGCTTTGGCCGGGTGGAGTTTGCGTTTGCGATGAAACTGGCGGCCGAGCCGGGCCAATATACGCTGATCGCCGAGCGGATTGACCCACAGGGCAAGGTCGTGCGAAGTTTGCGTGATTTCAAACTGATCGATCCCACTGAATTCGACAGGACAAGCGATGAAGCCAATTGACCCCTTGACTCGTGATTCTTCCAAAGGCAGTACACTTTATGTGGCCGTGGTGTGTGGGGTTGCCGCGCTGGGCGGTTTGTTGTTCGGCTACGATACCGGCGTGATCAACGGGGCGATCGGCCCGCTGGTCGAACGCTACCAGCTGGATGATGTTATGGAGGGTTGGGCCGCCGGCTGTGCTCTGGTGGGCTGCGCAATGGGCGTGGCGTTCGTGGGGGCGCTGACCGACTGGCTCGGTCGCAAAAAGGTAATGCTCCTGGCGGCAATCTTCTTTTTCGTCTCGGCCATGGGAACCGCCCTGCCGCGAAACATTACGGAGTTTATCTTCTTTCGCTGGCTGGGCGGCCTGGGAGTGGGAGCGGCCTCGATGTCATGTCCGCTGTATATCGCGGAGATCACACCGGCGCGGATTCGCGGCCGGATGATCTCGATCAACCAGTTCGCGATCGTAACGGGGTTTCTGGTCGTCTTTTTCGTCAACTACTTCATCGATCGTCAGGGTGACCATACCTGGAATGTCCAATACGGCTGGCGGTGGATGTTCGGGTCCGAATCGCTGCCGGCGTTTTTGCTGCTGGCTTTGTTGTTCTTTGTTCCGGAAAGTCCTCGCTGGCTGACGCAGAAAGGCCGCGAGGATGAGGCGCTGGCCATCCTGAGCCGGGCCGGAGGGGCTGATCATGCCCAACAGGAGATGGTTCAGATTCGCGAAGCGATCGCGCAGGAGAGCGGATCGCTGGCCCAGTTATTCCAGCCGGGGATGCGCGTGGTGCTGTTCATGGGTATTGCGCTGGCGATCCTGCAGCAGGTTACGGGGATTAATGTTTTTCTGTACTTCGGCACCGAGATCTTCAAGCGGATGGGTTCGGAGACCAACGCGGCCCTGTTGCAGACGATCATCGTCGGATCGGTCAATATGTCGTTTACCATCATCGCAATCTGGACGGTCGATAAACTTGGCCGTCGTCCTCTGATGATCATCGGTTCGGCGGGGATGTGTCTGTCGTTATTCGGGATGGGTTACTCGGCGTACATTCAGAGCCAGGGCCTGTGGATCCTGTTGTGCATCCTCGGCTATATCGCCTGCTTCGCCCTGTCGGTGGGGCCGGTGACCTGGGTGATCCTGGCGGAGATTTTTCCGACGAAGATCCGCGGGCGAGCGATGGCGATCGCGACCTGCTGCCTGTGGATCGCCAATTACATCATCTCGCAGACCTTCCCGATGATGGACAAAAACGACTGGCTGATCGAGCGATTCCATCATGGCTTTCCGTTCTTTCTCTATGGCTTCTTCTGCATCCTGCTGCTTTTGGTCATCGTACGGTTCGTGCCGGAGACCAAGAACAAGACGCTGGAAGAAATCGAAAAGATGTGGATGCCGCATAAGCAGTGATCAGGATTTAGGACATAGGGAATAGAATACAATGAGGACCGGATTTCGAAAAGCATTGACGGCAGGTTTTATCTGTGTGGAGATTGTTCTTTTCACAATTCCAGCGATGGCCGCATCGAAAAAGGATGTGATAATCGTTTCGCAGTCCGATTCAGCTATGTCGGCACAGGCGGCACAGGAGGTGCGGCGGTATGTGTATCTGCGGACGGGGGAGTTGTTGGCGATCGAGCCGAAGGTCACGGAATCGGCGGGATTGATCGTGCTGGCCGACAAAGGGCAAACGGAGTTTCTGAAACCATTCTTGTCGGAAGCAGGGCTGATCGGGCAGATTGTCGCGCTCGGCAAGGAACAGTACCGGCTCAAGACCGTTGATCAGGGCGGCCGCAAGATTGTGCTCATTGTCGGCGGCGATGATCTGGGCCTCTTGTATGGGGCGTATCAGTTTGCCGAGCAACTCGGTGTGCGGTTCTATATGCATGGCGATGTGGTGCCGGATGAGCGGATGAAACTCGAACTGCCGATAGTCGATCTCACCGGCAAACCGTTATTTATCCATCGGGGGATTCAGCCGTTCCACGATTTTCCGGAAGGGCCGGACTGGTGG
>JAAYVQ010000344.1 GCA_012517095.1 Phycisphaerae bacterium | reverse complement strand
TGGTGGTTTGACGGCGGGTATGCGTGGATCAAATTCAACGAAGATATCGCGCAGATCTACGCGAAGGCCGTCAAGCACGGCAATCCCAAGGCGATCGTGACCTTCAATCCGGGCGTGTCTCTGGTTCGCCATACCGAAGCGGAGGATTACACGGCGGGTGAATTAAACGATCCGTTTGCGGTGATTCCAACGGGGCGATGGGTGAATGGTTCGCAATGGCATGCGCTGACATTCATGGGATCTCAATGGTCGCGCCGGGATGTACGGTTCCCGACGGAGAAGTGGGTGCAGTGGGTCAAGGACGCCACGGCCAAGGGGGGGTGGTGACGCTGGACATGGGACCCAACTGGGATCCGAAGGCCGGTCCCATCGGCTCACTGGCCGAAGCGCAGGTGGCGCAGGTCAAGGCGATCCGCGCGGCGTTGAGTCCGGCCGAGAAACCGGCGCCCAAACGATTGACACGGGCGGAGAGTTTTCTCGGCATTCATTTCGATTTTCATGCCGGTAGGGACTGCACGGAGATCGGCAAGAACACAACCCGCGCGATGATCGAAAATGTGCTTACGCGGGTCAAGCCCGATTACATTCAGATCGACTGCAAAGGTCATCCGGGGCTGTCGAGTTATCCGACGAAGGTCGGTAATCCGGCGCCGGGTTTCGTCGGCGATCCGCTGCGGCTGTTTCGACAGGTGACGGCCGAGCGCGGTGTTGGGCTATATATGCATTACTCGGGCGTGTGGGATTCGGAGGCGATCCGTCTGCATCCGGACTGGGGCGCGATCAACGCCGACGGCAAGGTCAATGGGAACGCGACATCCTTTTTCGGCGGGTATGACGATCAGTTGCTGATCCCTCAGCTTTGCGAGCTGGCCGGCGATTACGGCCTGGACGGCGCATGGGTCGATGGCGAATGCTGGGCGTCCGTGCCGGATTACGGCGACAAGGCGATCCAGGCCTTCCGCGCGGCGACGGGGATACAGGAGATTCCCCGCAAACCCGGCGACCCAAAATGGTACGAGTTCCTGCAATTCAACCGCGAGGCGTTTCGAAATCATTTGCGGCATTACATCGCGGAAGTCAAAAAAACCAATCCACAAATGCAGATTTGCAGCAACTGGGCCTTCACTGATCACATGCCGGAAGCGGTCTGTGCTCCGGTCGATTGGCTGTCGGGCGATTACTCGCCGGAAGACAGCGTCAACTCCGCTCGGCTGTCGGCCCGTTATCTGGCCCATCAGGGTAAACCCTGGGATCTGATGGCCTGGAGCTTTACGATCCACGGGGAAAAGTTTAACGGCTCCAACCAAAAGACCGCCGTGCAATTGCAGCGCGAAGCGGCGGTGGTGTTGGCGCTGGGTGGCGGGTTCCAGGCGTACTTCACGCAGCGGCGCGACGGCTCGATCCGCGAGGAGTTCATGCCGATCATGGCCGAGGTTGCGCAATTCTGCCGGGCGCGACAGGCGATCTGCCATCGGGCCGAGCCGGTGCCGCAGGTGGCGTTATTGTATTCGACGGCGTCGCACTACCGCGAAATGAACGGCCTGTTTGCCCGCGATCTGTCGCGGATCAACGGCACGCTGCAGGCGCTGCTGGAAGGTCAACAGTCGGTGGATGTCGTCAGCGAACATCATCTAATGGGGCGTATGAAGGATTGGCCTCTGATCGTCATCGCTGAATGCGACTACTTGGAACCGGCGTTCAAGAAAGAGTTGATCGAGTATGTGCAAAACGGCGGCAACCTGCTGATCGTCGGGCCGCAGGCGGCGGGGATGTTTGCCGACGAGCTGGGCGTTAAACCGAAGGATGCACTACAATCGCAGCCGCGGTATCTGGAACACGGCGGGGCGAGGGTCGCTACGCAGGATGTCTGGCAAGCCGGATACCTGGACGCCCGCGTCCGGATCGTCGGCACGATGTATGAGGAAAACGACGCGGCGTCTTCCGGTCTGCCGGCGGCGACGATCATGCATCTGGGCAAGGGCAAGATCGCGGCCACCTGGTTTTCGTTCAGCCGGGGTTATCTGAGTACTCATTCGCCGGTTTCACGAGCGTTTCTCAACGATCTGGTCCGCCGGCTGTTTCCGAATCCGCTCGTCGAGGTCAAGGGCTCGTCGGATGTGGATGTGTCGGTCAATCGCATTCGCGGAAAGCTGGCGATCAATCTGGTCAATACGGCCGGGCCGCACGCTGATACCAACAAGCCAATCCACGACTCGATCCCGGTTGTCGGGCCGCTGGAGATCACAATCCGCGCGGCAAACAAACCGGTCGCAATCACCGTTGAACCAGGCGGTCAGATGTTGCCGTTTGAGTATCAGGATGGCGCGGCGAAGATGACGCTGCCGACATTGGAAATCCATCGTGTGATTGTCGTGGATGAAAAGTGAGAGCGGTTCCTGTCGGGGATCTGTAGCGAAGGGATTCTGGCGTTGTTTTTACTGGGGCAGATGCTCAAGTGGCCCGGGAATGTCCGCGCGATCCTTGCGGTGATCCTGGGTGTTATTGGAATCCTCTGGATGTTGTTATCGTTGAAGTTGTTGGATACCGGAGGAAGTTCAATTCCGGTGGCATCCTGTTCTGATCCCGGTCGTCGGATCGTTCATTATCCCCCTTCATTGGATTCATTTTATCCAAGATTATTCAATTCGCCATAAAAAACGCCCAACCTCATTTTTCAGGGAGCGGGTTGTTTGTCGTCTTTGCGGGCCTGTTCCTCGTTTGGATATCCCACGAACTGGTCAGCCCGGATCAGGATGGCGCGCTTATCGTCGATGGGGTAGAAGTAGCGGCCGGTCCGTGCGGCGATGAAACGGACACCCGTGACATCCACTTTCCCTTTCCACGAGAAGGGCGGGACCTCGGTTGCGACGGGGAAGGGGGCGGGCACGGTTCCGGGATTTCGGATTCCATAGGTTTCCGGGGCGTCGGGGAATAAACGACTGACGACCCGGCGGTCCTGGCGAGGGGCTTTTTTCGGCAGAAGTGACCAGAAGGCCAAACCACAAACGATAATCAGGATTGCTATGAGCGACAAGATCCCCCATCGTGTATTCAGCTTACTCCGAATCCAGTTCCATTTTTTCGGGGGCACGACTTCGGGGATCTGGAGGGCCGAGCCGCTTGAGGTCCTGGTTTTCTGGCCGATTCCCTGCCACTCGGTTCCGACAGAGGAACCGCCGGGGGTGATCAGCGGCGGCATTTCGGAAACCACCGCGATCGATTCGGCGTGGAGGATCGCCGTCACTTCGGCGGCCGTCGGACGCGCATCGGGTTTTTTGGCCATCATTCGGCGGATGAGGGTGGTCAGATTCGGGGCCTCGTAGGAAATATCCCATTGCAGATTCGGAGGATCGGAGTACAGATGCATCTTGAGGAGATCCTCGACTTTCTCGGTCATGTAGGGCGGGCGGCCGGTCAGGACAAAATAGAGGGTGGCTCCCAAGCTGTAGATATCCACGGCGGGGCCGATCGATTCGCGGCGAATGGTTTCCGGCGCCATGTAGTACGGGGTGCCGATGGACTGACGCGCGTAAGAATCGACCGGATCGTTAGGGTCGTCAACGCGGACCAGGCCGAAGTCGCTGACTTTTCCGTGGCCGTTTCGGGTGACCATGATATTGCCGGGTTTGATATCGCGGTGGACCATTCCCAGCTCGTGTGCGACTCCCAGGCCGGTGGCGGCGTCGGCGATGATGGGGCAGGCCCGCGAAACAGGCAAGGGGCCGGCGGCCTTGACGATTTCCTGGAGGGAGTTTCCGGAGACCATTTCCATGGCGATGAACCACCAGCCGGCGTGCTGATTGATCTCATAGACGCGGACGATGTTGGGATGATCAATCGCGGCGGCGGCGCGGGCTTCGCGGAGGAACTGATCAACGGCCCGCTTTCCCTTTTCGCCCTCGGTGAGTTGTTTTCGCAGGACCTTGAGGGCGACGAGGCGTTTGAGATTGATATCTTCGGCCTGGATGACCAGCCCCATCGATCCTTCGCCGATGAGGCGCATCAATTTGAAGTGGCCCATGATCCGGCCGACCCAGGGCGGCTGTTTGGTGTCGGTCTTTGCAGGCGGGGTCGCTGGAGCGGCGTCTTTTTTCTCCGGGGCGGATTCTTTGTTGTCCGCCGCAGCGGGATCGGAGGACAGCGTTTCGGCGAAGGCCTTTTCATCTCCCAGGCCGGGTTTGGATTGTGGTTTTTGATCATCCATTGTCGATCATTCCGGTCAGCGGGGGATTCCGGTAAATTCCATCACCGTCAGGACGCTTTGACGGGCCGTGCGGCCTTCGCTGACATCGCCCTCGTCGCTGCCCAGCACGATATAGCGGCTGGTCCCCAGACGACAGACGGCTTCGACGGTCATGTCGGGGATTCGGGCGACGAGGATGGGGTTGTCGGCCTTGTGGCCCGACCACCAGAACAGGGCGCTATCCAGGGTGTTGGGAGGATAGGATTGATCCGGATCGAGGCGCGGGCCGTTGCTTTTTGCGGCGGTGATCAGAAAACCCTGCGTGAGCGGATCCCAGAACAGGTCGCTGACGCCGCGCTGGTCCAGATCGATCAGGAAGAAGTCCGTCACCTCCATCGACTCGGATTGAGCCGATCCGCCGGTCCGAACCATTCCGGAGACGACAAACAGGATCGCGGCCCGGTCGAACAGGGGGTTGCGCATGCCGCACAGCAGCGATTTTCCGTCGTGGGTAAAGGCGATGCCCTCCACATTGCCCCAGCGGTAGGTATTTTTATCGTCGCCCGGATAGTCGGGATTGTAGGTAGAATATGGTTGGACATGGATTTTCTCAAAGCACAGTTCCACCTGTTGGCGGATCATCCCCACCGGAATCACGGCCGAGTGTTCCATCGCCAGCGGAGAGACCTGTTTGACCAGTCCCCAGAACAGATGGCGTCGCTGGGGGAGGGGCTGTGTGTTGGGCGCGTTGCTCAGGGAACTCATCAGGTACACGGTCCAGCGGCCGGATTTTTCCCGCACGGTCAGCGATTCGGCGTCCTGAAGGAGGTCCTGTTCGTTGGGGATCACGACCGTATAGCTCGGCGTTCCGAACGACATGGTTTTGAGATCCACCGGGCAGGAAAAGAGCAGATGCTCGTGGCGGTCGCTGGCGATCAGCAGGGTTCCGTCGAGCCAGGCCAGACCGCCGCATTCCAGCGGCTTGGTTTCGGTTTGTCGGTTGGAAACGGGGGCCGGGACGGTGATATCCTGCTGGGCGACGACGGGCGGTTCGATGACGCCGAAGCGGATTTCGCAGGCGCGGAAGGCCGGTTTTTCTTCGCCGCCGGGCGCGACGGCCGGACACAGAGAGATTGCCAACAGCAAAACCCCCGACAAGATCGAATTGAAACGATACCACGCCATACCTGTCTCCATATGATCCTTCTTATTGTACAGAGATCGCTGTCAACGGGAATGAAAATTTTCCGGCGCGGGGGAGAGGAGCGTCAACTATAGTCGGCGATGGAGGCGATCTTGCCGTCGCGGAACTGGTATTCGGAGCGGCCGTGAAGGGCCAGAATCTCGCCGGCTTTGGGGCCGCCGGGGATGTCAGCCGTTAGCGTGCCCTCGAAGTCGATCTCGACGATCAAGGTGTCGCCGGACCAGCGGGAGCCGGTGATGGTTTGACGCCGCGACGCAAACAATGATGCCGACATCTCGGCCAGCTTCTGAAATTCTTCGATGCCGTCCGTGGATGCGTTCACCTGACCACCGGAGAGATTGCGAAATGAACAGTCGGGATGCAGCAACGCAATCATCCCCTCGACATCAAAGCCGTTGTAGGCCGCGATGAATTGTTCAACGAGTTGAATAGCGTCTTCTGGTTTCATTTTCTCGGGAGGTTGAAGTACGATTTCCAGACCCAGTAGGCCGGGCGGGTCTTGCCATCCTGGTCGAGCAGGCCGCAATCCCGCAAGATAGCCGTCCACATCGCCGATCGAAATGTTGTTCCGAGAAGTTTTTGAAACCGCCTTTTTCATAGAACCCTTTCCGACTCATTGTATGGGCGATCTTTGAAACCCGCCTTTTCTCAGCATTGCGGATCTTCCTACGGGATCCGCCCCAAGGCCTGCAGTTCGTCGTGGTAACGCAACAAGAGCCGTTCACTTCGTACGCCGAGGGCAAGCGTCATGGCGTGTTGAAAAAAATGAAGACTCAAAAAGATACTCATGCATGCTATGGCTCCGAGAGCGATTCCGATCCCGATTCCTTCGGTCAGATTGGGAAAGATGGGACGAGGCGAATAGGAGTCAAAAATCACCCGAACAATCAAACATCCAACTCCGAATTGCAAAATCGAAGTGAGAAAAGCCAGCGGCGATGCCCATCTCCCGCATTTCATATTTTTTCGGATCGACTCAACATACTCTTCGTCCGACTTTCGCCGGTACACCTCCATGCCGATGATTTTCATGGGTACGCCTCCAGAAAACCGCTGTCTTCTCAACCTTGTTGAACCGGATTGTATTGTAACCACGGAGTGTATGAATTGCACGGACTTAATGAATTTGAAAATGGATAATCGAAATTGGAAATAGAATCAGGATTGACGGGGCTGGGTCACGAGGGTAGAATCCTTGGTAAAATAGAAGATCCGGTTTGGCGAATTCACACAAGACGAGAAACACACATTCTGAATTAGATAGGTTTGATAAAGGAAGGATTTGCATGGTTTGGTTGATAGCAGAACCCCAAAACGGTAATCAGAACCGATGGCCTCCGAACTCTTTGTAAATCAGGAATCCCATCATGACGGACAAACAAAACCCAAAAAGCCCCGCTTCAATGATTCCAGCCGAACGAATCGAGCAGATCATCCTTCTGATTCGAGGAGAAAAAGTCATCCTGGACTATGATCTTGCACGGTTGTATGGGGTTACAACCAAACGCTTGAATGAGCAGGTCAAACGCAACCAAAACCGGTTTCCGGACGATTTCCTTTTCCAACTGACGCCGGATGAAAAAACGCAGGTGGTCGCAATTTGCGACCACCTCTCATCCCTCAGATTTTCGCCTAACCTACCCCTGGCCTTCACCGAACACGGCGCCATCATGGCCGCTTCCGTCCTGAATACCCCGTTGGCCGTGGAGATGAGCGTATTTGTCGTCAGGGCCTTTGTGCGACTTCGTCAGGTACTGGCGTCGCATAAGGCGCTAGCCGCTAAAATGACCGAATTGGAAAAACGGATCGGTTCTCATGATCGACAGATCCTGGCCATCATTGATTCGATCCGCAAACTGATGAATCCGCGTATATCAAAGCGAAAACGGAGAATCGGGTTTTTGTCAGAGGAATGATCTCTTGAATTGTTCCGAGAACCCCAATCAGTAATCATCACAGCGGGTTACGAATTTTGATTCTCTTTTCCCTCTGTGATCTCTTTCATCGTTTTGATTTTCTCGTCTTTGAAGGGAATACCGGCGATTCAATCATTCACGGTTTCAACCGTTTTTGCCAGGCCGGTTCCAGGCCGGCGGAGTTGGCGGGGATTTTGTCGGCAGGAAGTTCCTCTTTGCGGAAGTCGTTGTTCTTCCACTGCTGTCCGTTTTCCCCGCACTGGTTGAACCGGATGGGCTCGCCCGAGGTGGCAAAGATGATGTTGTTTTCGACGAGCAGTTCCGTTGTACCCTCGTCGAAGAAGATTCCGTTGTTGGGCGCCCCGCCGAAGGCCGTGGGAGTGCGGTGAGCATCGTGCAACAGATTGCCGCGCAGGACCGTGCCGGGCTGGCGGCCGAGGGTATAGATGCAGCCGCCGTCGGCCAGCCGCCGCATGACATCGTAAATATGGTTATACTCGACAATGTTTGACTTTTGGCTGGTCGGCGTGGGGTCCCAGCGAAAGCCGACCGACACGCCCGTGTAGGGCATGCGGTGCACGAGGTTGTGAGCGATGCGGGTGTCGCGCGTGAAGGCCGAGAAGATGCCGACGGCCCCGTAACTGACCTGGCCGCAGTCGGTGAGCACACAGTTGGTCACCGAGTTGCCGACGGGAACCTGCTCCGGGTTCGGCCAGTCGGCGTCTAAGGCCTGCTCGCCAAGCAGCGCCTTATCGCGATGGCCGATGTGCACGCCGTTGCCGCCGATGTCGCTGATCACACAGCCGACGATTGCGTTATTGCGGCACCCGGCGCCGAGGGCGATGCCGCCGGCGTCGGTGTGTGCGACCGAGCACCACTCGATGCGGCAGTCGGATGCGTACGCAAGTTCAATCGCCGCGGGCTGGCAAAAAGCCGGACCGTCGGATTTAATCCCGTGGTAACCGGCCTGGATGCCGCGATAGCCGAAGGAGGGGATGTCCCAGCCGGCATTCTCGAAGGCGATGCCGAAGAAGCGGACGTTACGGACTGGTTTTGATGATTCGCCGCGAACCTGTACCAGCGTCTGCAAGGCCGGCGCGATGAAATTGTGGTCGTTGGGATTTTCGCCGCGGAGAATGATGGCGTAAACGGTCTGGCCGTCGTGGTCGAGGAACCACTCCCACGGTACGTCAAGAAAACTACGGCTGTGTTCGAGAAAACAGGCCATGCCGGCGCGGGCCGCACAGGCGTCGTGGCCGAGCCAGGCCATCGGCGTGGCCGTGGTAATCGTTCGTCCGTCGATCTTGTCGATCCGCCCGCGCGAAAGCGACCAATTCTGCAGGACGACCAGCTCGGCCTGTTCGGCCTTTGCAACGGTATTGGGGATGTTGCCCTTAACCGTCAAGGTATGAAACTCATCGGTAACCTCTGTTAGTTCCAGCATACCGTCGGTGTTAGGATGGCGAGCACGAGTCAAACGTACACCATCCAAGGTGAGCTGACGAAACCACCACGCGCCGGATGCGGCAGCGGGCAACTTGGCCGACCAAAGATCACCATCGCCTTTGGTCCAGCCGGTAATCTTCCGCCCGCCGCTGATGACGACGGGGGCCGGCGATTGATCGGGCGACTCGGCGGAGGTATAGGTGATCGAAAACTTGTCGGTGCCCGATTGATCCGGCCCGATGACCCACGGCCCGGTCAATTCGTATCTCCCAGGGGCAAAAACCACACGAATATCGGACTTAAGACCCGCCTTGACCTCCCCGGCGACGGCCTTTTGTATGCCCTCAATCGTGGCTAAGGGTTTTTCCTTGGTGCCGGGATTGGCATCGTTGCCGGTCGGGTCAACGAAGAAGAATTTGGCGGGTTGAGCGATTGCGGGACAGGGAAGTATTCCCATGGAAACACTTCCAATGGCAAGGGCCGCGATCAGGGTGAAATATCGACAGGACAATTTCCGTTTCATGGTTTAACCTCCGCTGGTTTAAGTTTTGCGATCCAGAGGGATTCTACCCGG
>JAAYVQ010000343.1 GCA_012517095.1 Phycisphaerae bacterium | reverse complement strand
GCGAAGGTGCAGTTGGTCACGACGGCACTGCAGTAATCGTTGGTGATTGCGCCGTATTCGCCAAAACTGAAGGTACAATTGGTTACGCCCAGATTGCAATTGTAACTGTGTAACGGCCAGTTGCATGAAGAAAACGAACAGTCGGACACTACGATATCTGAATCGTTGGCGGCGATACCCCCGATTTCAAACGAACATCGCGCGATGGTTGTATCGGAGTTGCGGAGTTGAATCGACCCGTTCCATCCCGAGAACGAGCCGTCGGAAATTTGCACAGTTCCGTCTTCGCTGTCGATGTGCGGTATGTTGTTGATGAATGTACAGCCGAATACTGTCAGATTACCGTTCCGATTGAGGATTCCCCCTCCGGTAGCCATGCTTCCTCCGGCCTGCGAATCACAGTCGCGGAAAATGCAATTCCGGATCGTCGGGCTGCTGTCCTGGAGGAACAGTGCCGTAGGAACGAACCCCCAGGCGCTTTGCGTGACGGTGAAACCCTCCAGCACCGTATCGGCGGTTTCTCCGCTGACACACTGAACAATATTATACGGCGATGTCCAATGAGGTTGAACCCTGACATCGTCAAAGTAGGTTCCCGAGTTGCCCCAACAGTACAGCGCGATCGGACCTCCCTGGAAAGTCGTGTCGCTGACATTACTGAGGAACACATCATCGACAAACAAGCCCGTACCATAGAGGCCTGGATCGATCCTGATCCTGTAGCTCTGCCCGATCACATAGGCAACAGAGTCTTCATACAGCGTGGAAAACACGCCGTTGACGCACTTGACCAACCGCCGAAACTTGCGTTCACTGTCCATTGAAAATCGATAGTAGTTAGCGGCGTCCTGGTAGCAGAACATCACCCCCATGGCGTCGTTGTCATCGGATTTAACGGTCAAGCTGATGGAATAAAAATCCCAATCAAAGCTTTTCGGCGACAACGCATAGGTCCCCAGGTACCGTTCGTCCGACTTCGGTTCGGTGTAGATGTTGGAACCCTGCACCATGACGCCATCGACGACCGACCATGCGCTGGGCGCGTTCCAGTTGCCTTCATCGACGATCTGCCAACCGTCGAAATTTCCGTCATCGAAGTTCTCAAGATAATCCGGAAGGCCGTCGATGGTCGTCACTTCGGGTCCACCGGTGGAATAGAGCCGTACGGCCTTTCCCTTGAAATCCATCGTTCCGGTGTAGGTCCCGGGCGCTACTTCGATCTGGTCCCCGTCGGCGGCCGCATCGATGGCCGCCTGGATGCTCTGGCCGGGATTGACGGATAGAATCACCTCCGGCCGGTACGCTTAGGAGCAGGGATAAAGGAATCGCGCACACAGAGAACATACCCCTTAAACTTGACGCCGTTTTCATGTTCCATTCCTCCGAAAAAGCAGAATCAAAAGATGGCGCAGCGCATCGCCGAAGAGTCTGACAGAACCGAATTTACTGTTTCGAGTATATCCGGAAGGGAACCGAATGTCCAATAAAAACTAACCCCCAAAATAAATTCCCGATGTCTGCTTACGGCAGTTCGGCGATTTTGACATTGCGGAACCAGACGGGCGTGCCGTGGTCCTGCAGGCCGATCAGGCCGGAGCGGGGATGATCCTTGACCGGATTGGCGTATTTGTTCGGCGTACCGTCGGGATTGAAACCGGCCGTGGTCCACTGATCCAGATCCATCGTCAGGACCTTGCGGCCGTTGAGTTCCACCTCGATGAGATTGTTGTTGGCCGTCAGCTTCATGCGGCTCCACTCTTCGGCTGGTTTCCGGACTTCCTTGTCGGCGATGGTTTTTTCCAGCCGGTAATTCAGCGTATAACCTTTTTCCGTCTTGACGGGTTTGTCTCCGATAAGGGTCGCCTTTTCCTCCTTTCCATCCGGCGCGACAAACGACACCACGACGGCCGGATTGGATTTGGACTGTGAACCTTCATACGGGACTTCTTTGCCGTCTTTCTTGGCGATCTGGTAGTTATTGTAGCGTTTGGTGATCGTCAGCGTACTGCCATCGGCCATCTTTTGCGTTATCGCGTCTGCCAGAGGCAAATCCTGAGTTTTCCCGTCCGGCATAGTCACCTGCAGGCGGGCGATCTCCACAAAATCCGGCGACGCGCAATCGTAAATTGCAGCACACTGGCCGTGAACGGTACCGTCCGTGGTCACATGGATCTGGGATTCCAAGGCCGAATAGACCCAGTCTTCCGGATCGGAACAGCGAAACATGATTCCGCTGTTGGAGTCGGAAGGGACTTTGTATTCCAGTTCGATGATGAAGTTTCCGTACGGTTTTTTCGTCCACAGATTACCCTTTCCCGTCCGGGCCAGAACGCCATCCTTGAATTCCCAGCTTCCGGGGGCCACCGTCCATTGAGACAATTGTTCATCCAGCATATTAACAAACTGTGGAGCGGATGCATTCGGCGAGGAAGACGACGGTTTCTTCGCACAAGACAATCCAAAAACCGCACAACAGACAAGTCCGATGGTTACGATCGTTCGCATCGCAGAATCCTTAGATGAATTACAGTTTGCCTTTGATTTTCAAAGTCCAGGCCACGGAGCCGGGCAATTGTTTTTCGTCGATCGACGACAGGTCGATGGCCATGCCGCCTTCGATTTTTTTCCACGGCAGGTTACCGTCGCGGCCGAGCAGAGACACCTTCACGCCCGAATCCGGATTGACATCCCGCAGAATAAATTCCTTGCCCGGCCAGACGGGAAGGATCGCATACAGAGTATTGGGCTTGGCGGTAAAGAACGCCTGCTTGACGGCCTTGCCGTCTTTTGGCTGGCCGACGACATCCAACACATTATACTTGACCTTGTAATCCTTGTATTCCTGCTCGGGTTGCTTGCCTTCGCTCCACTGGCACGAGGTCTTGTACATCCGCGTGCCGTAGATCGCCTCGCCGTTGATCAGGAGCCATTCGCCCATCCCCAGCAACCGTTCCTGCATGATCTGCGGGATCTGGCCTTCTTTGGTCGGGCCGATATCGAGCAGCAGGCAGCCGCCGCGGCTGGTCAGGTCGATGAGGATCAGCAGCAGCTCGCGGACGGATTTGTAGTCTTCGGGACCTTCGTTGCTGTTGTAACCGAACGAGTGGCCCATGCCGCGACATTCTTCCCACGGATGCGAGGCGTCCTTGAGGCCGGCTCCGTATTCGGTGGTATAGTAACCGCCGTGTTTGTGGCGGACATCCTTGCCCCAGCGGTCGTTGATGGCGATGGTGTTGCGGACGGGCGATTCGTTGAAGAGCCAGGCCATCAATTCCTCGCTGCCCCAGTCCTTATCGGCCATGTCCCACTCGCCGTCGCCCCAGAGGATGTCGGGCTTGTAGCGTTTGACCAGGTCCTTGACCTGCGGGAGCATGTGCTCGGCGACATATTTCTTGCGATCGGAGAGCCACAATGGATTGAACCATTCGTAGAGCGAATAGTAATAGCCCATCTTGATCCCACGATCGCGGACGGATCGGGTCAGGTCGCCGAGGATGTCGCGCTTGGGTCCGACTTCGACGGCGTTCCACGGACGGCCCCAGGTCTTGCTGGCTTCGGCATTCGGCCACAAGGTAAACCCTTCGTGGTGCTTGCTGGTCAGGACGATGTACTTGGCGCCGGCCTTTTCAAAGAGGTCGGCCCATTCGTCGGGATTGTATTTTTCGCAGGTGAACTGCGGGGCGAAGTCGGCATAGGGAAAATTTTCGCCGTAGGTCTGTTTGTGATACTGGCCCCACGCATCATCCTTGAGGGTTTTGCCGTCATCCTTGAAGGCGTTGCGCCAGTACCACTCGGCATAGGTACCCTTGGGTCCCCAGGCCGGAACGGAATAGACTCCCCAGTGGATGAAGATACCGAACTTGGCGTCGGAGAACCATTCGGGGGTTTTGCGGGTGTCGAGAGACTCCCAATTCGGTTCGTATCTGGTCGGGAAGATCATCTGACCCAGGCCGTCGATGGTGGCGCTGACGGGTTTGATCGTGGTGTCGATGACCGCCTGGCCGGTGTTTTCGCAACCATTCAAACCGATCAGGCCCAGTCCCACGATCCCAAACCAGATCGCCGATTTCAGAATCCATTGACGCATCATGTTCGCTCCCTCAAACAATCGATTGTCCCTTGTGTTTAACCTTACGCGGATCATTATCCAACCTCCGTGAAAAATTTCCAGCGTTTTTCGGAACCGGCCGACTCTCAGGCAAAAAACCGGTTTGTCCCTCCACCCTAACCGGGAATCGTGCGTGTTTTGTTCGAAAATTCCGGAGACCGAAATTGATAAGT
>JAAYVQ010000342.1 GCA_012517095.1 Phycisphaerae bacterium | reverse complement strand
AGCGGCAGCATGAAGCTGGCAAACCCGTCTGAACGATTCAGATATCGCTCGGCTTGCTTGTCCCACGCGGCAAAATCCAGCTCGGCCGTCAGCGAATCCGATTCCTCAAATCCGCCGTTGGTGATCCATTCGGTATCCGATCCTTCCACCTTCAGCGACACATCGTCGAACCAGACCGTCCCCGTCGCCTCCCCGGCATCGCTGTAGGGCGCGGCCCACATAGTCAATCGCACGAAAGCAGCATCCGGCGACCGATCGGAAGGAACAATCCGCAAATTGTGCGATTGCCATTGTCCGTTGCCCGTCTGCGGCAGGTCGATGTTGTGGCCGGAGATCCATTGCTTGTTCTTGTCGTAGGTATTCAGTGTTACCAGGTACGGCTGTCCGGCCTTCTGGGTACGAGACTTGAATTGCACATGAATCATCTTGCCTTTTTCGATGGGAACCAGCCGCGTAAAGCTACTGTTAATCGCGGCCCGGGTATTGTTGTCTTCGACCATCAGGCACTTGGATCCCGATGCGGGATTCGACTCGACGACGCGACCACCCTCCCACGACAAACCGACCCACTTAACGCCGATCGGATCATATGGCGCGAAGTGGTACGGTGCGATCCGATGTTCGCGGAAGCTCTGCATATACAGATCCCACACCTTCCGCTCTTCTTCGGGCGTCTGGAGATTGTGATAGCGGCGGATATTGCCCTGCGAAATGCCGAATCCCGATTCGACATGACTCCGCTGCGGCATCTCAAAATCGTAAACACGGACATGGATCGGGATCGTAATTTCCGGTTGATTTACAGATCGAATCTTCAATTGGATTTGCGATGATCTTTCTTTGCATTCCCGTGGAATGTTGACCAGCACCCAGATCGGCTGATTCTCGTTGGCCGCCAGATCGACCGGCTCGTTCCATTCCGGCAACGCATCCGGCCACCAGCCGGTACACCCGGTGGGATCCGAGGTCCGATGAACGTAATGATACGCCACGCGATGGGCCTTGATGGTGCCGGTTGGAATCGAATCGTTTCCCTCGACGGATACCGTTACCTGCTTGAGTGGCTCTGTCGGTCGCAACACAATCTGAATCGGCTCAAATTCCCCCCGACAGGCGGAAACGGTCGGAGAAGGCGTCCTTGACATTAGCCCCATTCCTTTTGCTTCTTTCGAGGGATCCATCGGGGCCAGCCGTTGACGACCGACTTTATAGGTCCCCTCACACCACCACCAGGTCAGCGGTCCATTTTCCCCGCCGAAATAACCATACGAAGCGGCATGGAGTGCGGGAATCGAGAATTGGGTTGCGGCTGAATATATGAAATCTCCAGTAGCGTTTTCCTGTTTACACAGTTCAATATTCGCCTGCAGAAAACCGGAGTCGATCCGGCGGAAGTCATATTTCACTTCTATAGCTTGTTCAGAATTGGGAGGAAGAACGACATGAGGAGAATAAAAACTCATTTTCAAAAGGTGGGATAGCGGAGGTGCGCCGGCCGGTACCAAGACACTGCCTCGAACAAGCTGTTTTTCCGCGGAAGTATTCCTAACCCGAAACCGGACGATCTGATTGTCGTCCGGGATCAAACTGCCGCAGGACAGCAACTCGACCTGGATCGGGCCTTTGCTGTCTTTCAGGATTTCCATGAAGTGTGTTTGCCCACCGGCGTCCGCAACCGGCTGACTCAATCGCGCCAAGTATGTATAACCGTATATCTGAAACGATCCGGCCCCCTGCGGATCACTCGCAGCAGATCCGCGGATTCGAATCCGAATATCTTTTTTCCCCGACATTTCCTTTGGCAACGAACAAGATTGCGTCTCGACTTTGGCAATTCTGCCCAATTCCTTCCAATCTTTTCCGTCACCGCTGCATTCAACGATACACTGGCCCGACGAATAGTATCCGACATTGACCCGCACCGTCGGCTCGATCTGCTCGACATCGCCCACACGATGGCGATAGACCAGCCACTCGCCCGGCCCGAAGGTCCAGCGGTTGCTGTTGAACCCACAGGTGAACTCCGCCAGCGGCCGGCTGACATTACTTCCCTCATATCCAAAATCCGGATCGAAAGTATAAACCCCATTTCGAATCGACTCGTCACCACCCAGTTCGATGGATCCCATGCGGTTATAGATGGGAGTCACTTCCGTCAACGATACATCATCGAAAAAGGTCTTGTCGTTCCGTTGCCACTGACCGAGACGAATGATGCAGCCGCGGGGATCTTTCTTCGGTGTAAAAATGTATGTATATCTGGTCCATTGCGATCCCGGCTGGTAATCTCGATTGATATGATCCAAACCACAGATCATGTTGCCACCGGAACCGGTTGTTTTGGCCTGAAAACTCAGGCGATAGGCCTTGCCCACCTCAATTCCCGTTGCATCCGCGGCCCAATAGGGATTATCCTGTCCTGTCCCCGTTACGCTGATTCCTCTTCCGGTGTATCCTGTGGATTCCAGATGGCCCATGCCCCCGACCATCTTCCATCCTGCCGGGTTGTCTGCGCCGTCCTCAAATCCACCGTTCGGCGCCAGGTTTGTCGCCCAGGATAAACCGCCAAGCAACCATATAACCGTTATAATCCACAATCTCATTCCCATGTCGGGTTCCTTCAACCAGGTTTTGCCTCCGGATTGTTTTCGTTTCTTCGATTCACCATTATATCCCCTGCCAAGCCGATCGGAAATCAAAACGATCCGAAAAGCCGCCGAAAGATGAAAAAACGCTGTTTTCGGCCCGATTTTGATGGATAGACCTTGATACGATAAGATAAATATGATATCCTGTTTATTTCGGGAGTCGATTTTGTAGCGCGAACATCGAAGACGGAGACCGAACATGAAACGCTATCGAACCTTGTATTGCCTTGTTGTCGTTGGACTTTGTTCAACCCTCAGTTTCGCATTGCCCGGTTCCGGCACGGCCGAAGATCCCTATCGCATCCAATCGATGGACGACTTTGATGAGTTCCGAAACGATTCCAACTTCTGGAATAAGCACATCCGCCTCGAGTGCGAACTGGATTTCTCCGGCCGAACCTTCTATGCCGAGTGCGTGGATTATTTTGAAGGGGTCTTTGACGGCAACCTTCAACCCATCCGCAATCTGCGGATCGACGCCGGGACAAGGGAAGATATCGGCTTTTTCGGATCGTTGTATTCCGCACAGATTCGAAACATGCAATTCATCAGCCCGAATGTCTCCGGCTATAAACAGGTGGGAATTCTTTGTGGGTATTCGGAATCATCCACCATTCGTGATTGCACCGTTATCGATATGATTCTATTCGTCCATCAATACGCCGGCGGAATCATCGGCAAGGATTACGGATCGACCACGACAGATTGCTCGGTTTCCGGCGAGATTACCGGATATGAAGATTACGGGACCGAATCTCGGAATCTCGGTGGCTTGATCGGATATACCTATGATCCAACTGTCGTCGAAGATTGCCATACCCAGATCACGATCAAAAAATACATGCCGACTCACAAAGTCAGCTATTTGGGCGGCCTGATCGGCGATCTCGGGCAGGGACAGGTCAGGAGATGTTCCAGCACCTGTTCCATTGCCGGCCGGTATTATATCGGAGGATTGATCGGCGAATCGGTTCGGCCGACCAATGTTGTGGAAGATTGTTCTGCTGAGGCCACGCTCACCGGAGTCGATAACCTCGGAGGATTGATCGGACGAAACGGCAATGCAGACACGACAAACAACGGAGGGGGTTCAGTGGTTCGCTGTTCCGCTAAGGCCTCAATCCAGTGCAACAGTTATGGCGGGGGCCTGATTGGTCGAAACTATAAGGGTTCCATTTCTCGTTGCGGCGCCGATTCGAGCGTTACCGGCGCCTCCTTTGTCGGGGGATTAATCGGATCCGGCAATGGTTCCATCCAGGATTGTTACGCCGCAGGCACGGTCGATTGTTCCAGCATGTACTTTGGCGGCCTGATCGGGACAACAGGAGCCACAATTGCCCGTTGCTATGCCGCCGTGGTTCTTTCCGGATCGACAACGGGTCGTGGGGGTTTGTTCGGGACGCTCGAAACAGCGGGAAATGCCTCTTCCTGTTTCTGGAATACCCAAATCCAGACGGCAACGGGGATCAATGACATCGGCAATAAAAAAGGAACCGTTACGAACATTTTCGGCAAGATCACAGCCGAAATGAAAACGCAGGCCACTTTCGCAGCGTATGGATGGGATTTCACCAACGAAACAGCCAACGGCACGGCCGACCTGTGGCGTCTCTGCACCGACGGTACGGCCTATCCGCGGCTATCGTGGGAATTCCCGCGACAGGATCTGGCCTGTCCCGATGGCGTTGGTGTCGAAGATCTGCTGATTCTCAGTGCTCAATGGCTCGCCTCCGGCCTGACTCCGAACACCGGTCCCGACCTCACCGGCGACGGTAAGGTCATGCTGGATGATCTGGCCTCCTTCAGCTCGGCCTGGATGACAACGCCGTAATCGACTTCGGATGATTCCGATCTCTCCCGATTGACTTCCGATCCGCGGGCGTTATGATATTCGCGGCTCTTGAACCAATCGAACAATCGGGAGGTAAATCATGGAATCGCTCAATCGCAGGCAGTTTTTCGGTACGGCCGTGGCGGGCGCCGCGGCGATGTCCGGTGTTCTTCGCGCGGCGGATAGTCAGGCCGCTCTCCTCAAGCTCGGCCTGATCGGCTGCGGCTGGTACGGCATGGTCGATGTCGAAGCCGCCTTCAAGGCCGGCGGCGTTGAGGTCGTCGCTTTGTGCGATGTCGATAGCGACCACTTGTCGCAATCCGCCGACAAGGTCGAGAAGCGACAGGGCAAGCGTCCGATAACCTTTAAGGATTACCGCGAATTGCTTGCCGTCCCCGGCCTGCAGGCCGTCATCATCGCAACGCCGCCGCACTGGCACGCCCTGCAATTCATCGCCGCACTCGAAAAGGGGCTGGATATCTACTGCGAAAAGCCGCTGGCCTATGATGTCCGCGAGTGTCAGGCCATGCTCGCTGCCGCCCGACGACACCCCAAGTCCATCGTCCAGATCGGATTCCAGCGTCGTCAAAGCCCGGCCTTTCAGCAGGTCGCCGACTTCCTCAAACAAGGCGCCTTCGGCCGCGTCGTCCAGGCCGATGTCCAGATTCATTACAACGCCGGCATGAAAGACGCAACTCCCCAGGACCCGCCCGCCTCGCTCGACTGGGACCTCTGGTGTGGACCGGGCCCGAAGTTGCCGTATAGTCCGCAGATCGGCCACATGTCCTGGCGACTCGAAAAAGCCACAGGCCATGGCCACCTCGTCGATTGGGGCATCCACCTCATCGACGCGACCCGCATGATCCTCGGCGAAGCCTTGCCTTTCCGAGTTAGCGCTTGCGGCGCCAACGCGCATTTGAAAACGATCACGACCCCGGATACACTGACAGCGCAGTTCGATTTCGCCACCTGCCCCGTGACTTGGCGGCACCGCCTCTGGGGCGCCGAAGAATTTACACCCGAAGTCTCCAATGGTATCTTCATCTTCTGTGAAAAGGGCACAATCTTTGCTACCGATGATCGTTGGATCGAAATCCCCAAAGGCAAAAATCAGCAGCGGACCAACCACGAGGCAAAGGCCGACCTCGGCGGTCTGCATGTCGCCGAATTCCTCGACTCCGTCCGAAGCCGCAAGCAGCCCTCCGGCTCCGTCGAGCAGGCCTTCCAATCGACCGTGACTGTTAAGCTCGGCATGATCGCTTATGATTGTGGCCAAAGCATCCGCTGGAACCCCCAGGCCAATCAGATCGAAGGCAATCTTGCCGCTGCGGCCTTACTCAAACGCGAATATCGAAAACCCTATGTCCATCCGTTTGTTGGCTAAGAATCGAAAGATGCTCGAATGCTCGAGGGAATGAAAACTGTCAATCCGATCCTTCTGGCCCTGCTGGCCACGCTCTTCACCTGGGGCGTGACGGCCCTGGGAGCGTCGGCGGTGTTTCTCGCCCGCAGTATCGGCCGTAAGACCCTCGACTTTATGCTCGCCTTCGCCGGCGGCGTAATGATTGCCGCAAGTTTCTGGTCGCTCCTCAGTCCCGGCATCGCCATGGCCGAAGCTCAGGGCAAGATTGCCTGGATCCCCGCGGCCGTCGGTTTCCTTCTCGGCGGTGCGTTCATCCGCCTCATCGACCTCATTCTGCCGCACTTGCACCAAGGGTATGCAACCAGCGAAGCTGAAGGCATCCACACTACCTGGCGACGCAGCATCCTGCTGGTTCTGGCCATCACTCTGCACAACATCCCCGAGGGTCTGGCCGTCGGCGTCGCCTTCGGAGCGCTGGGACAAAACATCCCCGAAGCCAGCTTTGCCGGCGCCGTCTCCCTGGCGATCGGAATCGGTCTGCAAAACTTCCCCGAAGGCATGGCCGTCGCTGTCCCATTGCGTCGCGAGGGTCTGGGCCGCCTCAAGAGTTTCTGGTACGGCCAACTCTCCGGCATCGTCGAACCGGTCGCCGGAGTCATCGGCGCCGCCGCGGTCCTGTATATCGAACCGATTTTGCCCTATGCCCTCTGCTTCGCCGCAGGAGCGATGATATTCGTCGTCGTGGAGGAAGTTATACCCGAATCGCAACGACAGGGCCACGAAGATCTGGCCACCACAGGCCTGATGCTCGGCTTTACCGTCATGATGGTCCTCGATGTGGCTCTTGGATGATTCGGCCGTGACGGACGAACCAAAACAACCCGAAGGCCATCGCCGCCGCCCGCGATACGGGGGTACGCACCCGCGACACTTCGACCAAAAGTACAAAGAGCGCAACCCGGACAAATACCCCGATCTCCAGCAGAAACTCCGCGCTAAAGGCAAAACGCCCGCCGGCTCCCATGTCCCGGTCCTGGTCGAAGAGGTAATGGGTTGCCTGAATCCCAAACCCGGCGAGATCGTCGCCGATTGCACGGTCGGCTACGGCGGCCACGCCCGCGAATTTCTCCGCCGCATCGGCAACCACGGCCGACTGATCGGCTTCGATGTTGATGCTGCCGAACTGGAAAAAACCCGCCAACGACTCAGCGGTTTTGCTTCGCAGATCCGGCTCTATCACATGAATTTCGCCGGCCTTGCGAACATTCTGGCCAAGGAACAGATCGACGGTTACGACATCATCTTCGCCGACCTGGGCGTATCCAGCATGCAGATCGATGACCCCTCACGCGGCATTAGCTACAAACATGACGGACCGCTCGATATGCGAATGGATTCCCGCCTCAAACAAACCGGCGCCGACCTGCTGGCCTCAATGTCGATGGAAGAACTGTCCCAGGCGCTGAACGAACTCTCTGACGAGCCGGACCACGAGCAAATCGCCCACATGATCGTTGGGCAACGGTCCATCCAGCCGATTACGCAGACCTCGCAGCTCCTCCGCCTGGTACTCAACGCCAAGGGCTTCACCCAAAAGACCTGGAAAAAACAGCAAAAGCAATCCGACTTCGGTTCCCTCCATCCGGCCGCGCGAACCTTTCAGGCCCTGCGAATTCTCGTCAACGATGAATTAGCCGCGCTCAAGGAACTCCTCCGCGTCGCTCCCTGGTGTCTGCGCCCCGGTGGTCGCATCGGCATCATCAGCTTCCACAGCGGCGAAGACCGCCTCGTCAAACACGCCTTCCGCGACGGCATCGAGCAAAGGACCTATGCTTCCATCTCTCAAGATGCCCTGGTCCCCCGAGCCCAGGAAAAACTCCACAATCCCCGCAGCGCCTCCGCCAAATTCCGCTGGGCTGTCAAACCGACTTCCTAAGCCATTCTCAGGAATTCGACGGATCAAATTCCCTCCCGGTTGCGCAAACCCCGCCGGTTCGTCAATAATGATAAAGGCCTGGAAGTGAGTCCGCGGGAGGTACCCATTCGTTGGATCTTATACGGTAACAACTTCTCGATCTCTTGGATCGCTCGGGCGCCAAGCTGTACGCCATGCTGACGCGACTGACACTGTGTCAGGATGTCGCCGATGACCTGCTGCAGGAGCTCTTAATCAAGCTGGACCGTGCTGCGCGAACCGAAACAGTTCACGATTGGGAATCCTACGCCCGCAACTCCGCGATTCACCGTTTCGGCCTGGATCAAGGTTAATAAGTTCGACGCCGATTGGCAGGCCATTGTCGCCATAGGTGATACGGCTTGGCGATTACAGCGTAATTGGGGCAACAATATCCTGGAATTCGCCTGCAACGGCGTCTATGTTCCGGTAAACAACATCTACAGTTTGTACGGAGTTACGAATGTTAACGACGGCAAATGGCATCATGTCGCCGGGACCAATGATTGCGCTGAGATGCGCCTCGATGTCGATGGTAAACTCGACACCGCAAAGCCCGCCTCGGGCCCGATTCTGGCCAACGAATCACCGGTCTTCATCAGCGCCAACGCGGAAAAACCCGGCCGCTGCTTCAACGGCCTCATTCACGAAATCCGGATCTAGAACTATTCCCTCAACCCCGACGAAATTGCGATTTTAGTTAACCCCGGTTCATCGGCGGCAAATAAATAATCTCGAAGAGAAGTAACCATATCCTCCGCAGTTGT
>JAAYVQ010000341.1 GCA_012517095.1 Phycisphaerae bacterium | reverse complement strand
GGGAACGCTCAAAATCACCAACCTAACAGGGACGGTGGTTCACGGTCCGTTGCGGCTGATCGTGGAATCAACGACGCCGGATACGATCACCTTGGTCAATCCGGATGGAACGATTGGCGGCAAGCCGTACTTGGATCTGACGGCTCTGCTCGGAGACGGCAAATTCGATTCCGGCGAAAGCAGCATTCGGACGATCGAATTCGCCAATCCCAATCGGGAGAATTTCGACCTTTCGGTCAAGCTGACCGGCCGAACGGAAGAGGACAAATCCGTCACCGCCCGGCGAAAATTCGCACAAGTTGGGATTCCCGAATGCAGCCGGGACGGTCTCTTGCCGTTCGATCTGGCCGAGGGCAACGCCGCCGAATGGGAGACTTGGGCCCAGGATATGGAACCCCAGAATACCTATGTGTTCGACGATCTCGATACCAAGGCATCCGGAAACGCATCCATCATGTGCGTGACGGATGCACCGTTTGATATGTTCATCCGATACGGCAGGACCCTGTCCGAACCATGGGACCTGAGCAAGGTAAAAAATCTGTTCATTCGCCTCTATGCCCGAAATGACAACTTATCATTCCAGAATGGAAGCCCATGGATCCGGCTCAAGACCGATGACGAAAACTATTTCGAGTTCCAATATTATATCGACGGCAACCCGTATGATCTACTGAACGATTGTCTGTGGCAGTGGAGGTCCCAATTGATCTCTTTGGATGCTCCAGACAACGAGGAAAACGGCTGGCGTCGGACCTCCTTCGGCAGTCCCGACTGGACACAGATCCGCTATCTGGAAATCCATGCCGACACCTGGGATGCCGGTTTCCAAATGGGCGTCGATGGTGTGGGCTTTGATACCGACCGGGCAATCTATCGCGATTTCAACGCCGATTGCTCGGTGGATGCTCTGGACCTGGCTACGCTGGCTCAATTCTGGCTGTGCCCGGGGTGCACACCGATGACCTGCGAAGGGGTGGACATCGACCTGTCAGGCAAGGTTGACTTGGCGGACTTTGCCCTGTTTGCCGAGGAATGGCTGAAAGAATAAGTTCCCCCCGCACAATGTAATTGGTACCATCCGGCCTTGTCGCATCCAGGGTATCCAATGTGACAAGGCCGATTTTTGCGCGAAATTGTTACCATCCCTCTTGCGTGGCCACAAGGATTGTGAACCCCGAATTACAATCAGAATCTGGATCAGGAACGATGGACACAAGCGAAAGACGAATATTATTTGCGCTGATTGCCTTAGGGTTAGCGTTGGGGATAGTAACGGCAGGATGGCCGGATTGGCTGACCCGGTTGTCGGACGATCAGGCCGATCCCTTCGACAAAAGCCGTGTGGCGACAGTTCGGATCGTCATGGCCGATAAAGACTGGCAATGGCTGCGGGCCAATGCCCGGATGGAACAGTATGTTCGAGGGAATTTCTGGTTTGACGGAAAAAGATATCCCAATGTGGCGGTGCGGGCCAAGGGAATGTCATCGCTGATGAGCGTGGCCGACGGTCGATCCATCCGTCTTCCGCTGAAAGTGGACTTCAACTTTTTCAATTCGGCCCGATCGTTCCGGGGATTGACCAAGGTCAGCTTAAATAACGGATTTTCGGATCCGACCTTTATTCGGGAAATGGTGGGTTACGAGCAATTTGAGCAGATGGGTATTCCGACGCCTCGCTGCTGCTTTGTGGATCTGTATGTCAACGGCGACCATCTGGGGCTTTATACGATGGCCGAGCCGATCGACAAGAATTTTCTGCGGCGGCATTTCGCCAATCCCAATGGGAACCTCTACAAGCCCGAAATGGGGGCCTGTAACCTCAATTGGACAAAAGCGGATTACGAAAAACAACTGGCATCTCAATCCAATCTAACAACTCCCCAGAAACAAGACCGAACCGCGATCAACATCGGAGGAACGCGGCTTAGCGATCTTCTTCGATTGATCAACCGAGAGAACGGAACAGAGGATTTGAATGTAGGCCAGGGAATGGCTGGACCGTTTGGGGGAGGACCTGGTGCCGGCCCCGGCGGGCCGATGGGGCAAGGAGGCCCCGAGGGCTTTGGGCCGGGAATGTTTCTGGCCCCTCAAATATTCACTCAGGCAGACACGAATTCCGATCAGAAACTCACAAAAGGCGAGTTTGCATCGCTGGCGGACACCTGGTTCGATAAAATGGATTCGGAGAAAACCGGGAAACTTAACCAGGATCAGTTCACACAAAAACTTAATGTCGTATTCCCCCCTCCTCCGGGATTCGGCGGGCCCGGAGGAGGACCCGGATTCGGACCGGCCATGTTTATTGGGCCGATGCTTTTTGGCATCCTCGATACTCAAAAGAAAGGGGCCATCAGCCGAACCGACCTGAAAAGTTCCTTTGAAAAATGGTATGGGGAATGG
>JAAYVQ010000340.1 GCA_012517095.1 Phycisphaerae bacterium | reverse complement strand
GATGGTTCTTGTTCATAGTTTTTTCCCTTCGCGTGAGGTTTTTCCTCACGATAAAACATACGAAATATTTATCCTATTCTTGCTATTTATCGTTTCTTTTTTTTCTTCACATGTTCTGTTCATGCGATCCCGGTCGCGGGATTATGGGTCGTGAGGATCATTTATCTTCAAGGGGCATTTCCGGGATGCCGGAAGAAGTTCCGCCCTCCATTCAAAAGGGGAGATAAATAGTAGTTTCAGGAGCTTCTATGGGGATATTCTTTTCCGGATAAGTCTTATATAAAGCTCCGGGAAGGTCTGAAAAAAGGGGGCAAATACAACTGTTTTCTGAATCAAATCCTGGGTTAAAGACCGGCCGGAGGATTGGATTTCGGAGTCGATGAGTAATACCTACATCAGGAGTTGGATCAGAGATTCTCGAAGACGGCGGAGGGAGTCCGGCGTCAGATTGTCGAAAGTTGCAGTACCGGCGTCTTCAGCGAAAGATTTGTTCACGCGGGCATCGAGTCGCAGGCATTGGTCGAACAGTCGGTTGATCTGCGGCCGAGAGATGCCCGGTTTGGCCAGCGCCAGGTTCAGATATTCGATATCCTGCTGGGCCCGGAGATAGGCCTTGAGCCGTAAGCTATGTTGGACGGCAATCGAACCATCGGCTTGTTTGTCGTAAATAAAGATCCCGAGCGGGTCGGCCTGTTTGAGGGCTGAGCCGTCGGCGTTGATTGTCTGCCAGGGGACGATGCCGGTGGCGCCGTTTCGCCACGCCCACAAAACCCAGCCGAGGGTCTGACGATTGGAGGTCGCCGGGTCATTGGATGTTCCATAAGCCCAGATCGTCTCGCCGGTTGCCCGCGAACGGTCGGTTACCAGCCGTCCATAGTGACGCATCGCGTCGGAACTGGCAACCCACAGATCGGCCTTTCGATCCAATTGCCCGCGGTCGAATTCCGGCCGGGAGATATCGATGCGATAATCGAGTTTGATGGGACAGACAGCGCCTTTGGCCTTCCGCGTCAGGTCGCCAAAATAGGCCAGTGCACGATAGTCCCAGTAGTCTGTCGGCTCGTCAAGGATCCAGGGGGCCTTGCGGGAGTCATGCAGCGAGCCCTTATTGTTTAAATACAACTGAAAACCGGTCTGGTCCCATCTCTGTTTGTGCGCGACGGCGATGAAATCCGCCAGGATATTTCCGAAGGTCCGCGCATATTCCGGATGTTCGGCGAAGGCCAGATATGCGTCGGGATTGCCATTGAAGAATGGGCGGACATGCAAGGGCCAGCTCTCATGAAAGGGAAGGTAGAAACCCGGAGCCGGGATTGGTCCCCGATGCCCTTTGGCAAAACACTGGCCGGAAAGATAGGGACCGAACGCTTCGATGAAATCCTCCCAGAATCCGTGTTCGGCGCCTGGAGTGATGTCGTTGAATTTCGCCTGGTTCATACGGCGGCCGTCGGCCAGCAGCATATCAAGGTTGGTCTTGCGCGAGCCAGGGGCGGCGGTGTTGTGCGAGTAGTAGAGGATGTTGACATGGCAGCGGTGGTCGTAGGCGACTCGCTGGAGTTTGTAAAAAGTCTCGACACGGTCAGGCAGGCCGTACGAGTTCATCTCACAGAGAAATGAAGCCCGACGGGGGATCGCAAAGGGCAGGATCGTCAGTTCAATAGGCAGTGTTCGGCCGTCTGAGAGGGTGATCGAGCCGGTGATATGTTCGGAAGTCAGCTCAAAGGGGACGAAAACATCCAGGCAGACCGGGGTATCGCAGTCGGGTGAAAGGGCCAGGGTCTGAAAGGGCACCAGCGGATCGGGGATCATGCGGTCGCCGGACTGGACATAAAGGGCTTGCGAAAAGTCGGCGTGCAGGGGCAGATCGCATTTGATAGTTACGGAACCTTTACCTTTGATCAACAACAAGGCGGAGACAACCTCGCCGCGGGCGGCGGTCAGGCGGATAGTCCGGCCGTCGAAGATTTCGTTGCGATTGCGATAATCGTCGGGAAGGTTTCCAACGGATTTTCCGGTTGCATCATATTTATCCACCGCGGGGATCGCACACAGGTCGGGATAACGGCAGGGTTGGGCGGCCAGCGGTGATGGATCGGCGATTGGGAAATTGACGGTTTTCGGAATGTGTAAAGTAAGGTTAGCCGGATTGGATTTGCGGTCCAGCCGGTCGATGGTTCGGATGGCGATATTCACATCTGAATCGTCGGCAAGGGGGATGTCCCGAAGAGCAATCATCTGGGTTTGCCCCGGCTGGACGAAAGGAATATTCCAGCGGGGCAGGGGCTTGTCGTTGACGAGGACTTCGTAGGCGAAACCGGAATTCGGGGCGGTCATTGACAATCGCAGGTCGTCGAGATCCATTGGTTCAGCCACGGAGAGCTTTGTCGGCGGCTGGGGCAATGGTGTGTCCGTCTTCTCGGCGAGGGTCAGCAGCAGATACGGTTGCTTGCCGGATTGCTCGCGGGAAAAGATGGTGGGATTTCGGGAGTAGTCGGCGGACCATTCGTGGAGGCACAGTCCATGGGCCATGCCGAGGATGTTGGCCTGGATCAGTGCAGCATCGACATTCCAGTGGTATAAGTCGCCTTCGAGGCGCGAGGGTGATTGGCACATCATCGAGAAGCTATTCCCGCCGGCGACAGACGGAAATCGCGAACCCGGCCAGGCCCAGCCGTCGGGGTTGAGGCCGGAGGATAAGGCGTTGGATTTATTCTCATCCCACGGCGCCTGGATCGTCGAGATCGTCAGTCCCGCGATGGATTGTTCACCGCGAAAGCAGACCAGTTCGGCGCCAGCGACGACTTTGCCTTTCAAGGATGACCAGTCGAAATCGATCGCGACCAGATGCTGATTGCCCTTGATGCGGATCCGCGCTGCAGAGCCGGCGTTTTGAGACCATTCGTTATCAACGAGGACGATGGAATTGTCTTTGATGGCCGGGATTGTAACAGGTTTGGCCGTTACGCAAGGTACAATTACGAACTGCAAAACCAAACACAACACAATATCCAATTTCAAATTTCCATTTTCCAATTTTATGCCCGCCAAAGGTTCTTCCCATTCGTTTTACTTGATTCGTTTGACCAGTTCCATGCAGGCGCGACCGTTGTGATAGGGGGCCTTCCACTCGGAGACCTTGAGGGCGTCGTCGGGGTGGCTGGGGGCGGCGGAGAAGTACCATTCGCCGAATTTTTTGTCGATGATGTTTTTCTGCGTGAACTCCCAACAGGCCAGTGTCGCGTCGAGGAATCGCGGCTCTTTGGAGATCTGCCAGGCGTTGAACATCCCCACCAGCGTCTCGGCCTGCGGCCACCAGTCCTTGGTCGGGTTGGTGATCTTGTCGGGATCGGCCTCGTACAAGAGGCCCCCGTCTTTGTCGAGCCCGCGCTTCAGGACCGCGTCGGCAATCTTGACGGCCATCGCGCGGGTCTTCTCGATCTGTTTGGCATCGCCCAGCGCCTCGGCGGCGTCGCACAGCAGCCATGCGGCCTCGATGTCGTGGCCGAAGGAGATCGTGTTGTTGATGTTCTTCCAGTCGGCCTCGAAGAACAGGCGGCAGTAGCCCTTGTCGGCGTCGAGGATGTGATCGTAGAAGATGTCCATCAGTTCCTGAAGGGCGGCCTTGGCCCGCGGCTCGGGATAGGCGCGATAGAAGGTCGTGAAGGCCTCGAGCAGATGCAGGTGGGTGTTCATCGTCTTGATGCCGTTGTCGATGCCGTAGGCCATGGTGGATTTGGGCAGAGGTTTCCAGTCGCGGGTGAAGGTTTCAAAGTAGCCGCCGTCTTTGGCGTCGTGGGCCTTGGTCTGGATCAGGTCAAAAAGCTTGACGGCCTGTTCGAGGGCGGGTTTGGATTTGGCGGCGGTGGAGTATTCGGCCAGCGAATAGACGACGAACGACATTCCGTATAACTCGAATTTGTCGTCGGTGGGTTTCCCTGCGGAGTCGAGCATCCAATAGTAACCGCCGGTTTGCTTGTCGAGGAAGTGTGCGATCAGATAGTTGTACGCCCGCGTGGCGGTCTTGAGGTATTCGGCGTTGCCGGTCTGGTTGAACGCGGCGGAGAAGGTCCACAGGACCCGGCTATTGAGGACCAGGCCCTTGGGGGCGTCGGCAATGGGTTTGCCGGCGATGGTGACGCGGCCGTAAAAGCCGCCGGCCGGATCGATGCAGTATTTCAGCCAGAAGGGCAGGATACCGTCGAAGACTTCTTTGTGAGCGGAGTCGCGAAGGGAGGCGAGTTGGCCTTCGGTAGAGGGAGTTTCCACGGCCAACATTGTCGGGACGATCAACAAGCCGATCAAACCGAGAATGTATCGTTTCATGGACGAAATCCTTTCAAACCATTTGAAGCATAATCCAGTTGCTGCATACGATAGCACAATTCAATAGACTGAACAATCCGTCCATTTATTTCATCCGGAATTTGCATGCGATGTCGGAGGAAAACGGAGGGATCGGAATTTCCCGCGGGTTGTTGACCTCTGTTTGTTGAAGAATCCTGCCGGACCTCGTATCCCACCATTCGACGGAGTAATTGCCCGCGGATAGATCGAGGATCGAGAGGTGGGCATCCGTGATCGTTGCAGGCGTTTTCTTTTCGATGATGCGGCTGGACCATGTGGCGCTGCGGTCGTAGATCCACAGGTACGCGGCCGAGTCGGATTGATAGCCGAGGACGCCAAGAAAGGGATTGCAGGATGTGGCTGCGGTCGCCTTCATGCCCGCAAACGAAACGCCGCGCAGGTAGTCGGCCAGCGGGCGGTAGTGCGGATAGACTTTCTGGCGGTCAAGCTGGTCCCACCACCAGAACAGGGTCGTGCCCGAACCGCCGGCAAATGCAGCCGCCCACAGCGAAGTTTCAAAGTGAATGCAGTCCGGGTCCTGGTTCAGATAAGGGCTGAGGCCCCATTTGTCGTCGGCAAGGCCGAACTCGCCGATGAGGGCGGGCTTGGCGGGGGCGTATCGTCGGAGCCAGTCGCTTTTTTCGATGAGGACGGCGAACTGGTCGAGGAATTTGTCTTTGTCGGTCGGCCGCATGTAGTGGTGTATCTGCGCGATGTCCAGGGCCGGCAGTTGGCAGTCGCGGGAGCACGGATTCCAGGTGCTGGTCGTTCGCAGGTGGCGGTAGGGATCGAGCTCGTCGAGGTAGCCGGCCATATCGGCGTAGAAGGGGACGGTCGGCAGGCCGGGGTCGATTTCGTTGAAGTACTCCCATGCCGCGACATGCGTCGAATAACCCCAGCGGGCAACGGCGTAACGGAGCAGGTTCTGGGCGTCCCTGACGGCCGTGCGATAGGCGTCGCTGTCGACGGTTTTAAGATCGCCCATATACAGATCGCGTGTGATCAGGCAAAGCATCAGGTAGATGCCGTGCCGTTCGGCCGAGCGGACGACTTCGTCGAGCATGAAACAGTCGATCTGGTTGTACGCGCCGCGGGCCGGCCGATTGACATCCGCTTCCCATAGTAGTTCCGGCCCGCCGGCCGCTTCAGTCAGTGAAAGGCCGTCGAGCCAGACCGGCGCCGCATCCCGTATCATCAGCGTAATGGAGCCAAGGGATTGCTCGTTGTCTTGGGTGGTGAATCGGTGATCGAATGAGACCCACCCGGTTGCCGAGTCGAGGGCGACGGTCTTGTTTTCTCGTCCGAATTGGATTTGTACCGTTGTGGCCTTGTCGCTGCCAAGCCGGCCGGTCAGGCGGTATCCGGTGTTCGGTCGGATCGCCACCGGGTG
>JAAYVQ010000046.1 GCA_012517095.1 Phycisphaerae bacterium | reverse complement strand
TGTCAAATCAGCATACTGCGCCTCGGCCGATTCTTTGGGCAGTTCCGCCTTGCTGCGGGCCTTCTTGTATTTCATCAGCCGCTTGACGCTGGCTACCCGCGGCTCATTGGCCTCGCCGATTACCGTCAGCAGGATCGGCAGCTTGCCGCGGACTTCCTGGAAACCATTGCCCAAATTGCGCCGCAGGGTAATCGTCCGTCCCTCGATCCCCAGCAGTGATTCGACATAACTGACCTGCGGGATGCACAGCTTCTCGGCCGTCTGCGGGCCGACCTGGGCCGTATCCCCGTCGATCGCTTGTCGTCCGCACAGCACAATATCGAATGGCAGCCGTCGCACCGCACAGCTCAGGATATAACTGGTCGCCAGCGTATCGCTGGCCGCCGCCCGGGGATCGGTAATCAGGATCGCTTCGTCGGCCCCGCGATATAACGACTGCCGCAGTACTTCGCTGGCCGCCGGAAGCCCCATGGTAATCACGGTGACTTTGCCGCCGTACTGGTCCTTGATCCGCAGGGCCAGTTCCAGCGCATTGAGGTCCTCCGGGTTGAAAATCGCCGGCAATGCCGCACGATTCACCGTCCCGTCTTCGTTCATCGCCTGACCCGTAATTCGATGAGTATCAGGCACTTGTTTGACTAATACCACGCAATTGTAGGACACTTTCGCCTCCCAGTGCTGCAAAATAGAGGTTATTGAAGTTCCGCTGAGCCGAAGCAGTATAGAACTCTTGTCCCTCTTGTCAACAAAAAACCGCCTCGAAATTACCCCGAAATCGAGATCAAAAGACTTATATCGGCAGCGGTCGTGAAGCCATATAATAGGCCGCAAACAAACCCAAGGGAATCCACAAAACATCATGACTACGAAACACATGACGAATCATCCGAGACAGCCCCATCGGCCTGGAACGCAGATGATCTGCGATCCGACGGGCCCCGGCCGGAAGATGGTCGATGAGAATCCGTCGAAACCCTGACGCGCTGGAAGTTTCGATGACTTCTTGAATTTTATCGGCGGCCTTCTGCCGCATTTGTATCTGGTTCGGATCCGCGACCGTTACCGGATCTTCGATGCCCGGAAGAAAAGGTTGTTGCGGAATCTCACCCCTGCTTTCAAGATAGAGACGACAAGATATGGAGACGATCATGTGCTCATGTCGTATGTCCTGGAACATTTCGACGAGCTTTCCGGAGAACGTCAACTTAAAAATATTGGTCGGTTCCGAATCTTCCTCTGGGATTCCACCTCCCTTGTATTTGGAAACAATATTTTCCATTTCCGCGTCGGACAGGCCGTTTTCGAGCCGGGACCAATACGCGATCTCCTGGTTCATAACGGTGCGGACCAACGGGGCATAGAGGAATTGGGCCTTCATCACCTTGGCCGCCATCATTCCACCCAGGCCAATCCCGACGCCGAGCAAGCCGGTCAAAAATCCCGGTTTGCGGGAACCGACGGCGACGCCCAGTCCCGCAGCCCATCCCACTCCGATTACCAGAATAAACAAATCGAATAAGACGAAATAGGAGATCGCCGTCCAGACCAGACCCGCCGCAAGCGTAAAGACCAGACCGAAGACCACGCCTCGGAACCATTTCTTTTTGTTCCTGTACGCGGCCGCGCGGAGGCCGATCCGTTCGCTATCTCGGAGACTGCCACGATCCAAATGGGGATTGTCGGCCTTGGAAGAAACACGGGCCATTTCCTCCGAAGACGGCGCCTTACCGACGGGAAAATCCAGCATATCGGAGGAAATACCGAAGCCCTTTTTGTCCTTTTGGGATTTCTCCCCTTGCGGCGGTTCCAGACTTGTCGGCGTCGTGGAGGAGACCTGAAGATCAATCACCGGATGAGGAACCAGGGACGAATCCCCGCAGCGTTTACATCGAATGCGTTTGCCCGCCCATTCGTCCGGGACTCCATACTTTTTATTGCAATGTATGCATCGGAATTTGATCATTTCGTGACTTCTGGCAGTATCAAATCCACAGGCGTCATTCTGATACTCGAAGCGGGTGCTCTTGCTGCTCTGCCGGCGTCCTCTTGAATGATCTGCTCAAGATTCTCAAACCGATGACCTCGTCGGCTGCCGGAGGCCGGATCCGTTTAAGATTCTCCGCCATGACCCATTCGGAACGCCCAAACAAGACCGATCGGAACCAAGATCACATCCCAGTAATTGAAGGTCATCTGCATCGCGTCGGCAAGCTCGATGGACGGTTTGGACTTCAAAAACATCATACGGGCCAGTTCTGGCAAATGTTCCTGTGCCTTGGCCAGTACAGTTTCCCGATCCCAGGAGTCAATCATTTCCGCAATCTGCGAAGCGATCGTATCGGTATCAACGGCAGATTCCTCCTCAGTGGGGTTGAAGAAATCGCGGACCAGAAAATCATATGTTTGCGGGGCAACTTTTCCGGTTTTGGCCAGTTCGAGCAGCCCGACCATGGCAATGAGTTCCGGAGTATCGTCCAAGAGTTTTTTCAACCCCTCTCGGTCCATGTTCTTTTGCATTTCCCGGGCGAACGCCTGCTGATCGTTGGCCAGCTTGTTCATTTCCGGCAATAAAAGCCAGTTGGCCACAAAGACCTTTCCGACCATCATGCCACCCAGCGCAATTCCTGCGGCGGCAATGCCCATCATCATATTCCGGTCTGTCAACAACAGACCGATCCCAAATCCTGCAGCCCAACCAATCCCTGTCTGAAGAAGAAAAAAATTGTATCCGGAAGCGGCTGAAACTCCCGCCCAGATTCCGGCTGCGATCAATGCACACACAGCCGAGCAAATCAGGGCCAACGGAATTTTGCCCGCCCCCTTGGCCAAGGCCATCATCGGACGCGAGTGATCGTCATCCCCCCGGGAAATCCGATATTCGGGGATCGCGATTTTCGTTTTGGAAAGAATCGGGACATGCTGATCCTCTCTCGGCAGCGGGGTTCCGGCCTCAAGATTCAGTAGATCGGCTGACATTCTGCCCGCTTCCAACTCCCCTTCCGGCATTGACAAGTCTGTTGACGATGACACCGGAGCCGTTTGTGAAACCGGTTGAAGCTCGATTTGCGGAGCGGGGACCTGGCAGGATTCCTTGCACCGATTGCAACGGATGCGTTTGCCCGCCCACTCATCGGGAACCCCAAGTTTCTGGTTGCAGTTTCCACAACGAAATTTGATCATTGCCGACCTCCTGACCTTTTCCGATACCCGATGGTCCTGCAAAATCCTCGATGTCCATAATACCGATTCAGTACATCTTGTCAAATCCAATTTCGACTTTTCAGATTCTCCATACCCCAAACGACCGATCTTTCTTGACGAATGAAGTCAGCCACGGTACGATCCCGGACAAGCATTCGATGATTAATTCATCGGAGATGCGTAACAGGAACCGACATAATGGGACTTCGTTTCATATAAGGGGCTTGCTATGGTTCGATTTCATACTTGGGCTGTCATCACTCTTGCGATTCTGTTCCCTCTTTCAACCGTTGCCAGAACCGAGGATGCAAAAGACAAAGAGGTAACCAAAACAAATTCCGCGGGTGACACCCGATACAACTTCGGCGGATTCAGTGAGCCGGGCAACTGGTACAAGGGTAATCTACACCTGCACTCGACGATGTCCGATGGCAAGTTCGATCCCCAAACTACGGTGGAAGTTTATCGAAAAGCAGGTTATGACTTCACGGCCCTGAGTGACCATATTGGGGGATTTTGGGATAAGCAAAAAAAGGAATATAGACCCCTTGTCTATCCGCTGGATATACTCAACAAACCTGGATTTCTGGTGATCCCCGCGATCGAATACGACACCACGCAAAACGGCGAAACGATTCACATGGTGGCCGTCGGGCCAGGGTATGATCGGTGGATGGCGAAAGAGCAGGATCCGTCGGCAGCCATGAAAATATGGTGGGATGCCGGGGCGTTCACCTTCTTTGCCCATCCACACTGGAGTTTGGACTCAACCGAGGTATTGGAAGCCATGCCTTTTTTGCCGGCGGTGGAGGTATTCAACTACGCCACGGCGCTGGGAGAGGGGATTCGCGGTAATTCGCAATTGCACTGGGATCGCCTGCTGAGGATGAAACGGCCGGTGCTCGGGGTTGCAACCGACGACTCCCACCATGCGGGAACCGACTCTGGCGGCGGCTGGGTCATGGTCAAGGCCAAACAATTGACCGCCGAGTCCATCGTGGCTGGACTTCGCAGCGGCAACTTCTATTTCAGCAGCGGCCCTCGTCTGAACCAGGTCTATGCAGACGCCAAGGGTAATCTGCATATTGAATGTTCGCCCGTTCGGACAATCCGGGCAATGGCCGGCGTGGGACAGGTCAATTCCGCTTCGGCCTCTAAAGGCAAGACGATCGACAATGCCACGCTCAAATGGGACCCCAAATGGCCGTTTGTCCGCGTGGAATGTGTGGAGGATGACGGCCGCACGGCGTGGTCCCAGGGCATGGTGAGAATCCAAGAGACAAAGCAGGAAAAATAATCTTCTATCGAGAGGTCTCCATGCGAATCCTTCCGTTTTGTATCCTGATCCTCGGCCCGGTTGGGGCATGCCAGGCCGAAACGCATCCGTTTACCGTACAGGATCTGGTCGCCGTTGAACGGCTCGGCAATCCGCAGGTCTCGCCGGATGGTCAGTCGGTCGTGTTCACCACGACCAAGGCCGACCTGGAGGCCAACCGTTTTCGTTCGGACCTGATGCTGGTCGGTACCGACGGCAAAGGGCTGTTGCGATTGACCACACACCCGGAGGACGACGGGAATCCGCGATGGTTGCCCAATGGCCGGGAGCTGGTTTTTTTGTCCTCGCGAACGGGTGTTTCGCAGGTCTGGCGGATCCGGATCGACGGCGGCGAGGCAGAGCAAGTGACGAATCTGCCGATCGATGCGGGCAATCTGGTCGTCTCGCCGAATGGAACGCATATTGCTTTCAGCGCCGATGTCTTTGTCGGGATGACCCTTGAACAAACCAAGGCCAAGCTCGACGAGATAGCCAAACATAAATCGAGCGGCAAGATATATGACCAGTTACTGTTTCGCCACTGGAATGCCTGGAGCGACGGGCGACGGTCGCATCTGTTCGTGATACCGATCGCTGGTGGCAAGCCCGTTGATGTGATGGCCAAGATGGACGCCGACTGGCCGGCCAAACCTTTCGGCGGGCCGGATCAGGCAGTCTTCACGCCCGACAGTCGAGGCATCGTCTTTAGCACTCGCCATGTCGGTGTATCGGAGGCGTGGTCCACAGACTTTGATCTCTATGTTGCGCCGGTTGACGGCTCGGTGGTGCCGCAATGCCTGACCGAATCCAACACGGCGATCGACGCATCGCCGGTTTTTTCACCCGACGCAAAACAACTGGCTTATCTGGCGATGTCCCGACCGGGTTACGAAGCCGATCGACTTCGGATTCTCGTCCGGGACTGGCCCAACGGATCGGATCGCGTTGTGGCAGAAAGCTGGGACCGCAGTCCATCCAGTATCTTCTGGAGTCCCGATGGTAAAGAAATCCTCGCTATCGCGGAGGACACTGGCCGGCAGCTTTTGTTTGCAATCGATATCCAATCAGATCAAGTGCGGACGCTGACGCAGGATGGATGGGTCCACGAAGGATCAGCCGCAAAAGATTCCATCGCTTTTACCCGCAGTACGCTGCGATCCCCGGCGGAGTTGTTCGTTGTCAGCGTCGAGGGTAGGAACCGACACCCGATCACGGCCGTCAATCAATCGTTGTTAGATACAATACAGATGGGCCAGCCCGAACAGTTCAGCTTTGCCGGATGGAACAATGAGACGGTGCACGCGTGGATCGTCAAGCCAGCCGATTTTGATCCCGGCCAACGCTATCCGATCTCGTTCTGGATCCACGGCGGGCCGCAGGGTTCGTTTGGCGATTCGTTCCATTATCGCTGGAATCCGCAAATTCACGCCGGGGCGGGCTTTGCTGTGGTCATGGTCGATTTCCACGGATCGACGGGGTACGGCCAGCCCTTCTGCGATTCGATCCGCGACGACTGGGGCGGAAAACCCCTTGAGGATCTTCGCAAGGGATTGGCGGCGGCGATCCAACGCTATCCGTGGCTGGACTCGAACCGCGCCGCGGCACTGGGGGCGTCGTACGGCGGATACATGGTCAACTGGATCGCCGGCAACTGGCCCGACGGATTCAAGTGCCTGGTTTGTCACGCTGGTTCGCTGGATGAAAAGTTCGGCTACTTTGATACCGAGGAGCTGTGGTTCCCCGAATGGGATCACAAAGGCACGCCCTGGGAGAACCTCCAATCCTACGAAAAGCATAACCCGGTCAACTATATCCAATATTGGCGGACGCCCATGCTGATCACCCACGGCGCCAGAGACTACCGCGTTGTCGATACGCAGGGGCTGTCCACTTTCACCGCTCTTCAGAGACGCGGCATTCCCAGTAAGCTTTTGCACTTTCCCGACGAGGGCCATTGGATCGCCAAACCCCACAACATGATACAGTGGCAGGAAACGGTACTGGATTGGCTCAACCAGTGGACAGCCGAGTCGAAATAAATACCGACCCTATCGGATTACCTTGGTTTCGCGATTTGGTGACTACTATCCGCACAATCGCCTTTTCATCGGAAACCGTCGAGGGTACTATTCACACATGCAACGACAGAAGGTCTAATCTCTTTCGAAAGGAAACCGAATGACCCTGAAGCATATTGTGTTTCGGCCGGCTATCGTTGGAAGTGTTTGGATCCCCCTACTATCGATCGGTTGTCTGTTGTCCGCAGCCGAGCAAAAGTCCTCTTCCGGAATGAACCTGGCATTGGTCGCCAAGGCTACGACCTCGTTTGTTTCCGGACACGAGACGATCACCGCCCTCAACGACGGTTTCGAACCGGACCATTCAGACGACAAGCGGAACGGGGCCTACGGCAACTGGCCGCAATCGGGCACGCAGTGGGTCCAGTACGAATGGACATTACCGATTTCCACCAACAAGATGGATGTCTATTGGTTTGACGACCATCGTGGCGTGCGTCTGCCGGTGGCTTGTCGGTTGTTGTATTGGGCCGACGGCACATTCGCTCCCGTCGCGAACGCCTCGGAGTTCGGCCTGGTGGAACACAAGTTCAACACCACGACCTTCGATCCGGTCACGACGACCAAGCTGCGGCTGGAATTCGATTCCAATGAAAAATTCTCGACCGGCCTTCTTGAATGGCGGGTGTATGATACGGGTCAATCGCCGAATTTTCCCCCGGCTGTCGAGGCGGGTCAGGATCGTGTCGCAGTCCTTTCCGGCAAGACCTGGCTGAGTGGTACCGTCAAGGATGACGGGAAACCCAGCACATCGGCAAAGGTCACCTGGAGCAAGAGCTCAGGGCCCGGCGAGGTGTCGTTTGAACAAGCCAACGCAGTGAACACGACGGCGAAGTTTTCAGCCGTCGGCGACTATGTCCTGACGCTGACCGCAGACGACGGTCAGCAGAAGACCTCTTCCACACTGAATGTCCGTGTCGAACCGGCCCCCCCCACCGCACATCTGGAACCGGTCCGGGTCTGGTCGTATTCGGTCAACAGCCCCCTGTGGAACAGCCGGCTCAAGGTCCTGATCGTCAACTGGATCCCTCACTGTTATACCAGAATATCCGACCCAAAATTACAGGAAGGCGGCATCATCAACTTCGTCAATGCGGGCAATAAACTGGCCGGAAAGTCGTACGATCCACATGTCGGAGCGGTTTTCGCCAACGGGTGGGTTTATAACACCGTCGAGGCGATGTGTTGTGCCCTGGCAGTCGATCCACAAGGCGACTTCGAGATCATTGCCGCCCAGAAGGCCATCCGAAACAAGCTCGAAGACTGGATTCCCAAACTCGTCAGCGCACAGGAACCCGACGGTTATCTTCACACCTGCTACACATTACAGGGCCATCGTCGCTGGAGCAATCGCGACGATCATGAAGGGTATCAGGCCGGATACTTCATCGAGGCGGCAATCGCTCACTATGAGGTCACCGGTCGAAAAGATTCCCGCCTCTACGACGCGGCCAAGAAACTGGCCGATTGCTGGTGTGCCAACTTCGGTCCCGGCAAACGGGAGTGGTTCGACGGCCACCAGGCATTTGAGATGGCTCTGATCCGATTGGCGGATTTCGTCGATGCCAATGAGGGCGACGGCAAAGGCCGCAAGTACGCTGAGCTTGCCAAATTTCTCCTCGACTGCCGCAGGAACGGTGGCGAATACGACCAGAGCCATCTTCCCGTAATCCAGCAATACGAAGCCGTCGGTCATGCGGTTCGTGCCGTCTATTCCTACGCGGGGATGGCCGACGTCGCGATGGACACCGGCGATATTGACTACCACAGCGCCATTTTGTCATTGCACGACAACCTGGTCCACAAAAAATACTATGTTACCGGAGGCGTTGGCAGCGGTGAAACCTCCGAGGGTTTTGGAAAAAACTACTCGCTGCCCAACCACGCCTATTGCGAATCCTGCGCCGGATGCGGTGAACTGTTCTTCCAGCACCGGCTCAACCGCGCATACCATCGGGCCCTTCACGCGGATCTGGCCGAGGAGACTCTCTTCAACGCTATCCTCGGCAGCTACGATCTCGAGGGCAAACACTTCACCTACACAAACTCGCTGGATTCCAGTGAGAAGCGTTATCTGTGGCATGTCTGCCCGTGCTGTGTGGGAAATATTCCGCGAACGCTGCTATCATTGCCAACTTGGATGTATGCCAAAGACAAAGACGGCCTGTATATCAACCTACTGGCCGGCAGCCGTATGACAATTCCGGATGTGGCCGGAATCGCTTTGGAGATCGAACAGGAAACCGATTACCCGTGGAAAGGTTCGGCCGCAATCACGCTCAACCCGGCGATGGAAAAAGAATTTTCCGTGAGAATCCGGATCCCGTATCGCCAGACCAGCCGATTGTATCCGGCCACCCCAGCAGCCGATGGGATTTCGTCCATTTCGATTAACGGTTCGTTGATCACCCCCATGAACAAAGACGGATACGCCATCGTCACTCGGACATGGAAAAAAGGCGACCGGATCGAATTGACCGTCCCGATGACGATCCAACGGATCAAGTCCGACCCAAGAATCGTCGGCAATGTCGGCCGTGTGGCTCTTCGCTACGGTCCCCTGATCTATAATTTTGAAAGTGTTGATCAGAATCTCGACAAGGTTTTGTCACCCGCCGCAGTTTTGGCACCTGAATGGAGGCCCGACCTGCTGCAGGGCGTAATGGTTATTAAGGGATCCTTTTCCGATGGTTCGCCGATGATGGCCATTCCCAACTATGTACGACTCAATCGGGGCGGCCGATCCATCGTCTGGATACAGGATCAATGATTCGGATGAAAGATCCAGAAAAATTGAGGACACCGATTCCCGAGAGATTGCAGGGACGGAGTTGAAAACCGTCCCTTTTTTTATCTTTTCGTTAAGAGGGCTTCAATCGCCTCGACCGTCCGTACCGTAGCGCCTTGATTACGGCGGATGACTTCACGACCTTTGTCGGCAATTCGTCGGGCATAGTCAGGTTCGTTCAAGCATCGTCGTATCGTGTCGAACAGTTGCCGTTCGTCTTTAACCTCAAGGGCACCACCGCCTTCGAGCAGGGCCTCCACCGTCTGGCGGAAGTTGAACGAGTGTGGACCGAAGATCACGCACTTCCCCAGCGCGGCCGGTTCCATCATGTCTGAGCCGCCCATGGGAGCCAGCGTTCTCCCGACAAAGACCGGGCCGGACGCAAGACAATAGAATTTCCTCAAATCACCCATCGTGTCTCCCAATATCACGGGACACTTTTCCGTCAATTCAAGATTCTGTGATTTAATTCTGCTATAACGCTCGAAAGCCAAACCTGAGTTTCGAATTTGTTCGGCCACCTCATCGAAGCGTTCAGGTTTACGGGGAATGATCATCAGCCGCAGA
>JAAYVQ010000339.1 GCA_012517095.1 Phycisphaerae bacterium | reverse complement strand
ATTGCGATCTCGACACAGATCCATCGATCGCGCGGGATCAGGACCGGCTCCAGTGGTTCAAAATCATTGCCGTAGTAACTGGTTCCGTCGCCGGTATCATTCTGCCAGGTTCGCATTCGGGGCCAATAGGTATAGAAATGCCAGATTCCCGGCGGATCGAATTGTCGCGGCGGGTTGAACTGCTGGGAATGGGTGACCGGTTCGATTCCGCTGCTGAAACGATCGACGGGGCGCAAACCGGCATCGCCGGTGGGCCAGCTTGGCGGATTTTTCATGCCGCTAAGCGTAACGAAGTGGTGGATGTAGCCGTGGTCGGCGGCGAAGCGGACATAGAATCGCACGAAAAGGGTGTCATATCCGGGCAACAAACGGCGAAAAAGATGGCCGCCGTTGTCCTGGCCGCGATGAGCGGTCATCTGGATGCTGGTTTTGCCAGAAGCGCCTGAAGGCACAAGATCACTGAAGGCCAGGACCTTGCCCTTTTCGTTGGAAACATCCTCCCAGCGCTTCCTGAGCCCGTCGAGCGTACGATCCTCAAAGCTTTCGACAAAGATGACCTGTGGGTTTTTGTCGATCCCTTGATCGTAGGGATATTGACGACTGAGGCCAAAGCCCTGGGGCATGGATCCGGGCTTCATATTCTGTGCATTAAGTTGAATCGAACCGGCAAGAAAAAATCCGGCAACAACCAGAAACAGACCTGTCATGATTTTCATGGTTTCACCTCTGGATCAGAAGGTTTTCGAACGGAGGGCTTGCCTTTCTTTCCATAGATCAATTCATCCGTCAAGATCCGGCCGCGAATGGAGGATGTGTCGGCTTCGATCAATTTTGTCCACAAGGATTGTCGTCCCTGATCGTACCAGACAACAGTCCGTCCATCTATGGCCGGACAGCTTTGATCGCCTTGGTCTGTACAGATAGCAAACTGGTGGTCGGCTTCGAGTTCGTAACCATAAATATCTTGCACACCATCCCGTGTATCCGTCCATACAACGATCGATCCGCTGATGTCGGGGTCTTCCTGGCAATGATCCGGTTGTCCGATGATCAATTCATGGCCGGTTTGCAGATCTTTCCCCCCAATCGTCACAACGGGCCAACCACCTTCCAACCAGATGACATACTGCCCGGATACTTTGGGCTTGAATCGCTTGTCCGGCTGGTCGCAGATACGAAAAGTCTTACGGGTCTTGAGATCATGGCCAAATAGATTCATTCCTTCGCTGCCGGTATCCTGAGCCCATACGACGAGATTTCCATCGGTATCCGGATTGATCTGATCGCCAGGATCGGTACAGATGGCCAACTCTTGCCGGGTTTTCAGATTGAATCCGAAGATATCCTTGTTGCCGTTTCGCAGATCTTCCCAGACAACAAAATCGCCACCGGCCGAAAGCGAAAATGAATCAACAATTGGAAATTGAAGTTCAATCAGATGATTGATCGGTATAATCTCCGGATCCATCCTTACCGAGTCCAGTTTATAACCTGCTACCGTTGAAGATGGATCAATCCAAAGTAACCATTCATTCGAAAACGAAACCCTGGGATCGATAGAAAATTGGAAATTCCTTCCGAAATAAATTCGAGAAAGAACTTCCGTCTTTCGGCTGCGCATATCATACAGACAAAGACTATCCCTATATCCGTCATACCATGCAACATGATTTTCGCGAATGCAGGGTTTTTCTCCTGCGTATGAACCAGAACAAATCGAAATGATTCCCGTATTTTGAAGAACTCGAAATAGAATCAACACAACGACAATCAGCACCAGAAGAAACGCGGTAATCCAGATCATGCGTTTTCTGGCAATCTTCTTCATAATTCACCTTTGTGCAAACGGCAGGCGATCGAGGAGGGCAGGACCATCAGCGAAGTCGGGGATAATGATCTGGGCGCCGGCGGCGGCGAGGCGGCGATGCTTGTTGGGATTCAGGCCGCCACAGGTTTCTTCGCTGGCGATGCCGACGGCCAGACCGCCGAAGCGGCGGCACAGGGCAATCTCGACGGGGCCATCGCCAAAAAAGACCAGCTCCGCGGGATTGATCCGCAGATCGTTCATGAGATTTTCCAGCAGTAACTCCTTGGATTCCCGCATAACTTCATCGGAGGCACCGAAGATGCCGCCGTCAAAGAGGTCGGCGTAGCCGAGCAGTCTGGCCTCGGCGACGACCTCTTCCCGGTCGGTGCCGCTACTGAGGTACAGTCGGACGCCGCGGGCGTGGAGGTCCTGCAGGAATTTTAGGGCTCCGCGGACACGGTATTCGCCGGGATCACCCCCGCGCTGGAGATTTTCGATCCGCCGGCCGACGCGACGCATCAGGAGCTGCTTGTAGCGGCGCTTATAGCCCAGCGCATCGGTAACTTGCGAGGGCTCGACAAAACCGAACCGCCGGACGAGTTTGACGAGTTCCTGCATCTGCGTGAGGGTCTGCACGCCGGTCGAGCGGTCGATGTAGAGCAGAACTTCGTTGCGGACCTGTTTGACGACTTCGGGACTGGCCGAGTCGGCACAGGAACCGAGGATCGACTCAATCATGATTTGCTCCATCGACTCTTCCCAGCCCCGACGGAGCGTACTGATGGTACCGTCGTGGTCAAAGAGGGCGTGGCGGATGGGGCCGTGGGGCAGTTCGGATGGATCGCACAGGAATTCAATCGAAGGTGTCTCGGCCATCATTGGCTCTCCGTAAGCTTCTGAAATAATCGAACAAAGGTTAACTTTTGGTCGCCCTGGACATACTCACCGCGGCCGCCGAAGGCCTCAGGAACCCGGGTGACGACGCTTTTCTGGTCGCGATAATAGTAGGGATGCGTGTCTTCACCGCACCCTTTCGGCCCTTGCGGCCGCAAGTCAAAGTCGGCGGTGACCAGGCCTTTGGGCGGGGCGCCGATATTGGCGGCCATGCTGACGGCCTTGAGCAGAACCTCCGGGCCGGTAACGGCGCTGCCGATATTCAGGACGACCCCCCCGCCGGCCAGGCGCGTCACCTCGTCGGCGAAGATCAAAAAGTCGCGGCCGCTGCAACCGCCCTTGGCCCGACCGTCGAAGGAGGGGTGCTGGTCGGTAACATCGGTGCCGATGCCGACATGGATGGTCATCGGTACGCCGCAATCATGGCAGGCGGCCAGGATGCTCACTTCCGGATGCACGAAGTCGCGCGGGGTGTCTGCGGGCGGCTTGAGCCCGGAGAACACGCGGCCGCGAAAGTCGGCGTCGCGGATCATCCGGCCCAGCGATTCGCCGAAACCCAGGGCCATCGAATCGCCGAGTTGCAGAGCGACGTTGAAGTAGTCGAACTCGCGGGACATGCCGAACTGGCCTGCGCCGAGAGCATTCGGGACATCCTCGCTGGTCTGGCCGATCAGGGCCAGCTCAAAGTCGTGGATCGAAGTAGCCCCGTTACCGGCAACCAGCGTAACAAGTTTCCTGTGGACAAGATCAACGACCAGCGGTCCCATACCATTCTTCACAAGATGCGCGCCGGTGAACAGAATTACGGCCTTACCGGCCGACCTCGCTGCGCGGATCGAATGAGCGATCATCTCGATTGAGTGCTCAATTGATTTCGGTAATTCAATCGTTTGGCGGCGAACGACATCCGGATCGGCCAGTTGTTCCAGCCGGACCTTGTTGCGGCGCCGGTTCAGTGGATAACGGCTGATCCTCGACGGATCGAAAATCCTGCATTGTCCATGATAGTCCATAGGTGTATCCTTTTCCCGGAATCGATTTTCCGACTCCAGTACGATATCCGTTTCTGAGCCGATTATCAACTGTCAAACGCCGCGGCAAGATTTCGGTTACACCGGCCGGATGGCGACTGTATAATCTCCGGCGATTCGTTGATTACCTGCAATTGAAGAGAATACAGATTGTATTCTTCCAGATAGGAGGCAAAGTATGGCGGACAAGGTCAAAGTCGGAATCATCGGTTCGGGTTTTGAGGCGGATATCCATGCCGCGTCGATGGGCATGGTCCCCGACGAAATCGAACGGGTGGCGGTGGCCTCGCCCACGCCCGGCCATGCGGCGGCGCTCGCCCATCGCTACAATATTCCGCGGGTTTTCACCGACTACCGCGCAATGCTGGCGGAGAAAGACATCGAGATGATCACGATCACCGCGCCGAATTCCCTGCACGCGCAGATGACCTTCGACATCGCCGCGGCCGGTAAGCATGTCGTCTGCGAAAAGCCGCTGTGCATGACGATGGAACAGGCCGACGATATGCTCGAGACCTGTCGCAAGAAAGGTGTGCTGCTGCTGTATGCGGAGGAATTGTTCTTCACGCCCAAGTATGTCAAGGCCAAAGAGATGGCCGACCAGGGCGCGTTCGGCAAGGTCTATCTGGTCAAGCAGAGCGAAAAACATTTCGGTCCGCACGCCGAGTGGTTCTGGGATGTGCGCCGTTCCGGCGGCGGCGTGTTCATGGATATGGGCTGCCACGGCATCGGGTTTTGCTTCTGGTTCCTCGGCCGGCCGAAGATCAAAAGCGTAAGCTGTCACATGGCCACGCATGTCCACTCCGACAAGACGCAAGGCGAAGACGATTCGATCTGCATCCTCGAATTCGAAAACGGCGCGGTCGGCCTGGTAGAGGATAGCTGGGCCCGGCGCGGCGGAATGCAGGACCGCATCGAAATTTATGGCGAGGGCGGCTCGACGGTGGCCGATCTGCACATGGGCAACGCCCTGCCAACCTACAGCGAATACGGTTACGGATACGCCGTAGAGAAAGCACCCTCGACGCAGGGCTGGAGTTGGCCGGTATTCGAGGAACTGTGGAACTACGGCTTCCCGCAGGAGATGCGGCATTTCGCGCGATGCGTCCGCGGCAAAGAACAGCCGCAATCCACGGGCGAAGACGGCCGCGTCGTGCAGGAAGTCCTGTTCGCCGGATACCAATCCGCCGGCAGCGGACAAAAAATCGCCCTGCCCTTCCGTCCGCTCGCCGGGAAACTGCCGATCGAACTGTGGAAATCTCT
>JAAYVQ010000004.1 GCA_012517095.1 Phycisphaerae bacterium | reverse complement strand
GCCTTCCAGGTCAGATAGAACGGATCGATCGGGATACAGTGTCCGCCCAGGCCGGGACCGGGATAGAATGGATGATAGCCAAACGGCTTGGTCGAGGCCGACTTGATAACCTCCCAGACATCGATACCCATGCGATCGAAGTCCATTTTGAGTTCATTGACCATTGCGATATTGATGCATCGATAGACATTCTCGAGAATCTTTGTGGCCTCGGCCGCCTCCACGCTGGAGACGGGGACGACGGTATTAATGCCGAGTCGGTATATTTGACAGGCCAGCTTACGGCAGGCCGGAGTCAGGCCACCGACGATCTTGGGAATGGTTTTGGTCGTATAATGCTTATTCCCCGGATCCTCGCGTTCTGGAGAGAAAGCCATGTAGAAATCCCTGCCGGCCTTGAGGCCTGTTTGTTCCAGAATGGGCTTCATCAGTTCCCGAGTGGTTCCGGGATAGGTGGTACTTTCCAGCGAGATTAATTGGCCTTTTTGCAAGTACTTTGCGATTGTTCTACAGGAACCCTCAACATATTGCATATCTGGTTCGCGGTTTTTTGTCAGGGGAGTGGGAACGCAGATCAGCACACAATCAACATTCCGTATTTTAGACATGTCGGATGTGGCGTGGAACTTTCCGCTCTTGACAAGTTTTCTAACCTGCTCGTTGGGAACATGTTTAATGATGCTGCGACCGGCGTTGAGCTTGATGATCTTGGATTCGTCAATATCAAAGCCCTGGACCTTGATTCCGGCCATTGCAAATTCCCGAGCCAGCGGCAGGCCGACATAACCCAGCCCGAGAATCCCTACAACAATCGATCGATCCGCGATTTTCTTTTCCAGAGTCTTCATCGTTTTATCCTTATTTTGTGAATCATCGTTATAGATTTACTCTGATTCTATCGGTCATTCCAAACGCAACCGTTACAAATCCAGAACATTCAAGCCCATTTCAGGCCCCCACCGTATGGTCCTATAATGTATGTTATGTTGCATTCGACGATCTAATGGGCGGAAAGCAGAATCTCAGCCGAACCCCGGCCATGCGATTCGTGAACCAGAATTTCCTCCAGTCCATAGGGATCTGCGTCTTCGTTCTCATACAGATCGCGGATCAATGCATCCGGCGGACGATACCCCCATCGCTTAAAAAACATTAATTGTTCCCGCGGGTCAATATAGGCTCTTCTACAAATCCCCGGCGTGTTCCCCAGCATTTCCGCGATTGATTGTAAGATTCCCTTTATTTCTTGGCGTTTACTGCTCCTGGTACATCCTTGATAAGCAATCAATAAATCCTCGTATGACGGATTATAATGGGTCGCTGCAAATTCATGTACAAATTCCGAAAATCTCCGGGTCGCATGAAAATTTCTCAGGTTGTGAACCGTACAAGGAGCGCCCGCTCCACCCATCGGCAAACCGCGATCCGGCGCGGGAAATCGACAGGTAAAATAATCATTGACCATATCCGGAGAAAAGGGTTTACCATTCTCCTGGGTAAAAAGATGTTGTCGTTTCTCTTTTGCAAGTAACAGCACTTTCGAGGCAACTCGATATTCAATCGCCCCCCCAGACAAGACATCCCGCATCGACAATACATGTCGTTGGGCCTGTTGATGTTTCCCCAGGTAAGCGATTTCAATATAGTCCTTGTGGATCCGAACATGTTCTCGAGTTCGAAAAGTCGTAACCCCGAACGCCTGGTTTTCGCCTTCCGCAGATGCTGTATTTCCAATCCGCGCACAGGTCAGATCCATAAACAGACACATGACCGCTTGAACCCAGGTATTCCGATGTTCACAGGACAAATGTTCGATTAACCTCTTGCGAACTTCCTCGATCGACTCCCCAAGAACCCGAACGGAATCGTATTTCAGCTTTCGAGCCCGTCGTTTGTATTCCAGGGTATAATGTTTTGTGAGACTATCGCCCATGGCCGCATGTGTGATGCAATAAAAAGTTCCATCATTGACCGGATGAATCCGATATTTCCTGTCGGGTTCCCGAATTCCATATAAGGGATTCATTTCAACCTGATGCAAAGGCGGTTTTTCGAGTTCCAATCCGGCGTAGGTATAAAAGGTCAGCGGATATCCGGTCGGTTGAACACTGACACGGCCGCGAAATCCTCCCGGTACAAGATCTTCGATTCCGTCTTCTCGAAGCTTTTCAATCAGGATATCTACATCCACAATCGGATACCAGTTTTCTTCGTCAAATCGTTCGATGATCCGCAGGCGAGCCGCCTCTCTTCGACGGGTAACACACTGCCGATACAAACGATATTGTCGCGGTTTGCGTTTGGCGGCCTGCCGAGTTAACTCCGGCGTGACCTGTTCGGTTCCGAACAGCGTCTGGATAATCCCAAGCCATTCTCTGTTGGCCTTTTCCAGAGATTTCCGCGGCGTATCTCCATTCGTATGAATGCTCCTGGCCAGTTGAATCGCCACACGATCGATCAGGCGTGCCATGGAAATCAGGACCGGCAATGAATCGGTGCGATAGGAACAGAAAACCTGATAGCAGCATTTCATCAGGCGAACTTCATGACCGCGAAGTTGCAGGACCTTGCGACCCTTCCACGCCAGCTTCCAGGCCGCGGACCAATGGCACAGGGCTTCCTGGTTACCCTTTCGTCCCCCTGCGGGTTTCAAAGAATCGTAGAATTTCTTCAAGCATTGATTGGCCTCGGCCATAGCCGGATGGGATCCAAAGATCGAACTATGGTCTCCCTGAATCGCATGTAAATATCCGGACAAATCCGTTCCGGGTCGAAGTCGAAGTTGAAGGTCTGGATGAGTACGGCAAAACCAGGGTAAAACCCAAAATGCGTGGCGAAATAGGTTGCGCGTGAATTGCGGTAGCGTCGTCAATTCATTGGACATGGCCGCTCTCGCTCCGCGATTTCCTCATCCTGTTAGGAAAGTCGTTCGCTGACGGCGTGGAGGGCCGTTTCATTGAGCCGTTCCCAGGTGGTCGTCGCGCGATCGATCAAGCCGAGGTTCTCCAGGACCACCATGACATTGACTGCAGCATCCGATTCCATCAACGATTTTTCCATCCGCGACTGGAGGGTTTGCATTGCCTGAGCGAATCGGGGTTTATCACAATACAACATGGCGGTCTGATAATGCAGCTTCAGCGTACTCAACTCCAGATGGCCCGTTTCCGTCAGAATCGACAGGGCCCGATCTTTCTGCGTACTTTCCCCCAGACACATGGCCAGCTTGGTTCGGGATCGGTAATGCGTCGGATTGATCGCCAGGGCCTGTTCGAAGGCCTGAGCGGCCTCGACCATTTTTCCCGCAACCATCATCAGAATCCCGTATTTGTAATGGCTATCGGCGCTATGCGGCGATGCGGCCATCTGCTTTTGATGAGCCAACATCACATCATGGATCAGCGCCGTTCGATCCGACGGTTCGTCGCAGGTCTGATTTTGTTCGTTCCGGGTGGCCTGCAGGTGGAGGATGGCGGTCTCCGAAAACAACAGCGTACTGTTCTGCTGGATGGACCAGGCCAGTGACAGAGTCCTCTGCGTTTCCTCGGAGTGACCCCCATAGTATTGCGAGATGGCCAGGCCGATGTAGGCATCGACGATATCATCATTGATCTCAACGGCCCGATTGAACTGTTCGGCCGCCAGGGAATATCGCTGGTACCGCATGTAGTGTGTGCCCAGCTTAATCGTCGCTTCCAGGTAATTCGGCTGTAATCGCAGGGCTGACTCATAATGAAGAATCGCCTCGGAGGTCCGGCCTGCCCGACTGAGGATGTCGGCCATCCGCACATGCAGATCCGGCATATCGCCCAGTTTGTCCACAAGCCACTGGATGGATTCCAGAGCCCGGTCGTATTGCCCGGATTCAATCAGCTCATGGATTTCATCGTCCGAATTATCGTCATGAAAGTTGTCCGGATGCGACACAATCGCCATATTGAAGATATCATTCGCCCGGTCGAACTGGTGGTCTTCATTATAGAGATACCCCAGAAGGACCATCGATGCGATATCTTCCGGATGTTCGGTGATCAACTGCTCGTATTCGCGAATCGCCATTTCCAGCCGGCCATTTTTGAAATGGATCGCCGCCATTCGCTGTCGGGGCAACTGGAGATGGCTCTTGAATTTGATGCAGTCCTGATAAAACGCGACGGCCTCGTCTTCCCGACCGAGGCGCTCATGGCAATATCCCAGCGCATACAGAGCCATCGTATTGCTCGGTTGCCGAAGATAGATCGACTGAAGTTGTTCGAGGGCCCCCGCCGGATCATTCGCCCGCAGACATAATGCCACAGCCACCATACGACCCCGCGCACAATCCGGGCGCTCGTATAGGTAAAATTGTATCTTTTCCCGGCAGCGGTCCAGCTCGCGGTTTCCCAGCAGCTCGACGGCCTCGTCCAGATCCTCGGCATGCCAGTCCGGCTCCTGTTCCCCCGATCGTTCGCGAAGAACATTCAGCCAATGCCAAATCAGGTCGGCCGTATCGACCGTAATTCCTCTGCCAAATATCTCCAACAGCTTGCTCATGTAATAACCCGTTCCTCTTCAAGCGTTGAGTTCCAGATTGCGGCACAAGGAGTATCGGCGACGAGTTCCAGCGTCTTAACGCGCATCGGTAGAAATCCCGATGCCAATGTCATCGTACAGGGAGGGGAGATGGCAGGTATGCGGTCTGTAGGGTATGATTGGACTATAGGAACCGACAACACCGAACATAGAGATGAGCCCCCCCACCGACAAAATCGGAATAGTGGGATTATCGGACTGGCCGGAAAGGTCGGCCCCCTGCCGATCGGAGTCCGTTAGGCGTTAACGTGTATTCCAGTCCGGTTTTTCGGCCAGGACCCGCCATTCGGGGTCGTTGTAGTAGAGGGTGGTCTGGCCGGCGACGGCGTCGATTTTGCGGACGCGGTGGCCGAGGGCGTCGTAGTCGAACAAACCACTATTTTTGACGCGATTAACAGGATTTACAGGATTATTCATTTGTTTTTGGCGGATGCGGTTTGAAGATTCCGGGGCATTTTCGACGGAATTTGCGATTCACCTGGACCGAGGAACCGAAATTGATCAATAACCCATCCTCAATCCCCGTTGCATTGAGATAATTGACCAGTTGAATCTCATGTTCTGCCGCCACGCTTTTGACCGCCTTGACTTCCACGACGACCTTCTCTTCAACGATCAAGTCGGCCACATAATCGCCGACCATCCGGCCGCGATAGAACACCGGAACTGGATGTTGCTGTTGGACAACCAACCCGGATTCGGCCAACTCGAGGGTCAATGCGTTTTCATACACCTTTTCCAGAAAGCCGGAACCCAATTCGTTATGCACGCGATACGCACACCCGAGGATTTGCTCGGTCAGTTTGACGATTTCCATTGTTACCCGTATAAAATCTTGTTAATCATGTTAATCGCGTCTAAAAGAATTATGGATTCCCCAAATCATCCATCGCCAAGCCGTCCACAAGGGTATCAACGAAGGTTACACCGGTTAACCGGTCGAGATTGTCATAACTGAACTGATTATATGTGGAAACGGAGCGATGGTCAAGATACTGTCGGTCGATATTGTGCTCATTGGAGACATAGGAATAGCGGAACTTGGCCAGTGTCGTACCTGTATCGACGGCCGTGATCCGGCCGAGGTTGTCATAGCTTGAGTCGGTCGTCTATAGGGAAGCTAATCTCAGACGATATTCCAGTCCGGTTTTTGAGCTCCGCAATGGCGACAGAACGGCAGCATCAGATGGCGAATTTGTCCGCAGGAACCACATTTCCCGTAGAGGGCCGTGCCACAACCCGGGCAGTGATACGCGGATTCGGTCGGAACATCGGCCCCCCCTGCCGGTGTATTACGGCCGCTCAGGGACTCCGTACGACGGGCCTGAGCCGACAATAAATATGTTCCGCAGACCGGACATTCGCTTCGTCCATAACTCTGCCGCCGTTGCCGCATCAGGACCGCAAGTCGCGGCTTGGCCAAGCCCTTGAGAAGATAGACCAGCAACCAGACAACAATCGCCAGAATAACTGCCAGGGCGATATATTTGAAGTACTCACGCGGAAAGTAAGCATGGACAATCAGGGCCAGCTTGACGAACACCGCCCAGAAGCTCGCCCAGACCAGCGGACCATAGAAACCCGTTCGGTACGAGATGAAAAGCCATGACCCTATCAGGAAAATCGGGATGACCACCAGCAACTGATAAGCGGCGGTTTTCAAGCGGTATTGCCTATAGAGATCGTTATACTCGGCCTGGCCTTTCTGTCGTTGCTCTTCGATTTTCCGATTCAACTCTTTGAGCTGTTTTTCCAGGTTGTTGCCCTGGGTGGTCAGGTCGGCGATTTCCTGATTGAATTTTTCGTATCGCTTCTGATTATCCAAAAATTGCGGCAAGCTGCTGTCGATGTGTTTGCGGGTTTCCTCGGTAAGGGCCGTGCCGCTCTTGATACTCTGTTCCTGAATGCTGAGCAATTGGTTGATCGTGGTTTGAAGACTTTGGGTACTGTCGCGAAGCAGGTCTCGCTGTCGTGTCTGAGCGGCCAGTTGGTCCTTGACGGACTCGATGTTCTCCATGATCTGCCGTTGTTGACCCAACAAGGAAGGATCGACATACTGATCCTGAACCTTCACATAATCGGGCCCGGGCCGCCGGCCAATATCCTGCGTGATGAAATTCAATAACCAATAGAAAAGAACCGCAAAAACCAGACTCAAGAATCCAATAACGATCCGTTGCCCCAACGACCCCCGGAACCCCACCGTTTGCGCCATGGCAATCGTCTCCTATTCGGATTTGGATATTTCGGCCTGTTTTTCGACCTCGCTCAGATAGGCCAGTGTTCGCTCAAGTTTATCCGTCAAATGTTTGAGCTTGAGCATCGTTCGTACCCGCGTGACCAGTTCCCATTTGTTGACGGGCTTACTGAGAAAATCGTCGGTACCGGAATTGATCGCCCGCTCAATATCCCCGATCTCATTCAGGGCCGTAACCATAATAATCGGAATCGAATCCGTTGCGGGATCGTTCTTGAGCCGTCGACAAACCTCAAAACCGCTCATCTTCGGCATCATCACATCCAGTAGTAATAAGTCCGGAGTATGCTGACGGACCATTTCCAGGGCCTCGGGTCCATTGGTCGCTGAAAGGGCCTTGCACTCCACATCTTCCAGATAGGCCAACAATAGTTCCAGATTCTGGGGATTGTCATCCACGACCAAAACCTTCGGAACGGGTTGATCCTTGTATTCGTTCATGTTTTCGTTGTCTCCCTATCGCTGGAGATCGCCGCTGTCCTGCCTGACGGCGGAGTCTGTCGATCGATAGCGATCCATGATTTCTCGAATCTGGGGGCGAAGATAAACGCCTTCAATATCTAATTTCTGTCGCACGGCCTGAGCCGCCAGAGCCGTCGTTTCTCCGACCGAGGCATCGGTATCCGCGAAAAAAACCACTCGGTCCCGCAGCCGACACAATCCACCCCCCTGCCCCCCAAGTGGAACCTTACGGATTTCTACCTGGCAGTTCCCAAGTAATTCTAACAAGGCATCGAGGATATCCCGGTCGTCCATTCAAGCCAATCCATTCCCTTTGTCGATAAAAGAATCGGAATTTACGCGACCATTGCATTGTATGATAGTGACCGAATTATAACAAAGGTATTTTGAACAGGCAACAAGAGATTTCAAGGGTCAGTTCAGGAAATTTGAATAAATGAAGGGTATCCTCGAAAAGCGATCTTCGATGCATCAGCAGATCGAGCAACAGCGACGCCAGACCGATCGCTTACAGGCACAATTGTCCCGCATTGAACCCCTGGCCAACCTCGGTTTGGTGTCTGCAATGATCGCCCATGAAATGAATAATATCCTGACCCCCTTGGAAAATTATGCCCGGCTGTCTTTGCAGCATCCGGATGATACCCAGCTTCACCAGAAAACTCTTGAAAAAACCGTCTCGAATACCGAACGGGCCTCCCGGATCCTTCAGCGGATACTTGCAATGGCCAACGGCCATTCCGAAGAACTGGCATGGTCAGCGGTCCGTACACTCGTGGATGATGTCTTTGTGTGTCTGGCCCGGGATTTCGCCAAGGATCGAATCACCGTCATTCGGGATATCCCCAATAACCTGCAAGTGTGGGGGGATGGAATCTGCCTGCAACAGGTCCTGATGAATCTGATTCTGAACGCCCGCGAAGCGATGCTTGGCCGTCCCGGCCAATTGACGATCCGTTCCTGGAATACTCCGGAGCATACCCTCATTCAGGTGATCGATACAGGATGCGGGATCTCCTCAGAAAATCTGGAGCGGATCTTTGATCCTTTCTTTACCACCAAATCTCCCTCCCCAAACAACCGGTCGGGGACGGGACTGGGCCTGGCCTTCTGCCGACGAATGATGGAACAGCATCGCGGAACAATTGAGGTTCAATCCCGTATCGGTCAGGGATCGACCTTTACCCTTCGATTACCTCGACCAAAATGAAATCGCCGGGTACGGAACCCACGGCATGTCAATCCTGCTGGAACATTCCTGGCGGTTGCTGTTGATGATCGGTCTGCTATTCTGTTCAGCTTTATGTGCCGCTTCGGAAACGGCCTTCTTCACTCAATCCCGTCGCCAACTGGATTTGTTTCGGCAATCTCGTAATCCCCTACAAACCCTGGTCGCCCGCCTGATGGAATCTCCCGAACGGATGCTGACCACTCTGCTGATCAGCAATATGGCGGTCAATACTCTGTTCTTCTCGCTGTCCAGCATTTTTTCATTGGAATTAGCCCGGACGATAAACGCGGGAGCGGGAGGTGTTTCTGCCGTATTGGTATTTTTGATCATGCTTCTGTTCGGAGATATGCTGCCAAAGGCCGCAGCGTATTCGAATACCCGGCGAATTTGTCTTTGGACGGCCCCGATGTGGTATCCCGTGATGCGTATTCTCCAGCCGATCCTTCAGGTTCTCGACGGACTGGCGATTCGGCCGACCCTTCGACTGATTCTGGGTTCTCGCCCCTCACAGCGGTCGTCGCCCCCCTTGATGCCCCAGACCCTCAAGCGGCTTCTGGAACCTTCCCGTGAAAAGGGATTATTGACCGAGAGCCAAAACCGTCTCATGACCGAGGTCCTGCAACTGGGTTTGCTCAAGGTCCGCCATATTATGCGCCCGCGCGTGGACCTGTCCTTCTGTGAAGTCCACGAGCCCCCCGCCGTTATTCGGGACCGTATGGTCGAACGAAAACTAACTCGAATGATCGTCTATGAAAAATCCGTGGATAATACCCTTGGCGTTCTTTCGCTTCGTGATTTGATCCTGCAAACCCAATCCAATATTCGTTCTCTTCTTCAGATTGTCGATTATGTTCCCGAACATGCCCCGGCGGAGTCCCTCTTGGATCTTTTTGCGGCTCCCGGGACCGATTTCGTCCTGGTCGTGGATGAATATGGCGGTATTACCGGCATGGTATCTCGGGATATTCTGACCATTGAATTCGTCGGAGGAGAACCTTCGTTTCCGTCGATCGTTCCTGTTGAGCAGATTGGACCGTTGGAATACCGTCTTGCCGGCAATCTGCCAATCCATGAATGGGCAGGCACCTTTGGTATCAATCCGCGGGATTTTCGGGGCTCCACGGTCTCCGGACTGATTGTGCAGCAGCTCGGCAAAATCCCTCGGCCGGGCGACTCCATCCTGATCGACAACCTCCGCCTGACCATCGAACAAATGGATCGGCATCGAATTCGGACGGTCATTCTGCAAGTTGAATCGATTTCACCACGGGAGCCGAACCCATGAATTTGGCGATCAATATCGTGTTGTGTATTCTTCTGCTGGCCTGCGGGGGGTATTTCTCCGGAACGGAAACCGGAATGTACCGAGTCAGCCGTTTCAGGACTCGTCTGGGATTCGGACACCGTCAGAAGCTGCACGTGTTCCTGATGCGGTTATTGGAAGACGGACGGGGAATGGTGTTGACCACGCTGATCGGAGCAAACCTGTTCTGTTATCTGTCCACTTGCCTGGTCACCTATGTCCTCTTGCATGAGGGAGCCACCGATTATGCCGCTGAATGGGTCACGACTCTGCTATTAACCCCGGTGATGTTTATTTTTGTAGATATGATTCCCAAAACCGTTTTTTTCTATCGAGCCGATACCCTGATGCCTCTTCTTTCAGGTCCGTTGTGGTTGTTTCATCAGGTATTGACTCGTTGTGGCATCATCTCCGTGCTCAAGGGACTATCGTCTGGTTTAAATCGCCTCTTCGGTTCTTCGGCCGACGCTCCTGCCGTCTTGGCCGTGACAGGTCGTCACGAGGTCCGTCAAATTCTGCATGAAACTCATGAAGAAGGTTATCTCACTTCAACCCAGCAGGATATTCTCCATGCCCTTGTTGATTCGCAGGATATCCGGGTCGAATCCGTGCTGATTCCCCTGGCAAAAACTCAAATGCTACCCGTCAACAGCCAGCGACCGGCCATTCTCGAATGTTTGCGAAACACGCCGCTCGAACGAATTACAATTTACGATGCGAATCGCTCGGCAATTCTTGGCTGGATTCAGGTTTCATTGGTTGCGGCGGATCGCCGGGAATTTTCCGATCTGCGTCCCTTTCTCCAACCTATCGGTTGGCTCCCCTCGGATATGCCGATCCTCGACGCCATTGACCGGATGGCCGGGGACAATCTGCAAATCGCGGCCGTATGGGATTCGCGAAAGGGAAAAGGGTTGCAGACCACCGCCATGGGAATTGTGACGCTTCGCGATCTGGTCGAACGAATTACGGGCGATTGATTGAAAAAACCGCTGAATCTACGCTCTTCTACCGAGGTTTATTCCACTTCATCAATGATCGCCTTGCAAATACTGTTGATTGCATCGCGGGTATAGCCGTTGCCAGCTTCAGTCAGGATGCTAAAGACAAAGGTTCCCTTGGTTGTTTCGCAGAAACCGGAAAACGCCCGGACTCCTTCGATATATCCCGTCTTGCCATAAACCTTGCCTTTGTAGGCCCCTTCACCGAAATATTTGGAAACCGTTCCGTCCACCCCACCCACTGCCAAACTATTTTTAAATGATGGCCAGTCCTGACTGCGATACCGATCCATTAAAACGCGAGTCAGGGTATTGGCGCTGAGACGGTTATTACGACTCAGGCCGCTTCCATCGTCCAGGTGGAATTCTTCTGGTTTTGCGCCAACTTTAACCAGATATCGTTTCATTAATTCCAGACCATGCGACCATTCGCCGTTGATCTTGCCCCGAGTATGTTCCGCCGAAAGAATCTTGACCAGACACTCGGCCGCCATTCCCAAGCTGTCTTTATTACACCGATCCAGAATATCCGAAAGAGGGGTTTGGTATTCGCGCAAAATTCGGATACCCTTCTCGTCCCGAATGTACTTTTCCGACAGGTTTCCCCGAATGGTAATGCCTCCGGCTTTCAGCCGCTCGTACAATAAAAATCCAAAGAACGCTCCCGGTCGTTCGATCGCCACGGGAAAACCCGTTTCCTTGCGACATTTGCCGCGGACAATCAGCCGATTCGGTTCGCTGTTCCGATACGCTCCGACCTCACTGGATCCGCTGGTGGTCGCCTTTACCTGGTTGACAAGCGTAACATATTGTGTTGGCGGATCGATCACGAAGGTAATCTTGCCCCCGTTGTTTTTGACGATTAAGTCGATACAGTTGTTGTTATAGTTCAGCCCGCAAACCTCGGCGGCATACCAGCGATTTAACTGGTCCCGAGGCCAACCCGGATGGGCCCGCTGATCATCAAAATACATGGTATCGATATACAAGTCGCTTAGGGAAACGATGTTCTTTTCCCTGAGAACAGCCAGAATATCTTCGAAAATCCAACCGGGTTTCCGCTCATTCTTCTCGTCGATTTTGGCGTCACCCAATAATGGATCTCCCCCGCCGATCACCACAAGTCCATCACCAAGCAACCCTATTTTTGTCGTACAGGCAAACTTGCCTCCGAGGTAATATTGCGCTGCGGCCGTCGTTACCAATTTCATATTGGACGCCGGAATCATCGGCCGGTGCGAATTCATCTCATAGACTACTCTCCCGCTGGTTCCGTCGAGAATCTGAATCCCCACAATGGCCTTGGACTGTTTCTTTTCCTTCAGAATCGCGGCGATCGAGCTCGACAGACTTCCTTTGGCCGTCCCGCACATTCCCAGAACCATGACCGCGATTCCCAACTTGTGCAACATCCCCGTGTTCATTCCCTTGGTTCTCGTTGTTGTCGGTTTGTCCTTGATTCGGTTACTCCGTTCGACGGCGCTGAAAAATACAGATCCTTGCTTTTCCCATCGCCGGAGGGATAATCATACTCGAAAAGAAAGGGACGACAAGAATGAATATCGCCTATTTTGATTGTTTCGCCGGCGCCGGCGGGGACATGATTGTCGCCGCAATGTTGGATGCGGGTGTCGATCGCCAGGACCTGATCTCGCATTTGACCTCGCTTCCCTTAGGCCCGGTCCATTACCAGATTGATACTGTGATGCGCAAAGGGATCTCGGCAACGCACTTTGAACCCCAGACTTCGTCACACGCTTCGCTGGACTGGGACGATCATACACACAGCCATGCTCACAACCACGGAACCCCCCATTCCCATCACCCTCATGAGAATCCGAGTCATTCGCATACTCCTTCATCCCATTCCCATCAATCCTTGTCGGACATTCGTCGTCTGATTCTGGATACTCCCCTTCCCACTGTCGTCAAAAATAATGCCCTCGCCATCTTTGACAAACTCGGCCGCGTGGAGGCCGCCATTCACAACAAACCCGTCGAAGAAATCCACTTCCACGAAGTGGGGGCCATGGACTCAATCGTCGATATCGTCGCCGCCTGTATTTGCTTCGATGCTCTTAAAATTGAAAGAGTTGTCTGTTCCCCTTTTGCCGTTGGATCCGGAACGCTTCAATGCGCTCACGGAATTCTTCCGGTTCCAGCCCCTGCCACTGCCGAACTTCTCCGGCAGGCCAAAGCCCCCCTGATTTCAGGCCCGGGGAATTTTGAACTTTTAACCCCCACTGCTGCTGCGATTCTGACTCATTTTGCCTCTTCCTACGGCCCTATACCTTCCATGACACTCATCCGCATTGGTTATGGTGCCGGTTCTCGGGATGCCCATGAGTTTCCCAATGTCTTGCGAGTCGCCATCGGACAATCTGATACAGAATCCGCAGACACTGATAGTGTGATCCTCCTGGAATGCAACATTGACGATGTCTCAGCCGAACAGGTCGGTCAGGGAATCGATCTTCTTCTCAAGGCCGGCGCTCTTGATGTCTTCACCTCACCCATTCAGATGAAAAATAACCGCCCGGCCATCTTGTTGTCGGTAATCGCCGAACCGTCAAAAAATGCCGAGTTGGAGGGTTTGATCTTCCGCCAGGGATTAACGCTGGGAATTCGCAAGCAAATCCTCCAACGATCTATCCTCCCCCGACAAGTAGTAACCATCGAAACCGAATACGGACCCATTCGGGTAAAGACAGGGTACTACGATGGCCGTCGAGTTTTTCTCAAACCCGAATATGCTGATTGTGTTCAGGCCGCCGAAAAACATAAAGTATCATGGGTTCAGGTCTGGCAGGAAACTTTGCGGAAAACTCCGGGATAACGCAAAATTAGAGACCTTTTTCCTGGCTTTCAGACAGCCGTAACCTCTTTAATGACAAGATATTACAACTATTTATCTTTTTTATGCGACTTTTTGTCTGCCGTCTTGACAACGGGGGCGGGGGGGACTATACTTTTCCTTGTAGTCGGCCAAGAAAATTGGCAGGTATTAACCTTGTACTTAGCGGTCTTTTTTGCCGTGGCTTGCTTCCGGAGTATCAGTGGATGAATATTCCGGAAGCTTTTTTATGTCCGCAGGATTCAACTTGTAAGTTCTGAAAAGTCAAGAGCTTATGAAGAAGTGTTCCGCACATCCAAACCGTCTTTTCACCGCCGTCGTCCGGCAGCACAGAGTCATTCGTCCTCGTTATCAACTCTTGACGCTTGAACTGGACACCGACGGATCGGCCGCATTTGCATCGGTCAAGCCCGGCCAATTTATTGAAGTGGATGTCAGTCACCTGTCGCTTCCACAGGACAAGGATATTCCAGCCGAATTGCTCGATTCCGCCCAGCGCAACATCATGCTGCGCCGGCCATTCAGCTTCAGTGCCGTTCGTCACACAGGCAAATCGACCGAAATCGATGTTTCGTATCATGTCATCGGCCCATCGACCGTTCGATTGATGACGCTTACGGCTGGCGATTCATTACACTTGATCGGACCTCTCGGAAATGGTTTCCGAATCGATCCGTCTCGCCCCATCGCCCTCCTGATCGCCGGAGGCATGGGTTCCCCTCCAATCCAGCATCTTGCGGCCTATCTTCGATCACAACACCCCCAAATAAAAGTCACGGCTTTTGTCGGAGCTCGATCCCTCAATGAATTGCCGTTCGAAACGGGATTGCATCCTGACGGCGGCATCGATCTTCCGGCCTTCTCCGCAGTCCAGGTTCCCCATGCCGTCGCGACGGATGATGGATCTCTCGGGGTCAAAGGTTTTATCACCCAATTGGTGGACAAGTTCCTCCAATCGCCTCAAATGCAAGCGGACAAGACGATCCTCTACGCCTGCGGTCCAGAGCCCATGCTCGCCGCTGTCTCGCGCCTGGCCACAAAAATCGGCGTTCCCTGCCAACTCAGCATGGAGCGAATGATGGCCTGCGGAATCGGCCTGTGCCAAAGCTGTGCAATCAAAACCCGCGATTCCCAAGCCGAAGACGGTTGGTCCTATCGCCTCTGCTGTAAAGATGGACCCGTCCTGGATGGAAAGGATGTGATCTTTGACGAAAGTTGACCTTTCCATCGAGTTTGCCGGTTTGAAGCTGAAAAATCCTGTCTTTACCGCCTCCGGTACCTGCGGCTACATCGACGAACTGGCCGAGTTTATGGATGTTTCAGCGCTCGGTGGCTTTACGACCAAAAGCATCACGCTGTATCCCCGCAAAGGGAATCCCACCCCGCGTATCGTCGAGACCGATGCTGGCATGCTCAATGCCATCGGCCTGGCAAATATCGGCTTGGATCGCTTCCTCAAGGAGAAACTCCCACTAATCGCTCAATACGACACGGCCATTTTTGTCAATGTCGCCGGCCGGACCATCGATGAATATGTCGCCGTCACGGAGCGGCTCGCACAGGAAAAAGTGATTGCTGGTATCGAACTCAACATCAGTTGCCCGAATGTTAAAAAAGGCGGCATCACCTTCGGTACCGATCCTCAACAGGTCGAAACCATAACCCAGGCGGTTAAAAAAGTCTCCGGACGAAAACCGTTGATGGTCAAACTCACCCCCACCGTCACCGACATCACCGTCACTGCCCGGGCCGCCATCGCTGGTGGCGCCGATGCCCTCAGCCTGGTTAACACTTTTACCGCGATGGTTATCGATATCGAAACCCGCCGACCGGTTCT
>JAAYVQ010000338.1 GCA_012517095.1 Phycisphaerae bacterium | reverse complement strand
TGCTTCGATATCCGATCCGAATCAGCGGTTCAGTTTGATCCTCGCATAGCGAAGGTTGGGATTGTCGTCGGCGATTCCGAACAGGTCGATTGTGTCCGATGGTTGAGTCCCGCCGCGCGTTGTGGCCGTAAAGAAACTGCCGAAGGGATGGGTTAAGACAATCGGCTGAATCGTTGCGTTTTCTTGTTCGTCACAGTCCATCAGGAAATTGCCGAAGGTTTCTTTGCCCACTTTCCGGATCCACCCCGCCGCGACAATCCATTGCTTGCCCTTGCTGTCCGTATGGAAACGACCATACGATGGTCGAAGGCCCTCGGAGCCAGTCCTCTCGGCCGTTGTCCGCTTGCCGACGACCTTGCCGTTGCGGACAATCAGTAACTCCAGCATCACTGTCATTGGCTCACCGGGAAAGTATTTGTCGCGAATGAAGTCGTAATGGTGCGGCTGGCGAAGATACAGGACCTGAACCGTGCCCGATTCATCGACTGCCAGATCAAGATTCGTGATATGACCAGCCGTTTGTTCCACTGTGTCGATTTCGATCGGTTCGGCGAAGGGAACTGTTTCGATGTCCGGAGTCCAGGTATAAAACAACCGGCGGAAGACATAATCCCATTGGCTTTTTGTCTTTTCGAACTTGAGTTTCTTCCAATCCTCGTTGGGTTCGACGATATCGCCGATAGCCAACACATAAGCCGCCTTGTCTTTCAAGAGTACCTGCGGATAACACGAACGGATTGGAAAATGAATTGAACCCTTCGCCTGCCATTGTCCCTGCCGATTGCGGTATGAGACGAACTGATCGCCACTCTCGGAGTGAATGTTGAGCAGGAGCAATTCGCCGGTCTTGCCATCGGCGGAAAATCCGCGATAGGAATGATCGGTGAACCTGGTGCCGGGCGCCCACACCGGTTCCTGCGATTCATACGGCGAGGCCGGATCGATGGCGTCAAAGACCAGGACCATCGGCTTACAGGGTCCGTATTTTGTCCCTACCGGCTGGGTCGAAGGGTTTACGGAAAGAAAAATTTTTCCCCCAGGATCGACCCCGATCGGGCAGGGTTCCCGCTGGCGGTAGTCCTGTTCCTGTTGGACCAGCTTCCACGGGCCGCTATCCGGCCGGACCCACAGTTGCCAGCGGGTATTACACAACGGTGGAACATCCTTGCCCGTCTCGATCACCGAAAGGAACACATGGTTCCCGATTCGTCCGATCACCGTCGAACCATAACACCACATGGGTCCAGCCCCGTTGTCGGCCGGGGCGTACTGCGTGACGATCTCTTCCACCTCGACCTTCGGCTCAACAGCACCACCGACTGCAAAGACGACTTGAAACCCTATAATCCAATATATCACGATTCCAATCCGCACCATTATGACGCTCCCATCCTGATCCATTTACGGTTCCGGTTTCAGTGCCCTTGTTTGAGCAAATGGATCCAAAGCGGCTGCAATACGGTGAAAATCAGCCAAAGAACCGACAGAACCATCCCGAAAATAACCAGACCTTTGTCACCCCGACACTTGCGATGGACCAACAGCCAGACGCCAATCACAATCGCAGTAAAACATAGAATCCAACCGAAGATCAAAAAACCAATCCCTTTCGGCCAAATAAACGGAGCCATTATGCCGGCACCGCAGAGAATCAAAACATGAAAACCGTTCAACTTGTATACTCTTTCATCTTGCCAGTCTTCATTCATAGTAGGCCATCCGAATGTAACATTATTTTTCCAATTTCCATTATCCAATTTTCAATCACTCCCTTTCCACCGTGAACGGCCAATCATGATGTGCGCCCTTCTCAACCTTATCTTTCGGTACGCCGTCGTTGTCTTCGCCGTCCTCGCCGATCGAATAGATCGTATAGCCCTTTTCCAGCCGCTTATACCGCAAGGGCTTTCCGTCAAACGGATCGATCGGGACCGCCTCGATATACTTCGGTACCAGTTCTTCCAATGATTCGGGCAGCCGACCCTCAGCCAGGCGAAACCGTTCGACGGCCAACCCTGTCCGGGCACAGTCCAACTCTGCCATGACCCGCAATTCGATCAACCCGATTTTGTCCAGAGCGGGCATCAGTAACTTTGTCATGAAATATAAGACAGACAATTGATCAACATCATTGCTGATGCGTTGGTATTCTTGGATCCTCCTTTCCGGTTCTATTTTCGACACGGCTCCAAGCCGGTCATAAAACTCCAGCGATCGGATCACATTAAGATCCATCAGTCCTGAAAAACGAATCGGAACCGTACCGAAGCCAAACTGCTGGTAAATATCCGACTGCTGCAGAAGACAACATCGTTCCCCAATCAACGCCGGATCGAGCCCAAGCCCATCGCGAATCGTAACCATCCGTTGTTCCAACTCGGCCATTTGTCGGTCGCTGAGCGTTGTTCTTTCCAACAGGACCCGAACCGATTCCACTCCCATGGCATGAATCGCTATCCGCACCAGATGACAGATCAAAAACGGATCCCGCGAAAGCGACTCCGCCAATTGGAAATGGTCGAATAGTGCCCGGCAGGCCTGATCGGTATTGTTGGATTCGGCTTGCTGCAGGATGAACAAGGCAAGTAACCGGGCGCAGTCTCGGATCTCGCTGAGATTCGGAAGTATGAATCCCTGAACCGTATCCCAGGTATAATTGTATTTACACGCCTCGATCTGCCCGGCCTGACGCAGCAGATCCAGCGTTTCGGCGTTTCGGGATAGATAGGCCGCAATGGGGCCTTCCAGTTCCACCGCGTTGGGTTCCCCGAGTTTAAGCGATGCCGAACGAAAATACGGAAGCACTTTTCTTTCTTCATCGTTCGGGCTTCGATACGCATTTATCGCCTTTCGGTAAAGATCCGCCGCGTTGGGCGTCGCTTCGGGGAGTTGGTTGTATTTTTCCAGCTCTTCGAAGGTGGTTGGATATCCTTTGGCCCGAAGCTCGGCGATCTTTTTTTCCAATGCCGAATGACCGAACATGCGAAACAGGATAAACAGGACCACCAGGATCGCCAGAATTCCGATGATCACATGCCAGCCCCGTAATTCGAATCCCTTCCGCTGATCTTCGCTCATTGCATACGCCTCCCTGAACCGATTTCAGTGTCACCTGTGAATCCCGCGGTTATATTTTATCCACTTGGATCGTCACCAGCGTCCGTGGGGAAATCTCGATCTGAACCTTCTTGTCGCCCTCGGTCAGTTTTCCCTCGCCGCCGGCCGGGATCGTCAGCCGCGTGGAAACCTTGACGGCTTTTTCGAATTGCAG
>JAAYVQ010000337.1 GCA_012517095.1 Phycisphaerae bacterium | reverse complement strand
GCCTATCGAGTCTATCATCTGATCCCCGCGACACCCTCATTCGCTCTGGCGATTCTTGTTACGGCCGGAGCGATGGCCTATGCCACCGTACTCGACGAGGTCCTTATCGCGGTGCTGGCGCTGCTCGGCGGCTACCTTACGCCGATCCTGCTTTCGACGGGCCAGAATCTTCCGGTGCAACTATTCCTCTATGTGCTAATCCTCGGACTGGGCGCGATGGCCTGCGCAGTCTATCGCAAATGGCCGGGCGTGAATCTGCTGTGCTTTTTCGGAACCTACGGGCTCTACACCGGGTGGTTCGAGAGTTTTTATCGATCGACGATGAGGCCCGTCGAAGGCCTGCCGCCGCAGATGGATATTGCTCTGATCTGGCTGTGTATCTTTTTCGCCGTCTTTCTGACCCTGCCGATGGTTTACGGCCTGGTCCACAACAGCCCCGCGCGAAAACAGGATGTGACGCTGATTTTGAGCAATGCGGCGGCGACGCTGTATTATTTCTGGGCGATTTTGTATCCGGTCCATCGGAATGAGATGGCCCTGTGTTGTGTGGGCCTGTTTGCGGTTCATCTGGCTTCGGCGCTGGGCGTGTATCGCCGATGTCCGGGGGATAACGATTGCCGGATGGCGTTGGTGGCGATTGGATTGTTTTTCATTACGCTGGCGATCCCTCTGTATTTCCACATGTACATCGTGGCATTATCGTGGGCGGCGGAGGCGGCGGTGTTGTGTTTCATCGGCCTGCGATATCGCAGCCCACTGACACAGATCGCCGCGGCGATCGCGATGGCTTTATCTTTGTTTAAGCTGGCCGAACAATTGCCGCTGCACAACGAATCATTTTCGCTGATTTTCAATCCGCAGTTCGGCTCGTGGTGTTTTGTTGCCGCGATGGCGTTTGTGGCGCATATCCTTTATCGTCGCGACAACTCGTTGTCCTCCGAGGTTCGTTCGACGATTATTCAGCTTCTGTATTTTCTGTCGGTGATGATCCTGTCCGTCGCAGTGATTCTGGAATGGTATGGCGAATGCCGATTCAATCACGCCGCGCACCACATCAACCTTCCGGCCTTTCTCCGTGGCATGTATATATTGGCCTGCGTAGTGCCGCTGGTGTTTGTGATCCGTCCGTTCAGTCCCGCCGGTCGCGGGATGCCCCAGACGGCCCTTGCGCTGGGGGTCTTGGCGACGGCCTATGCTTTGATCGCATTTCCGCTGGTACATCATTCCGCTTATCCGATTTTCTTCAACGGCTGGTTTGCCTATGGGGCCGTGTTCTGTGCGTCGCTGTTTGTGCTGGCCTTTTTACTACGGCGATCGATGGAGCCAGCGGATTGGGAGCTTTCCGGCAAAACGATTACCTTGTTTGTCCGGCTGGTCCCGGCCATCCTGATCAGCATGGAACTGTATCTGTTCTGGCATTTTCGAGGTCCGCTGGAGGCCAGGGCCGACGATTGGTATTTTTACCCGACCTGCTTTGTGTTTATCCTGTGGACGCTCTACGGCATGATCCTGATCCCGCGACTGGGCGCGGCGGCCGGGGTTGCCGGAGCCGTGGCCCTGGTTACCCTCTTTCCGGGTGTGCACCTTACGGCGTTTGCATTGTTGAACAACCCGTGGTTTCTGGTGGGGACGCTGCTGATCGTCGCGATCGCCGCCGCGGCGGTTCTGGCTCGATGGCTGATTCCCTCCGATTCTGTCGATCGACCGATCTGGGTGATCCTCGGCCTGACGGCCACGATTACCTTGTGGTTTCTGATCACCGAAGAGATCTACTTTTATTGGTATTGCCGCCATGTCTATGGGGATCGGCTGGTCAACTGGTACTATTTTTCGAACATGTATATCTCTATCTTCTGGGCGATCTATGGGGCTGCGTTGATGGTGGCTGGATTTGTCAAGCATCTGCGGCTGGTGCGGTATCTGGCACTGGGGCTGTTTGCACTGTTGCTGGCCAAGGTCTTCCTGATCGATATGTCCAATGTCCCCAGCGTCTATCGTATGGCCGCATTCCTGGCGACGGGTCTGACCCTGCTCGGCGTGTCATACCTCTATATGTACGCCAAAAAGAAAGGGCTGCTGGACGGCATGCCCAATCTGGGACAATAAATTTGAGTATATATAGATATGATATATCTTTATAACTACGAAATTCCGGGTGTTCGTTCGCAAGAAATTTCTTGACTGGAGCGAAAAATCGGTTATACTATAATTTGAAAATCTGTTCTTGTAGCCGAAATTCATGCGTAAGTGCATGGATGCGGAGGACCCGATTAACTGGGGCGTATTCCGAGAGGATAGGGCACTTTCAAGCCCGAGCCCGTCAGCTAACTTCGCAGGCATTTGAAAGGGCAATGGCAAATGAAGACCGCCGGCCTGGCGGTTCTTTTTTTGCCCCTTTGCCCAAGGGTAAAGGGAACCATGAAATTCGTGATCCGATGGCTGAAACGCCGAACGGCGTTTCAGTGGTTGGTCTTGGGGTACGGCCTGATCACCCTGACGGGAGCGTACCTTCTATCGGTTCCGTTGTCTTCGCAACATGGAACTCGACAGCCCTTTATCGACGCATTGTTTCTGGCCACATCCGGAATCAGCACCACCGGTCTGACCGTCGTCGATGTGGGCAGCTATTATAGTCGTTTCGGTCAGATCGTCCTGTTGTGTATTTTCCAGATCGGCGGGGTTGGATTTATGGCGTTCATCACAGCGATCGCTTATCTTCTCCGAATGCGGATGTCCTTCCTGACCGAAACGATCGCCAAAGAATCATTATCGGGACCGGATTATCGAACCCTGGGGCGTTTTTTTGCGATGGTTCTGTTGTTTACCGCCGTATTTGAGATCGCCGCGGCACTGGTTCTGACTGCCGTATGGTGGCGGGAATATCCCTTGGGTGAGGCGGCGTATCTGGGTTTGTTCCATTCCGTATCCGCCTTCTGTACGGCGGGATTTTCCACTTTCAGCGACAGCATGATCCGCTATTGTGACAATCTTCCGGTCAACGGAATCATCAATCTGGTCTCCGTTGCCGGAGCGATCGGCTTCATCGTTTTGTACGATTTTTGCGCCTATATGGATAAGCGTCGAAAGAATGTATTTCCCCGACGATTGTCGCTCCAAACCAAACTGGTGTTCCTGATGACGACGATGCTGCTGGTTGGCGGCACAATCCTGATATATTTCGGAAATTCCTGGACGGCTGATGTCGGTCGGAAGGAACGAATCCTCGAATCCGTGTTTCAGTCCATTTCGGCATCGACCACGGACGGTTTTAATACGCTGGATATTGGAGAAATGAATCCCCTGTGTTTGACGGTTTTGATCGGTCTGATGTTCGTCGGAGCTTCACCGGGCAGCACGGGTGGGGGAATGAAAACGACAACTTTTGGCGTTTTGCTGGTATTTCTCTGGTTACATCTTAGGGGCCAGGAGGACAATATTCGCGTGTTCCATCGAACGATCCCTCGACATTGTGTCCATAAAGCGTTTTCGATTCTGTTATGGTTTGGGCTGATCTTGTTTGTGGATCTGTTGGTTCTTACGGCGGTGGAGTCGTCGAGTTTTTTGGCGATTCTGTTTGAGATCGTCTCGGCATTGGCCAATACGGGGCTTTCGATGGGAATCACTTCATCGTTAACGCCATTGAGCAAAGTCATCTTGATTCTCACGATGTTTATCGGTCGAGTCGGACCTCTGGCCGCCGGCCTGTTTCTCATTGGACGGTCCGGTTCAGCCAAGTTCCAATATGCCTCTGAAGATCTTTTTATTGGATAATCTGCGAGGGGGGCAAATTGCGGTTTTATAAAGCCCCCAGGAATTTTTGTTTTTCCGCCAGGTTGAAGATCTTTCGCGCGTTGCCGTGCATGATGGGGTCGATCAGGTCCATCGCGTCGGAGAGTTTGAGCCAACCCTCCTCGACCAGTTCCGACAGTGCCAGGGCGATTCCGCGTCGGGCGATCATGGCATGACCCAGGACCGGCTCGACGGGAATATAGTCGCCGCCGAAGGTCAGGATCTTGTTGGCCGGGGCGGTGACCAGGTACTTCTTGAGGAAATCTTTGGCGGCCACGGGATTGATGATCCATGCCCAGCACATATCCAGATAGGCGTTGGTATAATGCTTGGCGACGGCGATGAGATCCTCGTAGTACGGATAGGCGATGTGCATGAAGACAAAGCGGCTTTCCGGGGAAGCCCCGCAAAGATCGCAGGCCGACCCGGGATTCTGAAGAAGTCGCGAAAGGGGCATATAATTGTCGCCGGCATAGTAACCCGTATGCAGCTTGACCGGCAGATTGCGTTTCGTGGCCGCATCGACCGCGCACCAGAACAGATGATCTTCAAGGTCTTTTCGCTGCTGAGGATCCATCGGTTTGTTTTCGAGCCGCAATTTGAACAGTTCTTGTGCCGCGTCCGGTTCGATCTTCTGGTAATCGATGTTACGGCCGTAGGCATTCTGCGATTTGACCGCGACGGCCTGTTTGCCGTACTGGTCGAACCACCAGTCGATGACACGCCGCCAATCCTCCAGACCTTTGACCTCGATTCCGGTGGGCTTGGACAGGCCGTTGATATCCGGTCCGGAGAACATACCCACGATGCTGATATCCTGCATCAACAAGGTGGGCATACTGCTTTTATGAAAGGGCTTGCCGCCGAGGAAGTTGACCTGACAGGATTCGATTCCGGCCAGATCGCACAGGATTCGTCGGTAGAAACCGGGTTTTCGCGTGGCCTCGTATCCGGCCTGGACCTTGCGGACGGTTGTGGCCGAGAGTTCATCGACACCGTAGAGCATCTCGATGGCGATTCGCACCGCACGGCCATAGCCGGTGTTTTTGACGGCGGGCCAATACGGTTCCAGGATTGCCCACTTGTCGGCCGGATCGACATCCGACGAAAAGAAACGGTCGGATTCCGCCTGCGGCATTCCACAGGTTGTCATATCCGAATCCAGGTAGTGCTTGAAGATCAGAGACCAGTCGTCGGGCTCGGACCGAGAACCGGGCGATTTCGCCAGCCGCACATCCTCGTCGAACAGATGTTCATGGGTGTCGATCAGCGGAGTCTTGAGAACCTTGTCGAGGATATCCTTGTGGAACAGACGGTCGGAAAACGGCGAGATGCGATCCATGACGGCCGTCGCCTCCGATGAGACCAGCGATATGGCTCCCACGGCCCCGATCCCCTTGAGGGCTGTGCGACGCGACAGAGAAGTTCCCTTTTTCATGATTCTCTCCGATCGGGATTGAATACATTAATTCCGTCCATTGGTATCTTTTGAGCGGAGGGTTCGGACCAGGCAGAAGAAGAACACGCTCAGGATACCGGCCCAACTGAGGATCATAAAGATCCATCCGTCAAGTTGCATTGGAAGTCCCTCCCTGCGGTTTGTTTTTCCACGCCCGCCAGACCAGATACACCAGAATCACCAGAAAACCCAGCAGCATCAAGCGCGTGGTAAGGATATAGGGCACATTATCCTCGGCGACCTTTTCCATTTTCAAAATCCCCGGCAGATCGGACCAGAACCACGAAAGCAGGATCAGCAGCAGAATCGTCGGGGTAATATACTTGATGATGAATCGGAACACACGAGGGATTTTGATATCGGATCCGGTGTGCAATTCCATCCAGGCCTTGTCCATGCCGAAGACCCAGGCAAACAGGACCGTCTCAATGGTGGCGAAGATTACCAGACAGACGGTTCCTCCCCAGAAGTCGATTTCGCCGATAACACCCTTACCGTTCCAGAAAATACTCGGCTGGGTCATCACGAAGGTCCCGATCGCAAAAATCATGCTTGCACGCGGTTTTGTGATGCCGAACTCGTCCTCCAAAAAGGCCACCGAGGGTTGGGCCATACTGATGGAACTGGTGATCCCCGCCAGAAACAGCAGGAAAAACCATGCGAAACCGAAGAGGTTCCCCAGAGGGAGTTGCTGGAGGACAACCGGCATGGTGACGAAACCGAGGTTGAATGGCCCCCCGGCGGCAAAACTCAGCGTAGCCGCCCCTCCGAAGAAAGCGAAGGCCGCCGGGATGACGATGCTTCCGCCGAATATTACTTCCGCCGTTTCATTGGTCACCGCCGAGGTCAGGCCGGACAATGCAACATCGTCCTTGCGACTCAGATAACTGGCATAGGTCAGAATGATCCCGAAACCAACGCTGAGCGTAAAAAAGATCTGTCCGGTGGCAGCCAGCCAGGTTTTGGATTCGCCCAGCTTACTCCAGTCCGGATTCCATAAGTAACCCAATCCATTGGCAATATTATTTTCCGGTATCGCCGGATTTGGGGTCCCCAGAGTCAGCACGCGGACGGTTAGAAAAGCCGCCAGGACGAACAGTACAGGTAGCGCGTATTTGCATACCGTCTCGATTCCCTTATTGACCCCCCGGTACAGGATCCAGATATTCAGGCCAAAGGTGATCAGAAAGAATATATACGCCGTGGAAATGCCGTGGAAATGCTCGCCGTTTTCCAAACCGTGGTATTGATTCAGAAAGGCGGCCATCGACTCGACGGTCGTACAGCCGTTATACTTGCCCATCAACGCAAAAACGCTGTATCCCAGTAACCATGATTCGACATAGATATAATAGATATAGATCACGATCGGCCCGAAGATGCCGATGACACCAAAGTACTTGATAAACCGGTTCTTGTTCCATAGGGTGTGGAACATCCCCGGGGCCGTGCTGTGACCGAATCCGCCGCCGAATCGGCCGATGGTCCACTCGATCCACATCAGCGGAATGCCCAGCAGGATCAGAGCCAGGAAGTAGGGGATCATAAAGGCCCCCCCGCCGTTGTTAACGGCTTGTACGGGGAACCTCAAAAAGTTGCCCAGTCCGATGGCACTGCCGGCCACGGCCAGGATCACGCCCAACCTGCTGCCCCATTGCTCCTTTGCCATACCTGCTCCTAAGGATTTTCGCGCGGCGGTCAAATCCCCGAACGATTCTCCGCCAGTCCTGATGCGATCGTTATTATAGCCCTTTCCGCACAAAGGACAAGAGCCCCCTCGGTTCGATAATCCTCAATTCCGCGGATTTGAGATCTTCGTCCCCTCGACGGGATACTCATTATTTCGACCCTTCTTTTCGCCGATATTTCACCCGTTGGATTCTGTCGGGACAGAGTCCAGGCATTGGCGGAAATTTTGAGGCGAGCTATGGATATCGCAACGATACTGGGTTTCATTCTGGGATTTACGGTGATCATCGGGACGATGCTCTACGAGGGCAACCTGGGCATCTTCTTCAACATTCCCGCTATCGCGATCGTATTCGGGGGAATGACCTGCGCGACGATGATTCATTTTTCCATGGGCCAGTTCCTGGGCATTTTCGGTGTCATCAAGAAAACGATTTTTCAAAAGATTCCCAGTGCCAGGGATTCCATTCAAACGATGGTCAACATGGCCGTCATCAGTCGGCGTGACGGAGCCCTGGCCCTGGAACAGGAAATTCGCAAGATCCGGGATCCATTTCTGGCCAAGGGACTCCAGATGATCGTGGACGGCAATGACGAAAGCATCATCCGCGAGCGGATGTGCAAGGAACTTGAAAGCACCGAAGAACGACACAATATGGGCAAAAAAATTCTGGAGTTTATGGGCGCTTCGAGTCCCTCTTTCGCGATGGTCGGCACGCTGATCGGCCTGGTGAACATGTTGAGCCGAATGGATGATCCGTCCAAAATCGGTTCCGGTATGGCGGTGGCCCTGGTGTGCACCTTTTACGGGGCCCTTGTGGCCAACCTGGTGTTCCTGCCCATGGCCGGAAAACTCGGCCAGTACTCCAAGATGGAAATGATCTACATGGGCATGGTCCTGGAAGGGGTTTGCGCCATCGCTCATGGAGAAAGCCCCACCGCCGTTCGGGAGATGATGGAAGTGTTCGTCTCCGCCAAGCGAAGGGCCCAGTTGAAGGTCAAGGTGGCATAATGGCCAAGGCCAAAAAAGCCGAAGAGGAAGGCGGCGAAAGCGCCCCATTGTGGATCATCTCGTTCGCCGACATGATCTCGTTGCTGATGGCCTTTTTCGTGATGCTTTCCTCCTTCACTTCCTACGACAAATCCGAGGAAAAAAAGCTTCGGGCCGCCATCAAGGCGACCCTTGCCTATGCCGGCGGCTGGATGGGTTCGATCCCCTTAGACAGTCTCGGTTGGGATCCCGGCAACGGCCAAAAGGCCGAAACCGGCGCCGAACGCCCCCCGATCGAGGAAACCATTCAAACCGGTTCGATCGAAGAGACCCAGGCCAGCGGTTTCCCCGACAATAAAGTTTTTCTGGTTCGTAAGGATTATTTGTTTGTCTCATCGGGTTCGATCCTTTCGCCCGACGGGAAACAATGGCTCGACGCCTTCGCCTCCTATGTCGCCAAAACGTCCGAACGGCTCGTGATCGCCGACCGGGCCGATGAATCCGGAAAACCCTTTGATCCGCGTCCCCTGGTGGCCGTGGCCGAATACCTTCAGCAACAAAGGGTCGACACCGCCAAGATCAGTATCAGTTCCTGTGGCACGTTGCCCCTTCGCAATATCCAGGACGGCCCCTTCATCGAATTCACCCTGCTGGACAAGGGGGTCTGTCCATGAAACCCAAAAAGGCCGTCGAAGAAAGCGGTGAAAAGGCCCCGTTGTGGATTATATCGTTTGCGGATATGATTTCTCTTTTGATGGCTTTCTTCGTCATGCTTCAGGCGATGGCTACCGAAAAATCCAACGAATTTCTCATGCCCGGAAGCGGCCGGTTTGAATTGACGATCGGTGAATTCAAACGGCAAATCGAGGGATTTGGGATCCCCGACCTCCTGGGCAAACCATCCAACAATCAAAACTTTACCTCCCGCCAGGTGAAATATCGATACAATTCCCCGGACCCCCAGCCGGTGGTCAATCCCGCGATTGACGGTAACCAGGAATCCATGCGGCGGATCTTCGCCCAGTTGGCCAAATCCTCCAAAACCTATCGCCCGCAACTGTCCGGGACGGTACGGGATTTCCAATATGCGCCGCTGCGCTTCGCCAACCGCAGTGCCGTATTGGACGGCGACATTCAGGCCTGGCTCAAGCAGCACGCGGATAATCTGGGACAGACGGCGATGGCCCAGGGAATCCGGCTTTATGTCGTCGGATTTGCGCCGGACGCGTCCGACCTCGGAGATCAGATGGTGGTTTCCGAGCAACGGGCGCGGAATGTCGCTCAATTCCTGCGGTCCCAGTTATCCGAGAAGGTTCGCGATCAGATCTACTGGTGGGGCGCTGGCGCCGGCGGCGAATGGTCATCCGGAATGGGAAACATATCCGAGCAGACTCACATCCTCCTGACTTTCATTCGCGGTCCCAAGTAATTATCGCGACGGATGGGCTTTTGCCCGTCGAATCCCGATTCAACAAACATCAGAACCTTGGGGAAAAGACTATCGATTATGGGAAATAAACGAGATCCAATAAGGATTTGTCTTTGAAAACGGGTAAGCCCGGCGAACGGCCCCTGAGATTGACCCGAATTCACAATCGTCAATCGTTCCTACTTAATATTAAACCCTATCCCCCTTTGCTCTCGATCAGACCCAGTTCCATCAGCGCATTGAGCGCCGCCCCTTGTTCGGCCTCTTTCTTGGTCACGCCCCAGGCGCTGGGGTAACGGTGCCGCCCGATGACCACGCTAATCTCGAAACACTTGTTATGGTCGGGACCTTTCTCGTCCAGCAACTCATAGGTCGGCGTGTGACCGAAATGACGCTGGGCGTGCTGCTGTAAAACCGATTTGAAGTTTTCCTGGTGCTGCTGGGCATCGGCCTTTTCCAGATCCGCCGCAAACAACCGAAGAATGAAATTCCGCGCCGCCTCCAGACCGCCGTCCAGATAAATCGCCGCAATGACCGCCTCCAAGAGTCCGGCCGCGATGGAGCCGCCCAGTGCGCGAAGAGGATCGACTCCCTTGCCCACCTTGGCGAAGCTGGCCAGGTCCAGCTCTCCGGCGATCCGCGCGCAGGTCTTGCGCGAGACCAGGCGACTCTTGATCCGCGTCATATCGCCTTCGAGATAGTCCCGGAATTGCTCATACAGTTTCTGGCAAATGACCAGCGACAATACCGAGTCGCCGAGAAACTCCATGCGCTCATTGCTGTACAGGCGGTGCTCGACCTGGGAGGAGTGGGAGAGGGCCTCGGCGATCAGCGCCGGCTGGTTGAAATGATGTCCTAAAACCTCTTCAATTCGCTGCAGAGTTTGCGCGTTCATGCTCGTTTCCAAAAATCCCGCAAGCGAATTGCGAAAGCCGCACCTCCTGCGAATTTCGTAATGCGCTTGCCCGATTCAGAAAACCAATGTACGCTGTCCCGGAACGATTGTCAAGAACAAGGAATTCGTTTCGGTTCTTCGATGCGTTGGGGCCGCGCCGCTCAGGCGTCGGCCATCTGGAGTCCCGCCAGGGCCAGGAACTGGTCTTCCACAAATTCGAAAACCACATCCAGCCCTGTCACCGAGAAGATATTGCGGGTCTTGGCTTTCACACCGGAAAAAACCAGCCGATGATCGCTGTCGGCCAGCGTTTTGCGGAGTTTGAGCAGCTTGGCGATGCTGGACGAAGTGACAATATCCGCCTCGGAAAAATCGATCACGACATCCCGGCAGCGCCGGCGAACCATATCCACAACCGTCTGAAGCTCTTCGCCCATCTGGGGTTCGCTCGCCAGATTGACCAGAATAATCGTTTCCGACCAGTTTTGAATACCCATACCGATACTCCTGCATCGAAGGTCCTTGTTCGAAGTGTGTATCGGCCGATTTCATCCGGAGAATTATGGATTTCCCCAGGGACAATCCGACAAAATCCGGCAGTTTGATCCTGAAAATTCCGTGCTTGAGGTTACATTGATCTCAGCGTTTGCCGATAATGGCAGGGCTTGTAAGTGATTGACAAGAAACGAGTTATCGACATTCAGAGGCCGAAAAACGAATGTCTTGAACTACCGACGGATCTTTTGATAAAATACATATGAGGTGAAGAAACCTCAAACCGGAGCGACTCTCGTGAATCGTCCGATAAAATATGGATTGATCCTGTTGCTTGCGACCCTTTCCACCGTGTCGGCTCAGATTCCAGCTCCGATACGGGTGGATATGCCGGCGCCTGATTTTTCCTTAGTTAATCTGAATGGACAATCGTTCCATCTCAATGCAGCGAACGATCGCGATCTTTTACTGGTCTTCGGGACAACCTGGTGCCCGCATTGCCGGGATTTGATGCCGCAACTGTCCGACATCCAGGAACGGTTCTCCACTCGGCTGGCGGTGTGGTTCATTTGTGTCCGCCAGAATGAACAGACGGTTTTGGACTTCTATCGCGGCCAGGCCATGAGCTATGAGGTCTTGCCCGACTCGACCGGTTCGGTTGCGGCCGCTTATGGCATTGATCGAATCCCTACCAGCGTTTATCTCGACCGCAACGAAACAATCCGGTGGGTCGGCCCGATCAACATCGGCTTGGTCGCCGATCTGATCGAGGGCATCGTCGTTCCCGAACCGCCGGCAAAGCCCGCGCCGGACCTGAAGGTCCGCAATTTGACGGAATCTCCAGCGAACAAAACCAAGGCCCCCGCCCGGCGATTCATCATCGATCTTGACGAACCGGAGGATCATGCCCTGCATCTGACGCAGCAGACCCGTCAGCTTCGCCGAGATCGTCTCCACACCGCAGCCCGGCGGATTGGTGGGACCATCATTCACGATTATGGAAAGTGGAAGAACAAGATCGTTGTGGATATTTCTCCCAATCAGGTGGACCGCCTTCGTGAGTTACCCGGATTCCGCAGCGCGAAAGAAGACACGAAAGTCCATGCCCTTCTCGCAGATTCCGCTTATCAGATCCATGCCGACTATGCCTGGGCCAATGCCATCACCGGCCAGGGGGTTAAGGTTTGCGTGGTTGATACCGGGATCGACTATACTCATCCCGACTTGCGGAACAAGGTCGTCGGTCAGATCAACACCTTCGAAGGCACCGACGACGCCATGGACGACAACGGCCATGGTACACATGTTGCCGGCATTATCGCTTCCGAAGGTCTGGTGTATCGCGGTGTCAGCAATGATGTCTCGTTGCTGGCCGCCAAGGTCCTCGGATGGAATGGAGACGGATATACCTCGGATGTGGTCTTGGGGATTCAGTGGTGCGTAGCCGAAGGCGCTCGGGTGATCAACATGAGTCTCGGAGAGGGACTATATGCGGATACCTGCGACAACACCGAAATGGCCATCGCCGTCAATGAGGCCGTCGATGCCGGCGTCGTGGTCGTTTGCGCTTCGGGTAACGATGATAATCCCCACGAGATCGTTTCGCCGGCGTGCGCATCCAAGGCCATCGCCGTCGGCAGTGTCGATAAAACTGACGCCATCTCCTCGTATTCCGACGGCGGAATAGAACTGGACCTGGTTGCCCCCGGCGGCGATCAATTCGGCGGCTCGTCGTATCCGGAAATCGTTTCGACCTTCAGTACCCTGGTCGCCAATGATCCGGATTTGTGTTTCTACGATATCACACAGGAATGTTATGACAATTATTTCGTCGTCGATGGTAACCGTTACATCCGCGCCGTCGGAACCAGTATGGCCGCCCCGCATGTCGCCGGAGCGGCGGCGCTGATTCTGGAAGCCAGTCCCGATCTGACGGCTCAGCAAGTC
>JAAYVQ010000336.1 GCA_012517095.1 Phycisphaerae bacterium | reverse complement strand
GGTCGCTTCGGGCTTGTTCTGGATGGCATAATCCAGGCCCATGCCGCCGAGTTGGACGATCAGGCCCTGACTAAGCCGTTCGCCGCCGTGATTGGCGACGGCATGGGCGATCTCATGGCCCATGACCACGGCCAGTTCGGTGTCGGTGGTCGCCACGGTCAAGAGGCCCGTATAGACGACGACCTTACCGCCGGGCATGGCCCATGCGTTGATCTCCTTGTTCTCGACGAGGTTGTATTCCCACTGATAGCCGGCCAGCCGATCGGACATGTTATTGGAGGCCATATAGCTTTCGACCGCCTTCTGGATCCGAGTACCGACGGTACGGACTATCTGGGTTTTCGCCGCGTCGGTGCTGAGTTTGTTTTCGGAGAGGAATTGCTTGTATTCACTGAAGGCCATCGACTGGACGGTCGAGGCGGGGACCAGGTTCAGTTGTTTGCGGCCGGTCATGGCGACATCGGAACAGCCGCTCAGAATCGTCAGGACCAACAGGGACAGGATGAACATGCAAAGGATTCGATTCATACGACACCTCCCGGGAATCAAAATTTCCGATTCATTCATTTTCAATTTTCGATTTGGGCCCGGCACATAAACCCCCGGCCGCCCTGAACATTCAGGGCCTATTGTAAGTCCGATCCCGGAATAATCGCAACAAAAAACCGTTTTAGAAAAGCCCAAGCCGGTGTCAACAAAACCGCCAATCCTATGAGAGGATTGGCGATCTCGCTGTATCCTGAATCGTAAAGCCCAAATCCTATTTGGGTTCGGCCATGGAGCCGATGAAGGTGTTGCAGTGTTCGACGGCCGCATCGATCTCGGTCATCAAGCTGTCCATATGGGTACGAAGCTGCACCAGTTCTTCCTCCAGCGATATGGTAATCAGGGCGTTGAGACTGTGCTTGATGTTGAGTAACTGGTCATTCATCGAGTTCAGCGCCGGGGTCATGCGAGCCGAAACCCGGTCCATACCGCTGGTCATGGTGACATATTTTTCGCGGGTCTGCTGCATCTTGACTTCGCTGAGCTTGCGCATCTGTTCGTTGGTGAACTGGTCGAGTTCCTTCTGCCACTCCTGGAAGAGAACTTGGCCGATACTTTTGACATTGGCAATCTGGGACCGGAGTTCGGAGGCCCTGGAGTTGCAGTTTTCATATTCTTTTTTCAGGATCGCGTATTTGTTTTCCAGTTTCGATCCGCCTTCCTTGTACACCGACCCGAACTGCTGCATGGCTGAAGCGAAGGTCTTTTTGGTTTCCTTCATCGAATCACGGGTATCCTGGACACGACTAACCATAAGCTGTCTCTTGGGCGTGCCCATCGCCTCCTGCAAATCATAGCCCAGGGAATTATTACATCCCATTGCACCGAGAACCAGAACCGCAATGATCGCTATCCATCTCGTATTCATATTCGATTCCTTTCCATCGAAAGACCATCTCCGGCCATTATGATCTATCCTTCCTCATTATCGGCTGTTCGTTAAGATTTTGGTTAATCGCCCGGCGATCGTCCAGAGTCCGAGAATATCGAAATTGCCGAGGGGAGTAACCCCGTAACTCATTTGGGATGGTTATTTCCATACCCCCGGAGCGATGCGATTGCTATACTATCGCCCATGAATCGCGGAAAATTGCTATTGAAAAGCTTCGGGTGCCAGATGAACAAGCTGGACTCGTCGCTGGTGACGGCGGCTCTGCAACAGGCCGGATATGAGCTGACGGAGTCGGTCCGGGAAGCGGATGTGGTCCTGATTAACACCTGTTCGGTCCGGGGTCACGCCGAGGACCGGGTGTTGTCGAATCTGGGTCACCTCAAACATCTCAAGAAGACCCGGCCTGAGCTGGTGGTGGCGGTCATTGGATGTATGGCGCAGCGGCTGGGGAATGAGTTGCTCAGGCATCCGGCGGTGGATCTGGTGGCCGGGCCGGCACAACTGCCGCAGGTGCCCGACTTGATCGCCCGGCTTCGCGACCAGCACGAAAAAGTTTTGGCCGTCACAGCCGATATCCGCCGGCCGGTTTCCGAGGCCGACGATCAGTCGCTGGACCGATTCGAGCAGGAATATGACTCCGATGCCAACCCGCTTCCCGGTCAGGCCTTCATACGGATTATGCGAGGATGCAATAAGTTTTGTTCGTACTGCGTGGTGCCGTATGTTCGGGGACCGGAACAGTCGCGATCGGCCGGTGCCATCGTCGAACAGGCCCGGAAACTGGCCGACCGGGGTATCCGACAAGTGACTCTACTGGGTCAGACCGTCAACTCCTACAAACACGCCGAGGGCGACCGCACCATCACGCTGGTCGATCTGATCGAACGGATCAGCCGGATCGACGGCATTCACTGGATACGATTTATTACAAGTCATCCCCACCCCTTCGACGAGCGGATCTTCCGGGCAATGGCCGACAACCCCAAGATCTGTCGATATCTGCATATCCCCGCGCAAAGCGGCTCGGACCGAATCCTCAAGGCCATGAACCGCGGTTACACGGCTGATGAGTATATCCGCCTGATCGACCGGGCCCGGCAGATCGTGCCGGATCTCGCCGTGGCGGGGGATTTCATTGTGGGATTTCCGGGCGAAACGGATGAGGACTTCGAACTGACCTGCGAACTGGTGCGGCAGATTCGATACAAAACCTGCTTTATCTTCAAGTACTCTCCCCGGCCGGGAACCCGTGCGGATCAGAAACTGGCCGATTCCGTTCCGGAGGAAGTCAAAAAAAAGCGGAATATTACGCTTCTGGATCTTCAAAACCAGATCAGCGAACAAGATAATCCGCGTTTTATCGGACAGTCGGTCGAAATCTTCGTCGAAGGTCCAAGCAAAAATCCGCATTTGAACGCATCCGAAATCCAGACCCTTCCGCAGCTTGTCGGTCGGACCGGATCGGATTCCATCGTCGTATTTACCGGTCCTGCCACATTAGCAGGGACTTTTCAATCGGTACGGATCACCAAAACCAGCGCATTGACGCTGTTCGGGGAATTGATTTCAACATTCAAATCGTGAAATATCGGGATTCGAATCTCATCTCGGCACTGAATTTTGCGGAAGAACCCCCGGATGTTTCCCGATAATAGGAAAAGTGTCGGGAAAATGGATGAACCCAGCTATCCAGATTGGAAGGATTGTATTTGCGTATCGAGGGAACGGTATCGTTCGAAGCGCGCGATCCATGTTTTTCGGGGTAATTGAACCCATCGTATCCGAATGATTCCAAAATCAATAACTCGTTCTCGTCGGCAAACGGATCCGCGGCACGAAAAACCGGTCGATCGATCTGTGGACAATCGGGCGCCGAATCCGGCGCTTTCGGATCGGACATTGGAAATGCCGGCGATCATGCTTGACGACCGCCAGGGATATACTCGACAATACGATCCGTTTCGCGTGACGGTTCCGTTTGAGGTGTTTGCGGCGGAACGAACGCTTCGCTTTTCGATCAGTTATTTGCCGCGGCCGGTTATGCTGTCTGACTTGGTACCGATGGCCAACCAACTTTCGCAGGCGATTGTCGATGCGACCAGTCGAAGGATCGAGGAATCCGATTGCCGTATCTCCTGTCAGAAGGGCTGCGACGCCTGTTGTTCTTACATGATTCCGATTTCTCCTGCAGAGGCATATCGTATCCGTAACGAGATTTATAAACTGCCGACGGTTGAACAGAAAACATTGTTCCGATCTTGTCAACATACGGCGCGACAACTGATCGACCATAAACTGCCCGGCACTGTTTTTTCGCCGACCCAGGACCAGGAGGAACGGTTGGAACTCCTGTCGGACTGGTACAAGGAACTGAAGCTTCCGTGTCCGTTTCTGGTTCATCACGCCTGTTGCATTTATGAATTTCGGCCGTTGGCCTGTCGCGAGTATCTGGTCACCAGCCATCCATCGAAATGCCGATCGGAATCCAATGAACGATCCAAGCGGGTCCCGATCTCCGTGCAAATCGCCGAAGTGTTGGCGGAGACCTGCCATATTCTCGAAGGATGCGAATCCAGCGTTCTCCTTCCCCTGTTGCCGGCCTTTTTGCAGAATAATTCGCAGCGATCGTGGGCGTTGTATCCGGCGGAAACGATCGTTTCGGCCTTTCTGGAATCGCTGGCTGATTATACCCAGCGAAATTTCGCGATGGTCGGAGGCGAATCCGCTCAATAAATCCTGAACGAATGGGCATACCGGCGGGATTCGACTGGGTTGTGTCCGGCGTAACCTTTCCTCGCGAAAATCAAAAAAACTCCCTCCAGGGAAAATTTTTCGGGCATTTCACCCGCGGATGCGGTAAACATACGAAAGTTTTAATCCCTAATTCAGGAATAGGCGTGGAATACGAGACATCGAAAATCGATTCGCCTGATCGTTCGGCAACCGACCCGGCTGGTCGGACGGAGACCTTGTCCCTGTCCGGATACCGCGCGTCGATGGCCAGCGTCTGGGTCGGGACCGTTTTTTCCCTGGTCATCGCGGGATTGTTGACGGGCAACTGGATTGAGATGAAGTTTTTGTTTCCCCTGCGCGAGAAGAAACTTCTCGAAATGCGGCAGGCGTGGGCGAAAGAACCCGCCAACGAACAACTGGCGGCCGATATCCGGACCCTCGACCAGCGATTGCGCGGCATGCGGATTTCACGGCAGTCGTTTTCCACCCTCGGAGCGTGGGGACTACTGGGGTTTGCGGTTGTGACGGTTGTTGCGCTCAAGTGTGCGGCCCGATTCCGGCGAACGCTTCCGATGCCCCAGTTGGACCCCGCAGCGGCCACACACCAGGCACAAACGGCCCGGCACAATCGGTACGCAGTCATGGCGGGGCTTGGAATTTTGGCCTTTGCGTGGCTTGTATTATATCTAATTCCGTCGCCCCAGTACCCGGAATCCGCGACGGCATCTTTCCTTGATAATCCAACGGGCAAACCGACTGTTCCTTCCCCCTCCGAAACCGACCCGGTCAAACCGTCACCTCTCCATCCGACGGACAAACCGACCGCTGAACCACCGAAACCGGCTGCCGTCGCCACGCTGGACGAGTTGAAGGCCAACTGGCCGAGTTTTCGGGGCTTTGATGGAAGCGGAATCTGTACTCAATCGAATATTCCCACCGAATGGGACGGCGAATCGGGCAAAAATATCGCCTGGAAGACCCCCCTGGAGGGACTGCTACCGGGAAACAACTCGCCAGTAATCTGGGGAGATCGAATCTATTTTTCAGGCGCAACACCGACCGAGCGGCAGGTCTATTGTTTCTCCGTCACGGACGGAACACTGCTGTGGAAAACTCCGATCCCCACGCTGGACAAGGCGACAGAGCCATTGGAATTGAGCGAGGAAACCGGTTATTCCTCCAGCACGATGGCCGTGGATAACGCACGCACATACGCGATCTTTTCGACGGGGGACATTGCGGCCGTGGATCCGGCCGGCAAGGTCGTGTGGAACAAGAACCTGGGCAGGCCTCAAAGTACCTATGGGTTTGTAACCTCGCTGGCGATTTTCCAGGGCCGCGTGATTGTCCAATATGACCAGGGAGCCGCGGAGGATAATCTATCCAAGCTGATCGCATTGGACGGGGCAACGGGAAATGTCGTATGGGAAACGCCTCGGCCGGTGGCCAATTCCTGGAGCAGCCCGATCGTCGTACCGTTCGGAAATGCGTGGCAACTGATCGCGACAGCCGATCCTCTGGTGGCGGCGTACAATCCGGCCGACGGCAAGGAACTCTGGCGAGCTCAGTGTATCTCCGGCGATATCGCCCCGTCGCCGATTGTCGCGGCGGGCAGGGTGTTAGCAATCGAGCCGTATAACGCCATCGTCGCGGTGAAGGCCGACGGAACCGGCGATGTCAGCAAGACGCATGTCATCAAGGTCGGCGACCTGTCGATTCCGGATATTGCAAGCCCCATTTCCGACGGCCGTTTCGTATGGCTGCTGACGACGGAAGGGGTCTTGACCTGTTACGACATCCGCGACGCCGAACCGGCGCCGATCGACGATGCCCACAAAAAAAATCCGCGTTTCCGATGGGAACATGAATTCCAGAAGGAGTCCTTTTTTGCCTCGCCGGTTCTGAACGGCGAAACGATTTATCTGCTCAGCGCCAAAGGGCGGACCTATCGAGTCGCCGCGGCCGAGGCCTTCCAGCAACTGGGCGTCAACACCCTGCCGGACAAATTTCACGCATCGCCCGCCTTTGTCTCCGGCCGAATTCTTCTTCGGGGTTCGGCGTTTCTGTGGTGCATCCGGTCTCCGTAACAGGCCGACCGCAATCCCGATAATAGAACACGGGGGTCAACGATTCGGGCGTTGCAGGAACACAAAAATCCCTCCGGGGCAAACTTCCCCCCCAAGTTTTTTCTGACAGCTTTCAATGCCGCACAAACTTAATCGCGGCAAATCCGCCGATCAACAGGGCCACAAACGCCAGACTCAGCCAGTTGAAATATTTTTCAATGAAAGGCCGGATTGTCTCGCCCTTCCAGCCGAACAGACCCGCCACCAGAAAAAACCGCGCCGAACGGCTCAACACCGATGCGATGATAAATCCGGCGAAATTGATCTCCGCCACGCCCGCCGAGATCGTGCACACTTTGTACGGCAACGGCGTGAATCCGCAGGAAAAAACAATCCAGAAGTCGTACCGGTTGTAGAGATCCTGAAATGTTTTGAAAACCTCCGGAGTAAACCCGATCGAACCCAGATGGGCGAACACCCAGGGTCCGATCAGATCCCACAAAAACACCCCGATTCCGTAACCCAAAATGCCTCCGATCACCGATGCGATCGAACAGATGGTCGCGAAATACACCCATTTCCGCGGCGCCCCCAAAGACAGCGGCGCCAGCAGCACATCCGGCGGAATCGGGAAAAAGCTCGACTCCGCAAAGCTGAAGCAGAACAACGCACGAGCACCGTAAGGGGTATGAGAAAAATGAAGTACCCAATCGTACAGGTGGCGATGCACATGCCACCACGGCAGCTTGGTCATTTCCGTCATGAAATCTCCGGCTGGTTTTTCGCATGATCCTATCCGCCCGCGTCGATCCTGTCAACTCCGGCGGCCGCATGAATACGGCCGTTACCGTTGCGGCCGGTCATTCCCATCGTGTCATTCCCATCGTTGACAATGCCGGCCTTCTTTTGTACGATGGCCGTTTTGATTTGACGAGAGGAACTTGAATGTCCCAGAAAGACGCCAAACACAGTTACAAAGACACATTGAACCTGCCGAACACGACCTTTTCCATGAAGGCCGATCTGGTCCAGCGTGAGCCGATCCAGCGGAAGAATTGGGCCCAGCAGGCAATCTATACGAAGATTCTTGAATCCCGCAAGGATGCCCCGCTGTATATCCTGCATGACGGTCCTCCTTACGCCAACGGCGATATCCACATGGGCCATGTGGTCAACAAGGTCCTCAAGGATTTTGTGGTCAAGTTCAAAACCATGAGTGGGCTTCGAACGCCGTATGTGCCGGGGTGGGACTGTCACGGGTTGCCGATCGAGGCCAAGGTGATGACCGAGCTGGGCGAGGCGGCCAAAACGATGGACAAGCCGGCCATTCGCAAAAAGTGCTACAATTATGCCATGAAATACCTGCGCAAGCAGGTCGAACAGTTCCAATCGCTGGGGATCTTCGGAGATTTTGAACACCCGTACATGACGATGAATCCGGCCTATGAGCAGGGGATTCTCGAGGTCTTCGCCGAATTGGTTGGACACGGCCTGGTCTATAAGCAACTTCGGCCGATCCACTGGTCGGTTGGGTGCGAGACGGCTCTGGCCGACGCGGAGCTGGAATACGAGGACATTTCCTCGCCGAGCATCTTCGTGAACTTTCCCGTTCGAGAAGAATCTCTCGGCAAGCTCCGCGAACTGGGGCTGGCGACGGATGCCTCTGCGACCCCCTGTTTTATGATCTGGACGACGACGCCCTGGACACTGGCGGCGAATCTGGCCGTGGCGGTGCATCCGCATCTGGATTATGTCGGGGTCACCTACAGCAAGGACGGCCGTAAATGGACTTCAATCGTCGCCCAGGAACGGGTTGCCGCTGTGGTTAAAGCGGCGGGACTGAAAGAGGGTGAATACCAGACTCAGGGTCCCGTACGCGGGAAAGAGCTCAAGGGGCTGCGGTACAAGCACCCGTTTGTCGAGACCAATCCGACCGACAAGGACGCATGGTTTGTCATCCACGCCGAATTCGTCACCATCGAGGACGGAACCGGAATCGTCCACATCGCACCCGGACACGGCGTCGAAGACTACCTGGCCGGGCGGCAGAATGGGCTGGCAATTTATTCGCCGGTCGGCAACACCGGGGCCTACGACAACACCGTGCCCGAGTGGTTGCGCGGCAAGAAAGTGCTCGAAGTCGATGGCGAAGTCAACGATCATCTGCGGAAGATCGGCCTGCTGGTTCGCGAAGAACAGATCGTCCATAGTTACCCGCACTGCTGGCGGAGCAAGATGCCGGTGATCTTCCGTGCGACCGAGCAGTGGTTCATCAGCGTCGATCGCGAGGTTCCAAAATTCGGCAAAAGCTTGCGACAACTGGCACTGGACCAAACCGGTACCGTTGAGTGGATCCCCGGTTGGGGCGAAAAACGCCTGCGGGGGATGCTCGAATCGCGGCCCGACTGGTGCATCAGTCGCCAGCGGGCCTGGGGCCTGCCGATCCCGGTCTTCGTCAATTCGGAGGGCAAGCCGCTGCTGACAAAGGAATCCGTTCTGGCCGTCTCGCGGCACATCGGGCAGAAGGGCTCCAATAGCTGGTTCTCGGATTCTCCGAGGCAGATTCTCGGCGAGAATTTTATTCTCCCGGAGGGTTTTTCGTGGGACGACCTCCGCAAGGAAGAGGATATTTTCGATGTCTGGTTTGAGGCCGGCAGCAGTTGGTATTCGGTTGCGGGCAAGGCCGGCTGGCCGATCCCGGTCGATCTGTACCTGGAAGGATCGGATCAGCATCGCGGATGGTTTCAGTTATCGCTGTTGCCGGCCCTCGGCGTAACGGGCAAGCCGCCCTTCCGATCGGTCCTGACCCATGGATTCGTCGTGGACGAGAAGGGTATCAAGCAATCCAAATCGCTGGGCAACTATGTCATCGCCCTCGATGAGATTCATAAATACGGCGCTGATATTCTGCGGCTGTGGGTGGCCAGCGTGAATTACCAGGAAGATGTCCGCTGCAATGACGATCTGATCGGGCGCCTGCAGGACGCCTATCGCAAGATTCGAAATACGATTCGTTACCTCCTGTCGAACATCGACGACTTCGACCCAACCCAAACGGTGGCGTATGACTCGATGCCCATGATTGATCGCTGGGCCATGCAACAGCTCCAGAAGCTAATCGTACAGGTCCGGGCCGCGTATGAGGGCTTTGCTTTTCACCGGGTCTTTTCGCTGATCTATAATTTCTGCACGGTCGAGATGTCCAACCTGTATCTGGATGTGCTGAAGGATCGATTGTATTGTGACCGCGCCGACTCGCTGTCGCGGCGAAGCGCTCAGACAGTGCTGTCGCGAATCCTTGGAGACCTGGTTCGGATGCTGGCCCCGATCCTGGTCCATACCGCCGAGGAGGCCTGGGCGGCGATGAAGCTCAAGCCCGAAACCGCCGACAGCGTCCATCTCGCCCATTTGCCGCAGCCGGATCCGGCCATCGACACGACAACGGAAGAGCCGAAATGGTCGCAGATTCTGTCCCTGCGCGACGAGGTTCTGCGGGTCCTGGAGGGTCTTCGGAAAGATCAGGTCATCGCCAGCAATCAGGAGGCCGCGGTGGAAATCACCCTGTCCGATCCCGAAACAGCGGCCGCGATCGAATGGCTTACGCCCCGGGCCTTTGCGGCATTGTGTATCACCAGCGAAGTCACGATCCGCAAGGGCGACTCGTTCGCCATCCGCGCCGGGAAAAGCCCCTATGTCAAATGCCAGCGATGCTGGAATTTCTGGTCATCGGTGGGAAAGAACCCCGAAAACCCGGATATCTGCCAGCGCTGCGCAGAAGCAATCCCTTCCGGTAAAGGATAAACTTACCGCTTAGTGGACTTGGCGAATTGTCGTCGCACAATCTCGAAGACCTGATCCACGGAAATCGTCTCGATCCGATATCGGGGATCGAAATGATTAATGATCCTGCCCCGGCCAAACGGATCGACCGCCGCGATCCAGTCGGGATGACCATAGGGTCCCACGCGGGCGGGATTGGTCGGGCCGAAGATCATGACTGTCGGCGTTCCCGACGCAACGGCGATATGGCCGGGACCGGTGTCATTGCTGACGACGATCCGAGCCGACGCCATACTCGCGATGAGTTGACCGATATCCGTCCGGCCGGCCAGATTCACGATCGGCACTCGCGAAAGCGACTGAAGCTGCTCGACGAGAGGGCGTTCGCCTTCGGATCCAACGGCGACGATGGATAATTCCAGTTCTTCGGCCATGCGTTCGGCCAATCGGGCGAATCGCTCCAGGGGCCAGCACTTCCACGGCTGAGTCGATCCGGCGACCAAAACTCCATACGCGTCGGTTCTGCATCCGGACCGGTTCAACAATTCCAGGGCCCCGTGTCGGGTGTCTTCGGATACCTGAAGGCCGTATTCCAGGCGACGGATTGTCGCGCCGGCGGCCCTGGCGATTTCCCAGTAGGAATCGATAACATGAACGCAACTCTCCGGCAGAGTAATGCGGTGAGTGTACAAAAGCCACGCACCCTCGCGCGTCTCGCGAAAACCATACCGATTGCGGCAACCCGAAAGCGCGGAAAACAGGGCGGTCCGCAGCAGGCCCTGCAGGTCGATTACGCAATCGAAGCGGCGGCTCCGTAGCGTCCGTACAAATTTCCCCAACTCGACGGCGGCGGCGGGACTGAACCACCAGCGGCCGAGCCGTTTTCGATCAAACAGGATGATCTCGTTCACTTTTTGCGTGTATTCCAGAAGCGAAGCGTACGCCGGACGGACCAGCCAGGCGATTTGTGCGTCGGGAAACGACGCCCGCAGACTCGACAGCGTGGGCAGGGCATGAACAATATCGCCGAGGGCCGACGGTTTGATCACCAGGATACGACGCGGCGTCTCAGGCATGGACCTGTCCCTCGCGCAGATGGATCGTCTGGCCGAGCATCGTTTCAGCCAGCGTCATGACTCGTCGTGCCACGGCCAGTCGTGCCAGTCGGCGATATCGATCCTTCCATTCACGGTCCCTCATTCGATCGGAATCGAAGGTCGATCGATAGGCGCGGAGGTAATCCGTTCCGAACAGGTTCGGGCACCACAACAGCTTGGAGGCCAGTTGAGACAATCCCTCAGTCATCCCATCGGACTTTAGACCTTTGGGGCGGATACCGTCCAGATCTACAAGCCACAAGCGAGGCCCTTCCGGTGTCGATTGGACCAGCCAGTTGCTGGGTTTGGCGTCGCGATGGCGAAGACCGAGCTGGTCCAGCCGCAAAAAAACCGTAGCCACCTGCCGGGCGAGCAAACGCTTGATCGTCGCAAAGGATGAATTCGACGGGAATAGATGATCCTGAAGGTATCCGTACAAGTGGATGCTGTCGGGAATATACTCCGTAATCAGCAACGACTGCGGATAACGAAACCCCCCTTGCTTTTCCACGGCCAATAAAGGCCGGGGCGTGGGAAACTCCGCCTTGACCAAACGGATGGCCGTACGGAAACCGCTGATGGCCCGTAAAGGAAAAAATCCCCGAAGACGATCCGTCAGTTTCCGGTCATATCGCTGGTATTTGATAATGCAGTCCACCTTCCGGCCGGCCCACACGATGGAACGCCGAACCACCATCGCTCCCCGATCCGTTTTGAGAACCTGACCCTCCCCTTCCACAAGTCGGTCCGGCCGATCCATCCAGGACCGGATCATCGCCGCATCAAACAAATCCTGCGGACCCAGACAATACCCCGAGCCCCCGCCCGGAAGACGGAAGGATCGGGCCTCCAAACCAACGGAGCCGCGGGTTTCGACACAATGGGACTGCGATTGATTCATCGAGAGGTATTATACGGATTCGAGACGACGGCTCAAAGAATATCTGTTTCTCGATTCCCCGATTCCTTGCGCAGCGCCAGAGATAAAGAAGGAACGATCGCCGCGCCGGTGAACCAATAGACGGCCTTGAACGCCCATCGCAAAAATTCCTGGATCGGTCGAGCCCAGCCGTACTTGTTGGAGATGGAAACCGCGTATCCGGCGTACCACAAATCCACCCGGTCGCGAAGGCCCAGCCGGTTCGGCGTCAACAACTCAATGTCGTCGACACTCGACCGGAGGATCCGACGGATTTCGCGAACCGATGCGCCTCGGATCCCTCGACGCAGGAGGGTTTGCCAGGATTCGTCGGAGCCAACCCGACGCGAAAAAGTCCTGGCATACGCAAGGGCCATCCGGTCCGGAAGATAATTGAGCATCGGCAGGCGAGTGGTATGACCCTCAAAGGGGAAACATCGCCAGGGTGTCTGATCAATGAACAATACCCCCCCGGGATTGAGCAATCCCCACAGGCCCGGCAACAGGGTTCGGCGTTCGTCGGGTAACAGATGTTCAAGAACGGCGCTGAGGAGAATCGCATCGAAGGTTCCGATGTCTTCCGGCAGCCGATCAGGAGACGGTGAACGCCGAAACTCCACATTACGATATCGGTAATGGATGCATCGGGCCTGCGCGATCTCCAGCGATCGATCGCTCAGATCAAGCCCGATGATCGGCGAATCCGGAAACATCCGGGCCAGAATCATCGTCGAAGCCCCCCCACCGCAGCCAAAATCCAGCCAGCGCCTTCCTTTGAGCATAACAGGGTCCACATATCCCAGAATATCTTTCTCCAGGCAGGCCCGTACATAATGCGGATCTTCCTCCCTGCGGATTTCGTCGATCGCGGAAGCGGGTCCGCGAATTTCGAGGATCAACCGAATCAGATCCTGCGGATAGTTCGTAATCCATTCTTGGGACTTTTGGAAAGATTCGATCGGCCGGTATGACAATCGACTCCGGCCGGCCTCCAGCGTTTCGATCTGAAATTCCCGCGGATCGGGCATCGATGCCTCCATTACTGGCCACCCGAGCGCGGCGTCAGAACCTGGGTATGATCCGGCCCGAGCAATCGATACCGAATTCCCCGCCAAGTTATGGTCCGGCCGAACGCCGACGAAAGGATACAGACAAACAGAAGCCACGACCATGCCAGGGTTCCCCAAACATCCGCTCGCGCGGCCGCCCGAAGCGTTGCCGCGTCTCCGGGCAACAACATCCGAATCATCCGCTGTCGCAGAATCGCCAGTCCGACATTCCCCGCCAGAAACACGGCCGGAACAGCCCCCCACAAGACCGCGTTAAATTCGATCCCGGCCAACCAGCCGTAAATCAACATCCCCAAACCGCCCCACGACCCCAACAGAGAATAGATCATCGCGAACAGGCCGAACCGCCAGGTGCCGGGGGTCACGATCCGGGTGATGAGAAACTGGCGACGGGCGAATTCGAACAATCCCTTCCAGGTCGTCTGTTCATAGGATGCCACCAGACATTCGGGAACAAACGAAACCTTGCGGCCGGTCTTTTTGACGGCATAGGATAGTCCCAGATCATCGCTGATGGCGTTCCGCCAGATTCGCTCCAGATCGTTCGGGCCAAACAGGTCGGTCCGAACGGCCATCGATCCGCCCCAGAGATGATTGAACATCGTGTTGCCGAGCAGTTGTGCGACTTTCGCGTTAATCGCCGACAGGGCCAGCGTCGCCAGGTTGTTGGTCCGCGGGACAAACCATCGGTAGCCGGTCGTCGCCCCACAGCGATCCTTTCGAAGGGGATACACCAGCGCATTGAGCCAGTTCGGCGGAAGACACGCGTCCGAATCGGCGAAGGCGAAGATCTGCGTCCCGTCCGGCGCCCGGTGACAGGAATACAGCAGGTTGTGAATTTTCTGACTGCATTCCTGACCTTTTCCGGCAATCAGAACCTCGACCCGGCAGGCATGACCCCGTCCGGCCTTGGATGAAACGAGACGATTCAAATATTCAAAGGCCGGATCCGAGGCGTCTTCGATCACAAAATGGATAACAAAGTCGGGATAAACCTGATCGAGAACGGAGGCGATGTTTTTCGCGAATTCGTCATCGATACCCTTGCAGGGAACCGTCAGGAGAACCCGGGGATGATAATACTCATTCGTCCTTCGCGACTTATGAATCGCGTAACGGAAGTTGCGCCAGGATTGATACAGAAACAACCCCTGACAGGCCAATAGCAGGATTGCGATCCAGTTGTACCATTCCCATCCCAATTCGACGATCCTCCGTGATCGACAACATTACTCAATCGAGGCCAGCGGCACGATCCGGTCAATCAGCGTTTCCATCCGCCAGAGCTTGTCCAGTTCGAACGAGATAATGCAGCCGTGATTGTGGTCCGAGGCCAGAATCAGCAGATTTTTTCCGCCCCGATGCCATCCCGACGGTTGCGGCTGATGGCCGAGCAGGAAATAATCCGCGTCCAGCATCTGCGCGATCTTTTCCAGCGTCGCCTCGCCGTGATGACGGCCCCAGGTCATCAGGTATCCGCTGTTGCCGCGTCGGCAATCCTCCGGCGTCAGCGTCCGGCCCAGAATTCCAGGATCAAACTTGTCCAGATATCGATCCTCCGGCAAAGAATGCGACATCCAGATTCGATTCGGAGCGCGGGCGGCCAGGGGCTGGGTCACCAGATAATCCCGCATCGCCTGGAGCGTATCCTCGAACTCCTCGGCGAAATGCCGTTTCATGGCGGCCTTCATCGCCTGATTCATTTCTTTGCCGCATTTCATCACATCCGTGTCGTTGATGACCGCCGTATCGTGATTGCCGAGCAGAAGATGAACCTGTTGCGGGAACTGAATTTGAAGACGGAGAACCTCCTCGTACAATTGAAACGAAAGACAGCCCCCCAATTCGTCTTCGGGCCCGCCATGCAGTATTTCGTGAAGGATCAGGTGGGTATCGGGTCGGGCGGCCAGATCGGCAAACGCGACCGTTCGCTCAAAGTTCCGCCGATGGCCGTGAATATCGCCGGCGAAGACCACGCGGCCGGAGTCGGGCAAATACAGAACATTGCCCCTGCGAATGGAGCTCTGAAGGTTGATGGAAGCGGCCTGGCGACAAAGCTCAATCATTGGACTTGCCGGCGTTGGCCAGCTTGGAACCGAAGATCTGCCGGATCATCATATCCATACGGGCGATAATTTCGGCCATACTCGCCGGGCGGTCGGCCGGTTTTTCTTTGATGCACGCCACCACCAGATCGGATAACTCAACCGGGATCTGCCGATACACTTCGTGCGGGGGCTTGAACTCGCGTTTCTGGCTGGCCGGGATTCCATATTCGGTTTTCTTGGGAATCAGGGTCGGCACATTCTTGCCGGTCAGCGCCCAGTACATCGTCGCACCCAGATTGAAAATGTCGGTTCGGTGGCTGAGATGTTCCCGCTTGACCTGTTCGGGGGCGATATAATCGGGCGTCCCCTGGATTCGTTGTTTGACGGTCCCGATCCGGCAACTCTGGCCCAAGTCGATAATTTTGATCGCACCATCCTTGCCGATCAAAATATTGTTGGGCTTGATGTCGCAATGGACAAAACCGTGCTGGTGCATGGCGTTCAGGCCGGTGGCGATCATCCGAAACACCAGCAGGATGTCGCCCAAGCTCAGGGAAGGCCCGTCTTCGAGACTCTGGCCGTTGAAATGCTCCATCGACAACAAGACCTCTCCCACCCGTAACAGCTTTCGGAACTTAATGATCTTGAAGCACTTACGAATATACGGATGGTCGATCTGCCGGGCCACCTTGTACTCGGTCTCAATCTGTTCGAGAATCCGGGTGTCTTCCGGAGAGTCGATCACCGCCCGCTTGAGCGCAACCGTTTGGCCGGTCAGCTCATCGACGGCCTGATAAATCTCCGTCCGGGCGCCCGTCCCGATGTGCTTGATAATGCTAAAATCCTTGATGTCCGGAATCTGTATTCCCATAATCCGATTCTTCGGCCAAATCCCGATTCAGAATAAGTCCGCTCAGGGCCCCTTCCCCGGTACCGGTGGGGGAAACCCACAAAACCGGGATTTTACGGGACGGCCGGCCGTTTGTCCAGAACGGAACTGAAATTCGGGACCGGAATGAAAATTTCTTGTCAGCCCCTTGACGATTCTGCCGAAATGTGGATAATAATGGGCTTTGTGGCTATTCCCCGATAGCTCAATAGGTAGAGCGGGCGGCTGTTAACCGCCAGGTCGTAGGTTCGAGCCCTACTCGGGGAGCCAAAATTCAATCCGCTGATTTCAGCGGTTCTTGTTTAACGCAAGACCCCGTGGGGTGATCCCCTCGGGGTCTCGTCGTTTCTGGCGTGCCCACGCCGACTTACGCCCGCCCGCACATTTACCCTGATTCTCCGTTTCGAAGCCCGCAGTCCGGGGGTCGGGTGCAACCCTGGGGGTTACGGGCGCTCACCGAAAATGTCCTTTCCGAATTCTCCCGTTCTCCGTTTTTTGACCCGCCTTGTTTAACAGCCCCGTTGCATCCTTGCACCCTCTTCGACATTTCGAACTCCCCTCCGGTAGGTATCTGCCGAAAGCCGGACCAGTGGGTCCGGCGCAAGCGGATTACCAGACAGCGGAAACAGCCGTGAGATCGGAGACCGTTGTGGGTGCCGGCGACATCGCCCTCAGGCGGTGTCGAACGGGCTCCAACGGCCTTCTCGATGACCGGCCTATCCAGCCCCGCGGCATCCATGACGGAACCCTTCCGCGGCCTCCCGCAAAAGGAGGACCGGATGCCGGCCAACGAACACGTCCCAATCTCTCTCGACGAGGTGATATCGGAGATCGCTACGATCCTTGCCCGGGGTTACATGCGCCATCGAAACGGACGCCGAATCGCCCCAGATTCCGGCAGTGGGGCAGAGCATGTGGCGCAAGTTGAAGAATCTGAGTCGTTTACGGAGAAACGCCTTGATATTCCGGGCCACCGAAGCCTTCATTCATTCACGAGTTAACGCCCTGAGATTGCGGTGCGGCCGGGCCGCATCGAGCCGCAAGCGGTCCTTCGATCCTCAGAGCGCCCGGTACGACTTCCGGGTCTTCCTGCTCCACCTGGGGCTCATCGGCGACGAGTTCAAGACCGCGCGCAAGCATCTGATCGCCGCC
>JAAYVQ010000335.1 GCA_012517095.1 Phycisphaerae bacterium | reverse complement strand
CTGGAGGAACAGAAGGACATTGATGCGGTCGTCATCGCTACGCCGGACCATACACACGCGACGATTACGATGATGGCTCTCAAACTTGGTAAGCATGTCTATTGCGAAAAGCCGCTGACCCATACAGTCAAAGAGGCCCGGATGATCGCCAAGGCCGCCAAGGAGGCCAAGGTCGCCACCCAGCTCGGCAATCAGGGCCAGGCCTCGGAAGAGGCCCGCGTCCTGATCGAGATGATCCGAAGCGGTGCAATAGGAAGCGTCAAAGAAATTCACGGCTGGTCCAGTCGTAATCCGGCCATCTGTGACCGTGGAATTCCTCGTCCAACCGACAAGCCCCCGATTCCGTCAACACTGGATTGGGACCTCTGGCTTGGACCAGCTCCCGAGCGACCTTATCACCCGGTGTATCATCCCTTCTCCTGGCGGGCCTGGTGGGATTTTGGAACGGGTGTCTTGGGAGATATCGCCTGCCATAACTTCTCGGCAATTTTCAAAGCTCTCAAGCTGGGCCACCCCAAGACCATCCAGGCCAGCTCGACCAACGGCCAGTGTGGGCCGGAGATCGCCAACGAGACAGCCCCGGTCGGTTCGATTGTCCACTACACCTTTGAAGCAAATGCAGACCATCCAGCCGTGACATTGACATGGTACGATGGAGGCCTGCTGCCCTTCCGTCCGGAAGAGCTGGAACCCGGCCGTCGTATCCCCTTTGGAGACGGCATGTTATATATCGGCGACAAAGGAAAGATCCTCGATCACCGGTTGATCCCCGAAGCGCGGATGAAAGAGTATGGCAAGCCCCCCAAGCTTCTGGAACGCTCACCCGGCCACCACAAGGAATGGCTCATCGCTTGTAAAGGCGGCCCGGCGGCCGGAAGTCCGTTTGAGTTTGGCGGCCTGATTACCGAAGTGGCCATGCTCGGCAATATCGCTATCCGGACCAATGAAATGCTCGAATGGGATCCGGTTAACATGAAGTTTCCGAATTGCCCGGCGGCGGAAAAATACCTTCAAACGGAATATCGCAAAGGTTGGACTTTGTAGGCAGAATCGTCGCGGTCGAGTCGTCCTTATAGATAGAGACTATTATGGAGAGACAGAATGCGTACAACTACCGGTAGAATCAACCGCAGGCAATTCATCGCAGGTTCGGCGTTTGCGGCGGCCTCATTCACCCTTTTGCCCCGTTTTGTCCTCGGCGGCCCCAAATTCATCGCTCCCAGCGACAAGATCTATATTGCCCTCATCGGTTGCGGTGGTCAGGGTCGAACCAATGCCCGGGGACTGTTCGACCATGCCGATGCACAGATTGTGTCTGTCTGTGACCCAAATGAAAAGGATGACTACAGCCGTTTCTACTATGGCGGCTTCGCTGGACGGTTGCCGGTTAAAGAAGAAGTTGTCGAGCATTACTCCCAACAAAAACCGGATTTTTCGTGCACCGAATATGAAGACTTCCGTGTCCTGTTCGAAAAGGAAAAAAACATTGATGCGATTCTGTGCGCCACGCCCGACCATGCGCATGCGTTTGTGACGATGGCGGCTCTGAAGCGCGGCAAACATGTCTATTGTGAAAAACCGTTGACGCACAACATTTACGAAGCACGGGCTGTCGCCAAGGCCGCGGCCGAAGCGGGCGTTGCGACGCAGATGGGCAATCAGGGTCGGAGCGACGAGGGGAACCGCCTGACTTGCGAATGGGTCTGGGACGGAGCTATTGGCGCGGTTCGCGAAGTTCACGCCTGGAGTGGCGCCGGCGGATGGTCAAGCGGCCGGGGACGACCACAAGAAACACCCGAAGTACCTAAGACCTTAAAGTGGGACCTGTGGCTGGGTCCCAGGAAAGATCGCCCCTATCACCCGAACTATGCCCCGTACAATTGGCGCGGTTGGTGGGAGTTCGGGACCGGTTGTATCGGCGATATGGCCGTGCACAACATCGATCCGGCCTTCGCCGCTCTGAAGCTGGAACATCCGACGAGCGTCGAGGGATTCAGCGAATTCGTGGATTCGGAAGTGATCGGTCCCAACAATCGTGTGGTGTGGGAATATCCGCAACGGGGCGACATGCCCCCGGTGAAAGTCACATGGTACGATGGCAATCTAATGCCCAAGCGGCCTGACGAGTTGGAACCGGATCGGCAGATGGGTGGCGACGGAAACGGCGTGATGTTGATCGGCGACAAAGGTATCATCATGGGCGGCGGTTGGAGTCAGTCGCCGCGGATCATCCCCGAGGCCAAGATGAAGGAATACAAACGGCCGGAAAAGACCCTTCCCCGTTCGCCCGGCCATCACCGTGACTGGCTCAACGCCTGCAAGGGCGGCCCGAAGGCCTGTAGCGATTTCAGTTATAGTGCACGACTGGCTGAGATGATGCTCTTGGGTGATGTAGCGATCCGAACCCAGATGAAAATCTTCTGGGACGGCCCCAACATGAAAGCCACCAATGCCCCGGAGGCCGAGGCCTTCATCCGCGAACAATATCGCGAGGGCTGGAGCTTGGATACGATCTGATATTATCAAAGAATTCCATCCAATGAATCGAAAGGTTACTGAGATGAAGAAGACCAACGCTCTTTCGCGTCGCCGATTCCTCGGCACAATGGCGGCCACCGGTATGGCATTCACCGTCGTTCCGCGGCATATTCTCGGCCAGGCGGCGGGACAACCCGCCCCCAGCGACAAGCTCAACATCGCCGGCATCGGCGTTGGGGGCAAGGGTTCGTCGGATATGGACAGCGTCAACAGTCAGAATATCGTTGCCCTGTGTGATGTGGACTGGCGACATGCGGCAAGAACCTTCCGGAATTATCCAAAAGCAAAGCAGTACAAAGACTACCGCAAGATGCTGGATGAAATGGACAAACAGATCGACGCAGTAGTCGTTGCCACGCCCGACCACACGCACGCGATAATCTCCATGGCCGCGATCAAGCGAGGCAAGCATGTCTTCTGCCAAAAGCCGTTAACGCATACGGTGTTCGAAGCCCGCGAACTGGCTAAGGCCGCCCGTGAAAAAAAGGTCGCCACGCAAATGGGGAACCAGGGCCAGGCCGAAGACGGTCCGCGCCGCCTGCGGGAGATGATTTGGGATGGAGCCATTGGTCCTGTTCGTGAGGTCCATGTCTGGACCGACCGACCCAACCGCGGCCTGACGGATGTCTATTGGCCGCAGGGCGTCGATCGGCCCAAGGATACCCCCGCAGTACCCGACACGCTGGATTGGGACCTGTTCATTGGGCCCGCCCCGGTACGACCTTATCATCCGATGTATCATCCCTTTGCTTGGCGCGGCTGGTGGGATTTCGGCACCGGCGCTCTTGGCGATATCGGCTGTCATTCATTGGACCCGGTCTTCCGCGCCCTCAAGCTCGGCCACCCGGCCAGTTTCCAGGCCTGTTCGACTTTGGTCAACAAAGAAACCTATCCCCTTGGGTCGATGGTTACCTACGATTTTCCCGCACGCGGAGAAATGGTTCCGGTCAAACTGACCTGGTACGACGGGGGACTGAAACCCGCTCGGCCAGAGATCCTTGAAGATGGCGCGACAATGGGCGATAACGGTACCCTCTATATCGGTGACAAGGGAATGATCCTCGACGGTCGGATCATTCCCGAAGCCCGGCGCAAAGAATACAAGCGGCCCGAACCGAGTATTCCCAGTTCGCCCGGCCATTACGAAGAGTGGATCGCCGCCTGTAAAGGCGGTAAACCCGCGGGCTCCAACTTCGATTGGGCCGGCCCGTTGGCCGAAGTGGTCCTGTTGGGAAATGTCGCTTTGAGATTGGATCTAAAGGAAAAGGTCCTGCGCCACAAACTGATGTGGGATCCTGAGGCCTTCAAGATCACAAACCTGCCCGAGGCCAATCAGTATCTTCACACCGAATACCGCCAGGGCTGGTCCTTGTAATCCCTCCAGTCCTGAAGGAAAAATTTTATCGGGCCGCTCGTCAACGGGCGGCCCTTTTTGTATAATCATCCGGCTGTATGTTTGAAAACCGGTTTTGGAAGGAAAGGTTACGAATATGTTGCGAGTTGGAATCGTCGGTTTCGGTTTCATGGGTCGAATGCACTACAAGTGCTGGAAAAATCAACCACAGGCCCAGGTCGTCGCCATCTGCGACAACAATCCCAATCTGGTCGAGGACACTCACAAGGCCGTCGGTAATATCGCCGGCGCCGCCGACACCGTGGACTTCGACAGTTTGACGGTCTATACAGACTACGCCCAGATGCTCCGCAAGGCCAAGCTGGACGCCGTTTCGATCACGCTGCCGACGCATCTGCATGCCGAGTTCGCTCTCAAAGCTCTCAAACGCGGTATCCATGTCCTGTGTGAAAAGCCGATGTCATTGGATGTTGCCGGCTGCAAGCGGATGATCGCCGCCGCGGAAAAAAGCGGTAAGATTCTGCAGATCGGCCATTGTGTCCGCTTCTGGCCCGAATACGCAAAAGCCAAACAGATCGTTGCCTCCGGTCAGTACGGCAAGGTTCTGGCCGCCTCGTTGCGGCGGCTCAGTTCCGCCCCGACCTGGAGTCGCGACGGCTGGCTGAACAATACCGGTCTCAGCGGCGGCATGATCCTGGACTTGCATATCCACGATACCGACTTCGTTCAGTATTTGCTCGGTACGCCAAAAGCCGTTCAGAGCGTTTCCGCCAAGGCCCCAGGCGGCGCCGAGATCCATGTCGTAACCAATTATCTCTACGATGACAAAGCCATCGTGGCCGAGGGTGGTTGGGCCATGATGCCGCCGTTCGGCTTCGAGATGAGTTTTAACATCATGCTCGAAAAGGCCACGCTCGTGTACGACTGCACACGGACCCCGGCTTTTCGCGTATGTCCGGCCGACGGCGCCGCATTCACCCCGCCTGTCGAACCCGGCGATGGGTACAGCCGTCAGGTCGATTACTTTGTGCAATCGATCACCGGCAAGCCCGCCGAAACGGTATTGACGCTGGCCGAATCCATGGAATCCGTCCGGATTGTCGCCGCGGAGATCAAATCCGTGCGAACCGGAAAAACCATTCGTTTATAAACCGTAACCCCTTTCTCATTGGGAGGCAGGTATGGCACAGTGCGGAAATTGGCCGATCGGCGTTTGCAGTTGGTCCCTGCAGACCGACATTGACGGCGTGGCCCGGGCCATGAAAGACCTGGGACTAAACCATGTTCACCTGGGAATTCGAGCGGCTCTCGGAAAGGAAGGCAAGCCGGTCCTGGCCGCAATCCAAAAACAGAACTGGACCATCAGCAGTACGATGATCGATTTCCCGCAGGAGGATTACTCCACGCTGGAACGCATCCGCATCACCGGCGGAATCGTTCCTGATGACTGCTGGGAGCGCAATCGTGATCTGTTCTTCGCGGCCGTCGATGTTACCGCGACCCTCGGGGTCAAATTCCTGTCGATGCATCTGGGTTTCCTCGATCACAAGAACATCGAGTACGCCCGCAAGATCTTCGACCGTACGCGGATCCTGGCCGATTGCGCTGTCAAAAAAGGCCTGACGGTCCTGCTGGAAACCGGCCAGGAAAACGCCGCCGAATTGCAGCAGTTTCTCAAGGAGATTCGCCATCCGGCCGTCGCGGTCAACTTTGATCCGGCCAATATGATTCTGTACGATAAAGGCGATCCGATCGAGGCCCTGCGGGTCCTGTCTCCGTGGATCCGCCACCTGCATATCAAGGATGCTCTCCGAACTTCAAAGATCGGAACCTGGGGCAGCGAAGTCCCCTGGGGCACCGGCCAGGTGGGCGAGCGGGCATTCCTGACGACGCTCAAGGAAGTCGGATTTTCCGGCGTGATGTCCGTCGAGCGCGAGGCCGGAAACGATCGCATGGGCGACATCCGCCAGGCCGTCAAGCGACTGACCGCGTTCAAGCTCTAATGTGATTTACGAAAATACTCAAATCACTTGATTCAGGGAAGGGCAAGAAATGGAACAAATAACTGTAACCAAACGGATCCAACTCAGTGCCATGATGTTTCTGCAGTACATGCTCTTCGCGGCGTGGTTTACACAACTGGCCAGTTATCTGGATAAGATCGGGGTAGAAGGAACGATGAAGGCCTTGATCGTTAGTTCAATGGCAATCGGTTCGCTGGTCTCGCCCATCTTTTGCATGTTCGCCGACCGCCATTTTGCTAGCCAGAAGGTCCTGATGGTCTTGAACATTGTTTGTGCGATCCTGTTGTTCGCGGCCGCCAAAGCAACCACGCCGATCCTCCTGTTTGTCTTATTGTTACTGGCCATGTTCTGCTACATGCCGACCTGGAGTTTGACCAGCGCCATCGCCATGGCCAATTGTCCCAGTGAACAATTCGCATGGATTCGCGTCTTCGGTTCGATTGGATGGTTTGCCTCGGGAATATTCAGTTTTGTGGCGCTGAAATTTTTCAAAACAACCATCGATGCAACGGCAATACCCCTGTTATGCGGAGCCGGAACAGCGGTCGTTGCGGCGATTCTGAACCTGACGCTTCCGAATACCCCGCCGCCCGCCAAAGGCAAACCCGCTTCGGTCGTCGATGCCCTGAGCTTGCGGGCTTTGACCATGCTGGGAGATATGCGATTTGCGTTCTTCATGTTGATCTGTCTGTTGGCCATGATTCCGTTCACGATGTATTTTTCACTCGGTTCCCAGTTTTTCAAGGCGCAAGGTTTTGAAATGGTGACTGCGACTATGAACTGGGGTCAGTTTGTGGAAATGTTCCTGATGCTGCTGGTGCCGATCTCCCTGGCCAAGTTTGGCATCAAGTGGACCATCGCGATCGGTCTTGGGGCGCAGTTGGTTCGTTTCCTTGCCTTTTGGGGAGGTGGCCAGGGCTATGCCAACCTGTATTTTCTCTCGATCCTTTTACACGGCGCGATCTTCGGCTTCCTGATCGTCGGCGGACAAGTCTATGTCGATAAGAAGGCCCCGGCCGAATTGAAAGCCCAGGGTCAGGGCCTTTTCGGTCTGATGGTCTTCGGTATTGGAATGTTGATCGGAAACTTTGTGAATGTCAAACTCATTGATCACTTCACCACCGGTGCCGATGCGGCCAAGATCATCGACTGGAACGGCATCTGGATCGTGCAAATTGTCATCTCCGTCGTCCTGCTGGCTGCTTTGCTGGTGTTCTTCAAACAGAACGATACCAAACCGGCCGCACAAAAGGTATGACGACTCCCGAGTCAATAACACCATGAACAATTGCAAAGGAATACTAATGAAAATTCGTACTCTGAATATGATCTCGTTGTCGGCTGTGGCCATCTTTATCCTGGTTATTGTCTCCCCGCTTCTGGCGGAAAACAATACCCCGCCCGAAGGTTTCATCGCCCTCTTCAACGGCAAGGACCTGACCGGCTGGAAGGGGCTGATGAAGCCGCCGTATGACAATCCCAACGAGCGGGCCAAACTCAAGCCCGAAGACCGCGTCAAGGCTCAGGCCGAGGCCGATAAGCTGATGAAGGAACACTGGTCCGTCAAAGACGGGGTGCTGATCTTCGATGGCAAAGGTTTCAGTTTGGCGACCGCCCGCGAGGACTACGGCGACTTCGAGATGTTGGTCGATTGGATGTTGCCCGCCGAAAAGGCCGACAGTGGAATCTACCTCCGCGGGGCCCCGCAAGTGCAGATCTGGGATCCCGGCTATCGCAAGATCGGCTCGGGCGGTCTCTATAACAACAAGAAAAATCCAAGTGAACCAACGAAGATCGCTGACAAGCCCATCGGCCAGTGGAACACCTTCCGCATCAAAATGGTCGGCGACAAAGTGACGGTCGATCTCAACGACCAGCGCGTCGTGGATAATGTTACGATGGAGAATTACTGGGACTACAGCAAACCCATCTTCCCCATCGGCCAGATCGAGCTGCAGTGCCACGGTGATCCGATCCATTTCCGCAACATCTACATCCGCGAGATCCAGCGGCCGGGCTTGTTTCGCACGCTCTTTAACGGCCGCGACTTGGCCGGTTGGGTCGGTGACACCAAGGGGTATGTCGTCGAGGATGGAACTCTCGCCTGCAAGCCCGGGGGAAATCTTTACACCGCCGAGCAGTTCGAGGACTTCCACTTCAAATTTGACTTCAAGCTGACCCCCGGTGCCAACAATGGCGTGGGTATCCGTGCCCCGAGGGAGGGTGACGCCGCCTATGCCGCGATGGAAATCCAGATTCTCGAAGACACCGCCGACAAATACAAGGACCTCCAGCCCTACCAGTTCCACGGCTCGATCTACGGCGTG
>JAAYVQ010000045.1 GCA_012517095.1 Phycisphaerae bacterium | reverse complement strand
TTCCGAGGGATCTTTTCCAGTTGGGAGACCCTGTTCCAGCAAGCGGCCGAGTTTGCCACGGCCATCGGCAGGGACAAATTGATCACGATTTCCCATTCGGAAGACCAGGTTCAAGGCGTGGTCACCGTCTGGTACTGGTCGGAGACATGATCATGATTCGAATTGTCAAAGGCGACATCACGAAGATTCGGGCGGATGCGATCGTTAATGCGGCGAACAAGACCCTGCTGGGGGGCGGCGGCGTGGACGGGGCCATCCACCGCGCGGCGGGGCCGGGACTTTTGGAGGAATGCCGTCGTCTGGGAGGATGCCAGACGGGCCAGGCGAAGATGACCTCGGGGTATCAGCTTTTGGCCCAACATGTCATTCATACGGTCGGGCCGGTGTGGAGGGGAGGGGGACACGGAGAAGAGGCGCTGCTCTATGACTGTTACTGGAACTCGATGGACCTGGCTTGCAAGAAGGGGTTGGCCTCCATCGCATTTCCGTGTATCAGCACCGGCGTGTACGGCTATCCTCCCGATCAGGCGGCCCGCATTGCGGTCAGGGCCGTTGAGACTTATCAATCCAAGATGAACGGTTCGATAGATGTCATTTTCTGCTGCTTTTCGGACGAGGATGAAGACCTCTATCGGACGCTCCTCCGGGGACGCGAGAATCGAGATTCCAAAAGAACAAACGAATAGAGTTATCTCCCTGTGGCAATCCTTGCCCGTTTCAAAACCGGTCCATGAAACCTTCGATCGCTCGGGGGGATTCTAAAATCCTTGACTTTTGTCCTGATTTCTGATACAATTTGGATCAACTGTTGAGGAGTTCGTGATGAAAGTTTGCGCGTATTTGGTTTTGATATTATCGGCTGTTTGCGGCATGGTCCAGGCGTCGAATCCGCAGGTAACACTGAATCTGTCCGGGGCCGTGAGCGGATCGATTGTCCTGGAGCTGTATGCCGATAAGGCCCCCGTTACGGTCGCCAACTTCATCCAGTATGTCCAGAGCGGACACTATGCCGGTTTGATTTTTCACCGGGTCATCTCGGGTTTTATGATTCAGGGCGGCGGATACGATACCAACCTTGTCAAAAGGGCCACGCAACCGGCGATCGTCAATGAAAGTTCCAACGGGCTTTCCAATACGGCCGGAACCCTGGCGATGGCCCGGACGCCGTATCCGCATTCGGCGACATCGGAGTTTTTCATCAATCAGGTGGACAATGTGTTTCTAAATTATGCGCCGGTTCTGTATGACGCCTCGGATAATGCCTACAGCAAATACGGTTACTGCGTATTCGGCAGGGTTGTCAGCGGGATGGAGCTTGTGAACGCGATCGCGGCATTGCCGACGACCACCAAAGGCAGCATGAGTAATGTGCCGGTCAATAATGTCATCATTCAGTGTGCGACGATCACACAGACGGCTCCGGTTTGCGCGGAAAAACCGGCGGGCGATCTCAACGGGGATTGTTCGGTGGATTTTGAAGACTTCGTCGTTCTGGCACAAAACTGGATGAAGTGCAATTCCATCACCCCCGAATAATCGTGTCCTTCCGGATCGATCCGCCGCCGACCACCTCATCGGCCTGGTTATATAAAACCAGTTTCTGTCCCGGGCACGGCGCAAAGATCGACCGTTCGAATTCCACCGTCGCGGTTCCTTCGCCAACTTCCATGATCGTGCAGGCATCCCGCCCGGCGTATGACCGCACCTTGCCCGTCAGCCGCCGACCGGCGATCCAGTCCTGATCGATCAGGACATTGGTATTCTCAACACCAACCGTCCGTGAACTTACCTGTTCGCGCGTCCCCAGCGTCACCGTGTTAACGGTCGGGTCGATCCGGCAGACATACAGCGGTTGCCCGCCGGCAAATCCCAATCCCCGCCGCTGACCGATCGTGTAATTGGCGATGCCCGTATGCGTTCCAATCTTGTTTCCGTCGATATCGAGCAAATCCCCCGGTTCGGAAGTCAATCCCAGCGCCAACCGATAATCGCCCTCGCCAGCAAAGCACAACTCCATGCTCTCCGGTTTTTCCGAAACCGGGATCCCCGCCTCCCGCGCGATCTTGCGCACCTGCGGCTTGGTCAATTCCGACACCGGCAACTCCAGCCGCTCCAGCCGTCGTCGGGGAATTCCATAGAGAAAGTAGCTCTGGTCCTTGTCCGCATCTTTGGCGCAGGCCAACCGAGTAGAGCCGTTGCGGACCAGCCGTGCATAGTGCCCGGTGGCCAGATGGGTGATCCCGAACTGTGCTTCCAGAGCATCCCACAATACGCCGAATTTCAACGCCGCGTTGCACTCGGCGCAGGGGTTCGGCGTATAGCCGGACGCATAGGCCTGACGGAAGGGCTCGACGATCCGTTGATTAAACTCATCGGCTACATTGACGAAATAATGCGGCAGTCCCAACCGTTCGCAGACGAACGCCGCATCCGCCCCGCAACAGGCCCGCTTGCCCGACTGGCAGGCCATCGGGATAATCATCGTAATCCCGACGACATTCCAACCGGCCTGCTTCAGTCGGTATGCGCTGACGCTGCTATCGACTCCGCCGCTCATCAAGACGGCGATCGACTGGTTTTCCCCTCCGGAAAACCCGCCAAATGTCGGCTCCAGAATCTTCACATATTCCCGCGATTGATTATCCTGTTTGATACGATCCAATTACACGCGGGGCCATTATATCGAATTCATCGTTCGTTCGCGAGTCCGAATCGCTCATACCCTTGCCAGCGCCTTATCCAGATCGGCGATCATGTCGTCTGCGTCCTCGATCCCGATCGACAATCGGATGGTTCCCTCCGTGATCCCGATTCGGTTCTTGTCCTCCGGGCTCAGGGATTGGTGGCTCATCGTCCACGGGTGACTGACCAGAGACTCGACCCCGCCGAGACTTCCGGCGAATGAAAAAACCTCAAGCCCGTCGAAGAATCGTTTGACCCCTTCCATCTCACCTTGGAGTCGTAGCGTGACAATTGCCCCAAAGCCGTCCATCTGGGCGCGGGCCAACTGGTGTTGCGGATGACTCGACAGGCCGGGATACAATACCGACTCGACTCGTTTGTCTCCGGCCAGCCACTCGGCGACACGCTGGGCGTTAGATGCGTGTTGCATCATCCGTATCGCCAGGGTCTTCAGGCCCCGAAGACACAGCCAACTGTCAAACGGTCCCGCCACGGCCCCGGCAATCTTCTGGTACAAAGACAGTTGTTCGAACAGGTGTGCATCGTTGACGACGATCGCCCCGGCAATCACATCCGAATGGCCGCTGATATACTTGGTCGCGCTGTGCACGACGACATCGACACCCTGATTCAGAGGCCGCTGGAAATACGGCGACGCGAAGGTGTTGTCGGCCACAAGGACAAGTCCGCGCCGTCGTGTGATCTCGGCGACCGCCCGGACATCGACCAGTTGCAGCAGGGGATTGGCGGGTGTTTCGATCCAGACCATACGGGTTGTCGGCCGGATCGCCTCGGCGAAGGCGGACGGCCGCGTGCCGTCCACATACGAAAATTCCACCCCGCGCTCCTTCCAAACTCTCTCGATGAGCCCGTAGGTCCCCCCATACAGGTTCTCCGATACGATGACATGATTTCCATGTCGCAGGATCGACAATGCCGCATCGATGGCCGCCATCCCGGAAGCGAAGGCCAGTCCGTGCTTGCCTTCCTCCAGCGAGGCCAGAGATTCCTCGAACGCGCGGCGGGTCGGATTGGAGGTGCGGGAATATTCATACGGCCCGGGTTCTCCCACACCCTGAAAAACGAAGTTGGCCGTCTGGTAGATCGGGACATTGATCGACCCGGTGGCCGGATCCGGTTCCTGTCCGACACGAATGGCTCGAGTGGCGAATTTCATCATCGGTTCCTGATTCAATGAAGGACTTTTGTTATTCGGTGATATCCGCGAACAAAGCCGATGACAGATACCGTTCCGCACAACTTGGGAGGATCACGACGATCAGTTTGCCTTTGTTCTCGGGCCGGCCGGCGACAAGCCGCGCCGCCGTCAATGCCGCGCCGCTGGAAATCCCGACGAAGATCCCTTCGGTCTTGGCCATGTGACGCGAGGCGGCAATGGCCTCATCCTGATCGACCGCAATGACCTCGTCGATAATCTTCAGGTTCAGCACCGACGGGACAAACCCCGCACCGATTCCCTGGATCTTGTGAGGGCCCGGCTTGACTTCCTTGCCGGCCAGCGTTTGCGTCAGGACCGGGCTCTGCGCCGGCTCGACCGCGATGGCCTTGAACGATGGCCGCCTCGATTTGATCACCTCGGCGATCCCCGTGATCGTACCGCCCGTGCCTACGCCGCTGATCAGGAAATCCACGCCCCCTCCGGTATCCGCCCAGATCTCTTCGGCGGTCGTCCGCCGGTGAATCTCCGGATTTGCGGGGTTATCAAACTGTTGGGGCATGAAAATCTTCGAGTCTTCAGTCGTGATCGCTTTCGCCCGATTGATCGCGCCTTTCATTCCTTCGGCGGCGGGTGTCAGGACCAGTTCCGCGCCCAGCCCTTTGAGGATCTTCCGCCGCTCAATGCTCATCGATTCCGGCATTGTTAATGTCAAATGATACCCCCGGGCGGCGCAGATAAACGCCAGCGCGATCCCCGTATTTCCGCTGGTCGGCTCGACGATCCGTCCACCGGGCTTGAGCAGGCCGTTAACCTCCGCAGAGTCGATCATCGCCTGGCCGATCCGATCCTTGACGCTTGACAGCGGATTGAAAAATTCCAGCTTGCCCACAACCTGGGCCCCCGTATCGCGACTGATCTGATGCAGTCGAACCAGCGGTGTCCGTCCGATTGTCTGTGCAATGTTATTGTATATGCTCATCATTGCCTCGTAATTTGAATTATTGGGTTGCCTTGTCCAGCGCCTGTTCGAGATCGGCCTTGATGTCGTCGATGTGCTCCAGCCCGATCGACAGACGGATATAATCCGGCGTCACTCCCGTGGCCAGTTGTTCCTCGGCCGACAGTTGCTGGTGGGTCGTCGTCGCCGGGTGGATCGCCAGCGTTTTGGCGTCACCGATGTTGGCCAGGTGCGAAACCAGGCCCAATGAGTCGATAAACTTTTTGCCCGCTTCGCTCCCGCCCTTGATCCCGAAACCGATGATCGCGCCGGCCCCCTGCGGTAGATACTTTTTCGCTCGCGAAAATTCCGGACTTGACGAGAGGCCCGGATAATTGACCCACGAAACCTTCGGATGTTTCTGCAAATATTCCGCCACCGCCAGCGCGTTGCTCGAATGCCGCGGCATCCGCAGATGAAGCGTCTCCAGCCCCTGCAGAAACAGGAAGGAGTTGAACGGCGACATCGCCGGTCCCAGATCCCGCAAGAGCGTCACCCGGGCCTTGATGATGTAGGCGATGTTCCCCAGCGGTGCCAGCGCTTCGACGAAATCCAGCCCGTGATAACTCGGATCCGGCCCAGCGATCAGCGGGAACTTTCCATTAGTCCAGTCGAACTTGCCCGAATCCACGATTAATCCGCCGATACTTGTCCCGTGTCCGCCGATGAACTTGGTCGCCGAATACACCACGATATCCACACCGTGGTCGATTGGCCGGAGTAAAAAGGGCGATACCGTGTTGTCCAGCACCAGCGGAATCCCGTTTTTGTGGGCCAGCGCCGCCAAGGCGTCCAGATCCGCCACATCCAGCTTTGGATTACCGATACTCTCTGCGTAGATCGCTTTGGTCTTGGGCGTGATCGCCTTCTGAAATCCGGCCAGGTCGTTGGACTTGACGAAGTTGACCCTGATCCCCATTCGCGCGAAGGTGTAATGAAACAGCGTGTAAGTCCCGCCGTACAGGTTGTCCGCCGACACGATCTCATCTCCGGCCTTGGCGATGTTCAGCAGTGCCAGGGTGATTGCCGACTGTCCGCTCGCTACCGCCAGCGCCCCGACCCCGCCGTCCAGTGCCGCGATTCGCTGTTCCAGCACATCCGTCGTCGGATTCATCAGTCGCGTATAAATGTTGCCGAACTCTTTTAGTGCGAACAGATTCGCAGCATGTTCGCTGCTCTTGAACTGGTACGAAGTCGTTTGATAGATCGGCACAGCCCTGGCTCCCGTGGTCGGATCCGGTTTTTGTCCGCCATGCAGGGCCAAAGTCTCAATGTGTAGATTCTTACCCGAATTTGCCATAATCCTCTCCTGTGATTGTCCTATATTTCGAACATGACTGTCTCTTTGGTTTTTTCTCGTAGTTGTTCTACCAGATCCGATAGGCGGATTTCTTCAAGCGTCTGCGTCATGGCCTGTGACAGTCTCTCCCAGACGCTTTGGCTGACGCACAGCGATTCCCGCCGACAACGATTCGGATTCCGCGTACACTCGACCAGAGTCAAATCCCCTTCCAGTGCTGTTATGATATCCAGGGCTGTAATCTCGGCAGGGGGGCGGGAGAGCATATATCCTCCATGGGCTCCGCGGGTTGCGGAAATCAGATTAGCGGCCTTCAAGTCGATCACAATTTGGCTCAAATACTTCTCGGATATCTCCTGAGCCCGTGCGATATTTTTCAGTAACAAGGGCCCCTTGCCACCATGAGCAGCCAACTCAACCATTAGCCGCAAACCATATCTGGAACGCATCGATATCTTCATACGCACGACCTTTATATACTACCATAACCATGGCAATAATATTAATTATAATATTATCGAATCGGTAGTCAATAAAAATCCGATCAATTTTTGATTAATTTCTACAATCATGAATTCTCAATTATTGTCTTAAAAATAAGGATTATAAGCGATAATTGGGGCTTTTCAGAAATCGATTCGTCGTGTTATACTGATAGAATGAAACCGTTCAATAGGCCAGTCTCGAATCTGACTCGCCGAAGGATCCTCAAATCGGCCTTGACCGCAGGAACCACATTTCTGATTCCGACACTCCTTCCCTCCTCCATTATGTGCTCCTCAGCACCCAGCAATCGGATTGTCCTGGGATTCATCGGCACGGGAAATCAGGGTGTCAATAATCTCAAGGGTTTTCTGCAGTTTTCGGATGTTCATGTACGCGCGGTTTGCGATGTCAACCGGGCCAGCTATGGATACAAAACCGCCAGCCAGTATCTCGGCCGGGAGCCGGCACAACAAATCGTCGATGAATTCTATTCGAAGAACCATCCGAATTCGTCGATTCGCGGTTGTTATGCCTGTGTCGATTATCGCGAACTCCTGGCCCGTCCCGACATCGACGCCGTCGTCATCACCGTCCCCGATCACTGGCACGCGATCATGGCCATCGCGGCCGCACGCGCCGGCAAGGATATCTACTGCGAAAAACCTCTGGCGCTGACCATCGACGAAGGCCGCCGGATCGTCGAGGCCGTTCGTCTTTTCAATGTCGTTCTCCAGACCGGCAGCCACGAACGCTCCAACCAGCAATCGCGTTTTGCCTGCGAACTGGTCCGCAACGGCCGCATCGGCCGGCTCCGCCGGATGATCGCCATTGTCGGCCCCAACAACAAGACCGCCCCCGCCCACGATTGGACACCGCAACCGGTCCCCGATGGTTTTGATTACGACCGGTGGCTTGGACCCGCTCCGTATGTACCGTATCATCCCGATCGTTGTTTATACAACTTTCGCTTCAATCTGGATTATTCGGGGGGACAAACGACAAATTATGGGGCTCACTCGATTGATCTGGCGCAATGGGGTAACGACACCGAACGGACGGGCCCGGTCGAAGTCGAAGATCTTGGCGGTGAATTTCCTTCCGACGGTTTATTTACCGCCCCAACCAGGGTTCATTTCAGGGCCTTGTATGCCAATGGTGTCGAACTGATCTGCAAGACCGGTCCCGAGGATGTCCAGATCCGTTTCGAAGGCGACCGCGGCTGGGTCCAGACCGGTTATCGCGGGTTTTCCTGCTGGCCGGAAAACCTGCAAACCGTAATCTTCGGCCCCAACGACATTCGCCTCGGCTCCAGCGTCAACCATTACCGCGATTTCATCGGTGCCGTCAAATCCCGCGGTACACCCGCCGCCCCCGTCGAGATCGGCCATCGCTCTGCGACTGTCTGCCACCTGGGCAATATCGCCATGCTCCTGAAACGCAAACTCCGCTGGGATCCGAATCACGAGCGATTCATCGACAACGATCCGGCCAACCGGATGCTCTCCAAACCCTATCGTGCCCCCTGGCACATCTGAACGATAGAATACGGAATCGGCCAATCTGTTCTTCGCATGGAGTGTGAAATCGTTTCTAATCTTTGAAGCATTCCATGAGTTCCTTGACGACCAGATCATGCCCCTTTCGGTTTGGATGATTCACCTGGGACATGAGGTCTTCCAGTTGTCCGCCTTGGGCGACATAATCCTGAAATACTTTCAGACTATCCGCTAAACCGACCTGCTGAGATTGGGCAACGGACCGGATCATTTCCGCCTGTTGATTGAGCGGGTCCATGGGATCATTCAACGCCGCCGACAGATCCGCCGTGGGCGTCAATAGCAATACTTTAATCCCTTTGGCCTTCGCTTGCTGAATCATGGCTGTCAGATTTTCCCGCGCCTTGTTCAACCCGATCCCCCGATCGTTCAAACCATAATCGATTGTGACGACATCCGGCCGAAGGGCAAGAACATCCGCCTCGAATCGTTTGGCTCCGCTGTCCGAATTTTCGCCGCCGATGGCCGTGACGATCACATTGATCACGGCGAGAGGGTACTGTGCCTTAAGGGCCTGGTGCAGCAAATGCGGATACGCGTCGAAGGTATCCACGACCGGCGTCTTGAAATACCCCGCCGGAACACTATGTCCGTGGCAGACGATGTTGACTGTTCGATTTCCCGGCCAAGCTTGCTGCATCAAGTCGCGGATCTTTGCCAGATAGGATTCTGGTTCTGTATTGAATGCCCGGACTGAATATCGCAAGGATTCAAAATGAATCAAATCTTTCGGCTGAACGGATCCCCAGGTTGTATTCAGATGTCCGAGCATCTTCGGACTGGCAACCGTCCTGGAATAGTCGATCAAGGCCTTGGCGGATTTCGGATTCTTCCAACTGGCCGGCCAGACGCGAAAACCCTTTTCGACGAACATCGGTACCGACTCATAGGCCGAGCGCGGCTCATAGTGCCAGTCGCAGATCACGATATCCTTCGGGATCCGGTCGATCGCTCCGGCCGTGCCATTGGCGCTGGCTTCCCATTCTCCATACGGAATCTTCCCCGCGTCGATCAGACGGTCGCCCCACATCAACATCTCGACCTTCCGCTTGCCGACCAGGTGCTGGTGATAATCATTCACGGCCTTGGCAAACAACTCCGCCTTGTCCTTGCCTTTACAGCGGGGACAGGCCTCATCGCCGATCAGAAACACCTCGTCCATCCCCACATGCAACGCGTCCGCCTCGAACGCCTCGATCAGTTCGTCCATCAGGTCGAAGAGGATCGCATTGACCTGGGGATGCAACGGACACCAACTCCGACAATAGATCCCCTGATTTTGTGGATATTTTCCCGGCGTTTCATCGAATTCCGGATGTTGCGTCAATAGCGACCCAGTGGTCTCCGCCCACGACTGATGCCCCAGGCACTGGAACTGCGGAATCAGGCGCATCTTGTGCTTACGACACTCGGCCGCCAGTTTTCGGATTGCCGCCTTGCTGTTGGGATCATCCCCCCTCAACTCCGGATGGGACTGGTACTCGAATCCGTAGTTGATCTCCGTGACCAGAACCGTAACGCCAAGCTTGGACAATTCCGCGATGACCCCTGTCAATTCCTCCGTCGTATCCTTGCTGGTCATCATTACATGAATCCCCAGCCACGGCTGCCCTGAAGGATTCTCCATCCCGCCGAGACCAACTCCACAAACGAAAATGAGCGTAAGAATGATGATCTGGGTTTTCATAATCTTTTTCTCCCGCAATACTTCTTCGCCCTATCCGTCCGGCCCTGATAGAGAAAGGTCATCGGGTCAGTGATCGACCGAAACCAGGCGGCTTTCTCTTCCGCCAACCTGCATCAAAAGGTCCCGAATGTTTTGGAAAATGACCTCCTCGACATTTTCCGCAAAAGGTCCCGGCTGGCCGTAATAGATCATGCTGATATCGGGTTCATATCCGCCTTCGCGAAGGACTCGCAGCGATGGGATATAACAACTGACATCATTACTGTATCCGGCGACGACAAGGTTTTCCGACGGGAAGTCCCGTTTGGCCCGCAAGGAATAATCCACCACGACTTCCCCGCCCATCGCCAGGAAGGTCAGGTTTTCGTTGAAGCGGACCACCTGAAGGGGGTAAGATAGGGTCCGGATGGGTTTGCCCTGATCATAAGCTTCGAGCATGAGTCGTGCGCGGCGCTGGCGATATTGGTCAGCGTTCTGTGATTCGGTTTGAAATTGTTCCCGGGTATGCGGAGCAAACTCCAGATCAATCACCCGATATGCGCATCGCAACGGCGGACGAACGGCCTTCATCTCTCCGGACAGGGCCTTCTCCACGGCAGCCGCCAGCGTCCGGCCGTACTGGTCCGCATGTTCCACCGTACCGCGCGGATTGGGATTCTGGTCGGCCCCGCATAAGATCATAAACATCGCGATTGTGCCGGGATGCGTCTTCTCCACTTCAAGCTGAGCCGCGCCGGCGTAATCGCCGTTGACTTGGTAAAAATCTCCGCCGGTCGTGGTATTGTGACAAGCGTATCCGAACAGCACGGCCCGCAAAGTCCCATCTTCGCCAGTTACCCGCAGAACCGGAACGGAATGATCCATTGGCCCCTTTGAATTGACTCCGATGCGGAATCCCGCGGCCGTCTGTTCACGGCGATTGATCGCAAAGTCCGCGGTGCCCTGTCCGGAAGACAATTTTGCCGGAGCCAGTTTCCGGATCGCCTCGTTCGCTACCGCCTCCAGATTGTCGGTTAACTTTGCGGCATACTCCCGCACACGGGCGAGTTCCTTTTCGTCGAACTCGAACATCACGCGGAGGTTTGGCCAGATGACCGGCCCGGCGTGGGTATGCGAAGAGTTGAACAAAACTTCCGACCGTTTGAATCCGTTGCTTTTCGCCAGCCGCTCCGCGACAGTATCGGAAATTTCCAGCGGCAGGCCGATCACATCCGTGGTAATGATCACCGCCTGGCCGCCCTGATCATCCTGAATCGCCAGGGCCTTGGCCCACAACTCCATTCGTACGCTGTCAGCCGGTTTGGTCCGAGCCGCGTATCCCGTTAGCCAGAACGGCACCGGCGGCGTGATTGCCGTCTTCGCTACTCCGACCTGAAAATCAGCGGCATACAGCGAACTGACAAGCAATCCGAAACAACACAGCAATCTGAAGAAATTCATACGGATGTCTCCTTGATGCTGAAACCGCTCTTCCCGGACATTACGGTTTTTGCCCAAACGATCCCCGGACCTGGACCAGATCTGTTCGGGTCTTTCCGTTTTCTTTGATCCGAGCCAGGAAATACACGCTGTCGTCTTTGCCGACCGCCAACGAGTTAACATACAGCGGCCGATCGCCGTTCTCGTAAAAGATGGCTCCGTGGTCCCGATAGGTTTCCGTGGGAATGTCCCAGGTGATCAGATGCAGATTCTCAAGCCCTTTGGCCTCGCCCATCGCGGTGCTGTCTTTGCCCTTGACTCGCCGTCCGTTTTCGTAAATCGGCGCGCCGGTCAGGTAATGAATCGTCCGACCGTCCGGCCCCAGCCCAAAACCCAGATACCCATAGCTGAATTGATCGAACATGCCGCTGAGCTTGGATGGCGTCGAAGTCAAGCGTTCGAGTACTTCCATTCGCGGCCCACCGCGCAGATTGAGTCGAAACAGATATCCCGAATTTCCGTGAACCCCGTAGATGGCATTGTCCGGCTCATACCAGAAGGTCTGTCGCCAGTTGTACCCCATGTGTCCGGCCGAGGTCGGATCATACAGACCGAAGTAATCCTTCTTCATGTCTTCACCGACGATCGGCGACAAAGAATCACTCTGGGCATCGTAGCGGAAGAGGGTACCTTCGGAATTCGTAAACCACGCCGAGCCGTCGTCGAGATTGACGGCGATCGAACGGCAGATCGTTCGGTAACTTGCGCCTTTGCCGTTTTCCCCTTCGGCAAAAACTGAACCAAAATTTTTCATGTCTTTTTTGGCGACATCAAAACGGAAGAAAATCCCCTTCGGCCAGGTCAGGCCAAAGATCCGCCCGCGACGGCTATCCATGTTTGTCGTCAGAACGCCTTCGTTTTGCGGCACGATGCCCAAGTCCTCGAATCGACCGGTTTTGATCTCATAGGCCAGCAGATGCCCGCCGGGATACGGCTTCCATCCGGCGGGGGGGATTCCCATCTTTTCCATCCCGTCGATGATGCTGTAATAGCCGATGTGCGTGGAAAAATACAGTTTGCCGTCCGCCTCGACGAAGTTGACATGGCTCTTGCCCTGCACGATGGTGTTTTTGCCTTTTTCACCGCAGGCCTCCGTCAGGTCGCCGAGATGCTGAATCTTCTGCGTGGTCGGATCGAACGCGAACATTTGTGCCCCGACATCGAATCGTTCGCTGCAGAGAACATAATAGATCCGCCCATCGCTTCCGGTTCCCATTCCGTTGTAGGTATCATGCGCGTCGGGAAATCCGGAATTGAAAGTCCGGGCCGTCAGTTTCTTCACTGCCGTTGATTCGGCCGCTGGAGAGGCGGATTTCATGGAAAAGCCCAATACAAGAAACGACAGGATTGCCGTAATTTTGACCGATTGCATTTATTCTCCATCCGAATTCGGTTACGCCTTTGCCAGTTCCGCGGCGTGTTTGTGGATCTTTGTGATCGCCGTGACGATGTGGTCCATGTCCAATCGCGGCCCCAGCAGCATCGTCTGCGTGAACCAGATCGCATCCTGGCAAAGCTTGTCGTTGGCCGGACATTGCGTGCGCTCTTGCCATGCGTTGATCACAGAATCGCCGAAAAGTTTTCGATAAACCCCTGAGACGATCTGGTCCTTGAGGTAGGGTTCTTTGTTCAGCGGCGAGTACCCGCTCGAACATGGGATCCCCTCGGCTTCAAGGGCCCTCATGAATTTGCTTCGAGTCAGGCCTCCCCCGAACGCCTCCCCGTCATAGCGGAACATATAGAGATGATACGCGCTGCGGGTACAGCCATCATATAACTTGGCCGGTTTGATGCCCGGAATCTGCTTGAGCTGGTCGGTCAGATAGGTCGCGTTCTCATTGCGAATCCGGGTCTGCTCTTCGACTCGCGTCATCTGCGACATCAGCAGTGCCGCCTGAAACTCCGTCATTCGCAGATTGGCCCCGCGCCGGCCCATGTACTGGAAGTTGTATCCGGCGATGTTGCGCCCGCGACAGTTGTTGTGGAAGGCGTAACACTTCTGTGCCAGTTCGGCGTCGTCCGTCAGGATCGCACCGCCTTCGCCGGCGTTGAGATTCTTGCTGGCCTGAAAACTAAAACATCCGGCTGTGCCCAGCGAACCGAGATTCCGGCCTCGCCATTGGCCCAGATGCGCCTGACAGGCGTCCTCGATCACCGGAATCTTGTGCTTGGCCCCGATGGCCAGAATCGCATCCAGATCCGCCGGCGATCCGCCGATGTGCACGGGCATAATCGCCCTGGTCCGTTCGGTGATCGCCGCCTCGATCTTCCGCGCATCGATTTGAAAACTATCCGGGTCGCTATCCACGAAGATCGGCAGTGCGTATTGCAGCAAAACAACATTCAATGTCGCGATGAAGGTATACGGCGGCAGAATAACCTCATCGCGCGGCCCGACGCCCAATCCTTCCAGCACGGCCCACAGGGAACTGGTGCCGTTGGCCGTGGCCACGCAGTGCTTGGCCCCATTCAGTTTGGCATAGGCCTCCTCAAAGCGGTTGACCTCCTGTCCATATCCGCGGAACCACTTGCCGCTGTGCAGAACCTCCATCCAGGCCTTGTCCTCGGTTTGGCCGATGACCGGCCAGGAGGGAAACCCTGCGGTGCGGATCGGC
>JAAYVQ010000334.1 GCA_012517095.1 Phycisphaerae bacterium | reverse complement strand
CGATCCCGATGCGGTTAAAGCGTCCTACGGTCTCGAAACCGTTTACGGCCCTTTTACTGGCCGGTTCAGCAACGATGGAGAAGGCATTGAGCTTTCCAATCCCAATGGTGGAATCGTACTTTCGTTTGAATATAAGGATTCGGATCCCTGGCCGGTCTCGGCGGACGGCGCTGGGCACTCGCTGATCCTGATCAAACAGGGCGGCAATCCCGACGATGCAACCTCATGGGCCGCCAGCAGTAACATCGGCGGAAATCCCGGCGTCGCCGATGCGCTTCAAAAAGATCCCGAAGGCGCCAAAACCGTCACGCTGGTCGATATCGGTTCCGCCGGCCGTTACTTCAAAGGAACCACGGAGCCGTCGCCCGTTGGCGGCTCGCCCACGATCAATTGGACGAAGATCGATTTTGTGGAAAATACATCTTGGATAGACGGAAATAACGGTTATGGATACAGCGGCAGTTCCGAGGAAATGAACTACATCCGAACGAATTTGTCATTAACATCTCCGTATCCGCCCAATCCCATGAATGGAAATTACATTTCGGCTTACATCCGGATCAAGTTCAATTTGACGGCCAAGCAGATCGCTTCCTTTTCGCAACTTTCGACCGAAATCCGATACGATGACGACTATGTCTTGTACCTGAACGGAACTCGGGTCGCTGCCTCAGAATACGCCACCGCAACACCGCCTCCGTACAGTTGGGGACGCGGTAGCGGTTGGGAGCCGCCGGTGGATAATCCCGACTTGACCGGGTTTTTGAATTTGCTGGTGCCCGGAACCAATGTTCTGGCCATGCAATTCCACAACAACGCCACATCCGGTAGCAGCGACGCTTTCGGGTGCATGGTTCTCCGCGCGGTGGAGAAACCGACGGGCGCCGCCAACGATCTTCAGGCGCGGCTGGTCATCAACGAGTTGCTGGCCAACAGCGATGCGGCGCCGGGGACCGACTGGCTGGAACTGTACAATCCGGGTCCGGAGGAGGTTGATCTGAGCGCGGTATATCTGAGCGATGATCGGATGAACCTGCTGCAATTCAAGTTGCCCGACGGCGTCGTTCTTCAGCCGGGCGAGTATTATTCTGTTCATCAGGGAACGGCTCCCGACGGTTTTCCGTTCGGTCTGGAATTCAACGGCGAAACCGTCTATGTCACCGCGGCCAAAACCGATCCGATCCTCGTCGCGGTTCGAATTCTCGACGCGGTTCGTTTTCCCGTAACCCCGCCGGATGTGACCTACGGCCGATATCCCGACGGATCGCCGTATCTGAGTATCCTGAGTTCGGCGACCGAAAATGCCGCTAATGCAAAACCCCTGATCCACGACATCGTCATCAACGAGATCATGTATCAGCACTTCACGCGAGAGGATCGCTACGAATTTATCGAGTTGTACAATCGCGGCGATACTCCTGTCTCGCTGGAAAACTGGGCCTTCACCGCGGGATGTTCCTATACTTTCCCCGCGGGGGCGTCCATCGGCGGCAAATCATTCGTCGTTGTGGCCAAGGACACCACCTTCCTGGCAACGGTGTATCCGAACCTGATTGCCGGAACGAATCTGTTCGGTCCCTACACCGGCACGCTGAGTAACAACGGCGAACGAATTCAATTGTCCTACCCAATTCAGCAGACCAATCCGCAGACCGGCCTGCTGGAGACCTTTCTGGTCGTGGCTGACGAAGTGACCTATGTGGATGGCGGCCGCTGGCCGAAGTGGTCCGACGGCGAAGGCGCCAGCATGGAACTGCGCGATCCGGAGGAAAACAACGACGCGCCCGACGCCTGGGCCGACAGCGACGAATCCGGAAAATCGGGCTGGCAATCTTTCGAAACCACCATCAGCTCCAGCGATTCGCAATACACGCACGACACGGTTTCGGTATTTGACCTGATTATGCTCAACCGCGCCGAGATCCTATTGGATGATCTTCAGGTCGTTATCGGGGGAACGCAACGGCTGACCAACAACGGCTTTGAAAGCGGCGAGACCGGCTGGACGATTCTCGGCAATCACACGCGATCATTCGTGACGACTGAGGCCGCATACAGCGGTTCCCAATCGCTGCATTTGATTTCCACCGGCCACGGCGATCCCGGAGCCAATCGGATTAATCAATCGATATCGAGTGTCTATTCCGACGGGGTCACTTTCCGCGGAAAGGCCAAGTGGTTACGCGGCAGCCGGTATCTGCTCACGCGGGTTTCGCAGCCGAATTCCCCCGTTCAGCCGCCGCGGCCGTCGAAGGCATTTGAACTGACGGTACCGATGAATCTCGGCACGCCCGGCGAGCAGAATACGGCCTATGTCGCCAACCGCGGGCCGGACATCCGCGAAATCGCGCATTCGCCGGTTCTCCCGACTGCCAATCAGGCGATCGTGGTGACGGCGCGGATCACCGATACCGACGGCGCGCCGACGGCGTACCTGAACTACCGATCGGAAGGAACAACGAACTTCACGCAGATCGCGATGGTCGATAACGGAACCGACAGCGACACGGTTGCCGGAGACGGGATCTATACGGGAGTGATTCCCGGCGCCGCGGCCGGAACCATGCGGGCGTTTTTCATTACGGCCATTGACGGCGGATCGGCCGCCACGCGATTCCCGACCAATCTGGAGCCCTCGGCGGAAGTGCCCGTACGGACCTGCCTGGTTCGTGTGGGTGACACACCCTATTCCGGGCCGTTTGCCAGTTATCGCGTGTGGATGTCCAACGGCGTGATCAGCGCCTTTACCAGTCGCCCCAACCTGTCCAATGAGCTGGTGGACTGTACTTTTGTGTATAACGACAAAGAGGTGTTCTACAACGCCGCATTCCGCCGCCGCGGAAGCCCGTTTTTGCGGAGCGGGTTCGGCGGAGATCCTCGCGGCCGTATCGCGATGCGGATCGATTTCAATCCGGACCAGAATTTTCGGGGACGGGAAGAAGTCAATCTCGACAATACCGAGGGTGAAAGCCGGGGACCCTTGCAGGAACGGGCCTCGTACTGGTTCTACAAACAGATGGGATTGCATTATTCGATGTCGGATTATGTCCGGCCGATTTACAATGGGAACAGTTACGGAAGCTATGAGGATGTCCAGCAGGTGGATACGGATTATGTCGAACGATGGTTCCCCGAAGACGCCGACGGCTATCTGCACAAGATCGACGATTACTTCGAATACACCACCGATGGAACCGGATTTGCCAATCGGGACGAGGGACTGCGGTATGACTCAGCTCATCCGCGGCTCAATGAGACCTGGCGATGGAATTTTGAAAAACGCGGTCATCGGGAAAACGACGAGTGGACACACCTGTTTGATTTCGCCGCGGCGATGAATCTTCCCTCCAGCGATCCGGCCTATGAACAGACGATCGAACAGTACATTCATCCCGAACAGTTCGCCCGGGTTTTGGCGATCCGTCATGCGGTGGGCGACTGGGACAGCTACGGCTACACTCGTAGCAAGAACAACGCGTTCTATTATGCCACGACCGAGAACAAGTGGTATTTGTTGCCCTGGGATATCGATTTTACGCTGGGCTCGGGTCATGGGTCCGGCACCGATCTGTTTTACACCTCGGGTCAATTTCCCGAAGTCGTACAATTCCTGAATTATCCCAAGTATCGACGGCTGTATCTGCAGGCCTTCGCCGAGTTGATCAGCGGACCGTGGCAGACCTCCTACGGAACGGCTGATCCGCCGACGGCGTTCGACCGTTACCTGGACGATGCGGCCAACGCCTTGATCGCGGACGGCCAGGGTGTCGGGCGGCGCGACGGCATCAAGCAGTTCGTTGCGGCGCGGCGGGCGTTTATCCTGACGCAGATTCCCCCACTGGTCTTCGAGATCACGACCAACGGCGGGAATGATTTCTGTTCGGCCGGCGCGACGGTGGTAATCCAGGGAGCGGCGCCGCTGGAGGTGGCGGGAGTCGCCGTCAATGGCGTTCCGGTTTCGGTGGAATTTTCGGGCAACAATGTCTTTATGGTAACAGTGGATCTGGCCATGGGGGCCAATCTCATCGAACTACAGGGACTCAACTCGCTCGGCGAACCGGTGGATGGAGCGGTCGATTCAATCACCGTCAATCGCGTACCGGCCCCGATCATTTCTTCCGTGGTCCCGGGCAAGGCATGCAATACGGGTGTTGTCGATCTGACGATTCACGGCGCTAATTTCGAACCGGGGACCGCGACGGAGGTAGCGTTTACCAAAGGATCCGAAGAAATCGGATTTGATGCTTTATATGTTCAATGGAATCAATCGTTCGACGCGATCGGGGCGGCGACGACATTGCTCAACAATCCGACCGGATTCAGTCAGGTCCGCGGCGTCCATTCCTGGATCAACTTGTTCCAGACCGGCAGCGAAGGGGTGTTTATCGGTAACCAGCCGTTCTTGGCGCCCTATAATTCGGGCGATCCGAGTTATTTTGCCGTGCGGTTTTCGGGATTCATCTATGTGGAATCGGCGGGTCCGCGGTATTTCGGCGTCAACAGCGACGACGGATTTGCTCTGTGGATCAACGGTGAACTGGTTGGTGAGTATGCCTATCCGCGCGGACCGGCTACATCGGATGTCAACGGCAACCGAACCGCGGGAACGATGATTTTCAATTTCCCGGCGGCGGGTACCTATCCGTTGGTTTTGGACTTTTTCGAGAACGGCGGCGGCGAGGAAATCGAATTCTTCCAAACGGATTCGACCGGTGGAACCCGGAGACTGATTAATGTGGATTCGGAAGTGGTCGTGTATCGCTCCGCGATCGAAAAGATCGAGCCGAAAAATGTGACGGTGGTTGATGAGAACACGATTACCTGCCAGGCCGATCTGACGGGCGCGACCCTGGGAATGTGGAATGTGACCGTCACGCCGGAGTGCGGCGAAGCGGCCAAGGGGATTCTGGAGGACGGTCTGCAGGTGGTAACCAAGCCGAGCGGGACGATCAGTTGGTCGATCCTACCGTCGGGTCCGGCGGCCTTTACCGGTCGGCAGGGCGGTCCGATGACACCGTCGGAGTTTTTATTCACGATCTACAATACCGGCACGGCGGTGCTGGACTGGTCGG